>JAITHT010000002.1 GCA_031279825.1 Desulfovibrio sp. | reverse complement strand
GAAAAGGTACAAAACGAGAGTAAATGAGGCAATTTTTACCGGATTTCCCCCCTTTTTTCGGAAATTTTACTGCCTGAAACAAAGCCGCCCCGCCACCGGGCAATTGTTCAGCGGTTCCTTAGAAATTTGCACTAATATGGTGTCGAAGCGGGTTGCGCTCCTTGGGGCAGGAGCAAGCAGGAAGCAGTGTCTCCTGTGTTTCACGTGAAACATGTAGTGTATGATGAGGTTCTATTGTGGCCAGAATAATTGCTATTGCCAATCAAAAAGGCGGCGTGGGTAAAACAACCACAGCGATCAATTTAGCCGCGTCTCTGGCAGTGATGGAAAAGCGAGTTTTATTGGTGGATTGCGATCCTCAGGCAAATTCTACCAGTGGACTTGATATTGCCGTCACAAAACATTCCCTGTATCCAGTTTTTTTTCAGCCGGAATTGGCTGAAGAAAGTATAGTTCCCTCCCTCAGTCCTTATCTTTCCGTATTGCCTTCGACCACGGATCTTGTGGCGGTGGAGATGGAGCTAGTAGATAAAATAGGGAGAGAATACTATCTATCCGAGGTTGTTAAAGTTATTGAAGCAAAGTTTGAATACGTCATCTTTGACTGCCCTCCCTCCCTTGGCTTACTTACTCTCAACGCGCTCTGCGCGGCAAAGGAACTCCTTATCCCTCTTCAGTGCGAATTTTTTGCTTTAGAGGGAATTGTTAAGTTATTGCATACCTACGAATTGGTGAAAAAACGTCTCAATACCGCGCTTTCTCTTCTCGGCGTAGTCCTTACTATGTATGATACCCGTAATAAGCTGACCCGCCAGGTAAAGAATGAAGTCCGCAAGTGTTTTCCCGATCATCTTTTTGAAACAGTTGTGCCGAGGAACGTGCGCCTGTCAGAAGCTCCAAGCCACGGCAAATCAATCATCCATTATGATATCAAATCGAAAGGCGCGGAGTCCTATCTTGCCTTGGCTAAAGAAGTAGTTCTTCGTAGGCCGTCTCGTAGGGATTGAGTAGCAAGGGCAAGGTATCTTCTTCATGCCTCTGAATCCGGCAAAGGAATATTTACTTGAGGCAACTGCCGGCAATACTGAACTCAAAGCATATATGGTCTTTAAAATGTTTTTTCCTGACGGTCGCCCCACATGTATTGCAATGAAAAACCACAAGGCCTCCAAGTTGTGCGCTTTTCAGTCGAAACGGCTTTGCCGGGTCCGAGAGCCAGTTTTCTGTCTGGGTTTTGCAGTTGCCACACACGACTTTCATACAGGCGGGATATTGAAAATCCCAGTAAGTCTTGAAATCTTCCCATTCAGCAAGAGGTTCCGGCCTGACGGAAGGTTCCATTACTTCAAGGATGGAGTGAATCGTCGCTTCAAGCCGGTGGTGGCCTCTTTCCCATAGCGCCGCGCTCAGCATGACGGAATATAGGTCGCCTCTTGCATCATAAAGAAGACGAAAATGATCTGAATGAGCCATGAATACCTCCAATCAGACAGTTTTTTTGATTTGCTGTCAATGCACGCGTTTGCGGCGTAGTGTGCAAGAATATGCAAAACTCTAAGCTCCGCGTCCAGAAAATTTTGCTTGCACGTGTTTATGAGCGACACTCCCTTTCGGTAATGCGTAGTGCCTCGTAAGTGCTTTTCACAACATTACCGTAGCGAAAAAATACACGTATTCTTTTTCGAGCAAGTTCATTTTGAAATTGCTCTCGCGGCGCTAAACGAAGCGCGCCCTGCGCCTATGAGGCATATGCCGCTACTTCCGCAGGACAGAGGAGGCAGAAGATGCAAGCGAGCGCTTTCACTCTCCGAGGAGGCGAGGGCCAGGATGGCCCGAGTCAGCGTTACTTTCGTAGGCTATGTCGAAAAGGAGCGCCTCAAACGTAAAATGGTCTTAGTATAAAAGGAGACTCTTATGGCATCAATCTCCACAGGGCTTGGGAAAGGTCTGGACGCTCTTATTCGAGAAACCAGTGAAGCTCGTGAGGACAGTGGCATACACGTTGTGTCGGTCAAGGATATTATCCCCAACCATACTCAGCCAAGGCGCACATTTAATGAGAAAGGTTTGGAAGAATTGGCCGCTTCCATTCGCAGCCAAGGCCTTTTACAGCCGCTGCTTGTCAGGCCGTGCGGGCCGACCAATCCGGGGATTTACGAAATAGTGGCTGGAGAGCGGCGTTGGCGGGCGAGCCAGATTGCCGGATTGACAGAAGTTCCGGTACTTGTGCGTTCTTTTTCTGCTCAAGATATGCTGGCAGCCGCGCTCATTGAAAATTTGCAACGGGAAGATCTCAATCCTTTAGAGGAAGCATTAGGTATTCACAGGCTGAAGGAAGAATTCGGCCTTAGCCAGGAAGATTTGTCCAAAAAACTTGGCAAAAGCCGTTCTGCCATTGCCAACAGTCTTCGCCTGCTCTCCCTGCCGGAAGATGCTCTCGAGGATCTTAGGGACGGCAGGCTTGCTCCCGGACATGCGCGCTGCTTGTTAAGCATAAGCGAATCTCAAGCCCAGGAGCGGTTGAAAAAATTAATTATTGATCGACAACTCTCCGTGCGTGAAGCGGAGGGATTAGCCTCTGCCTGGAAAACAAGCGGTGAGGTGAGGTGGGATGCCTTTGAGCATGCGGGTCCACTTTATGATAAAGTTTTATCGCCGGTTCCCGAAGCAAAGGATAGCATAGGTGACGATTCTCCGGCGAAAGATACAAATCTTCAATCCCAGAGCGCCAGACTTTTGGAAATTCAGACCCGAATCGGCGCGACCCTCAATATGGCAGTTCGCGTTACCGGGAAAGAAGATAAAGGGAAAATCAGTCTCAGTTATACCTCTAAAAATGAATTGGAGATGCTCCTTAAACGGCTCTCCTGCCCTGCCCTGGAAAATAAGGCCGTGCCCTTTCTCAGCGGTAGCAGGGCATCCGCTCTTGACAGCCGGAGGCAAGCCCATCTTGACGGCAGTTCCCGTGAGGCTATTGAAAAAGTGCAACGCATATCTTTGGCCAAGACTGAGGGGCCTCCAGCCTTATCCGGAGCGAATAACAGTGCTTTACCCGGCGCGAACCATGCCGCCTTATCCTCGTCCGTGCATATCGCTTCAGGAGGACTCGCTCCTCATGTGTTAGAAGATATGGGCAGCATTGCCGTGCATGAAGAAAAGAGTACAGATGCGGCTACCGAAAGAACGTGATAACATTGTGACTTTGAGAAGAAGGCTTGGAGGAGCGCATCATGCGCAGTTGTCGCCGCAAGAACAATATCATTCTGAAATTGCTGGCGTGCGGTAGACCGTCGCTTGTTCATGAGACGCCATCTCTGACGGCGAGATCCGAGGTTAATCAATGCAGATAATTTCGGTGCATCCGTTTGAAGAAAGGCAGACAGCGCCATCTTCGGATATTTCCCAGGTATTTTCTATGCCGACCATGCCGATGCCGGGAAGTCCTATTTTCGGCTCCACAGCAATGGTCATACCCGCTTGCAAAGGCGTGTCGAAGCGCTTTGCCAGTACCGGCCATTCGTCAATGCACAGGCCTATGCCGTGCCCCAAGAAGGGCACTTTGTTGTCACCGATTCCCATAAATCCGTCGGCAAAACCTTCTTTTGCCGCCTTATCCATGGCTTGGCCGTAAAGCGCGGACGGAACGGTGCCGGGTTTCATCTGCGCCGCGATGCAGGATGCGATGTCCCGGCAGACGTCATAAGCCTTCTGCACTTTGGCGGGTATGGCGTCGGCCCTGCCGGCAAAGAATGTTTGCGTTTTGTCCGAGTTATAGCCTTGGCAGCAAAATCCTGCATCATGCGTCAGGAGATCTCCGGGGTTCCACAGAGAATTGGCGCTGCCGAAAAAAGGCGCCGTCGGATGCAAGCCTTTGCAGCCGAGCGCCCCGTTGTAGAAGGTCGGGAAGTTGCCGTTATCGCCACCACTAATATGCCCGAGAAGGATCTCTTCTCCATAATTGTGCATGCGGGTGAGTCCGCAACTGCCCGAATCAAAGAACACGTCAATGGTCAATCGGGCTATCTCCATTTCCGACATACCCGGGCGTATCTTCCTCGGTAGTTCGATTTCCACTGCCCTGGCATGGCCTGCGCCGGCTAGGCGCATTTTTGCCAACTCCCATGGTGTTTTGACGGCGCGCAATCGGCTCAGCACCGTATCGGCTTCAGAAATAACCGTCTTTGTCAACTTGCTTTTTAAATTATCCGCCAGAGCCCACGGCAGGCTTGACTGTTCAGCGGCCACGGCACCGGGGAAAGGCACGTCGTGTTTTACCGCGAGATTTTCCAAATCGCTGAAGGAGCGAAAAGGAACAATTGCCAGACCAGGGCTTTCCAGACGCGCCCGTTCAAGCCCTTTACGCACCATAAGCAGCGGCTCGCCTTCCAGGGGCAGCCAGAATACTCCAAAGCCCATAGTACCGGTAAAATAATAGATGGAATTGCGGCTGAAGGTCAAAATCCCGCCGGCTTCCGGCTTGAGTTGCGCCAGCAGTTTACGGCAGCGCGCATAACGTTGCTCAAGTTCTTCCGGAGGAATAGTTTCCACAGGCAGATGCATGGCGTTTATTCCTTAAAGTAAAAGGGGTAGTAGGGAGTAAGGCTAGTGTTTACTTACAAAAGTAAACACTATAAACCCTGGAGAGTTTTACACCGCCGAAGGCGGCGTCAGTCGGCTGGAAAAACATGGTTTTCAGCCGACGATCCTGCAAAAATATCCGCAAAAATATAGTTGGAATTTTTGCAATTAGACACTAGTAGCGTGTAACGCTTAAATTTGTGGATATAGCTTTTTGAGCTTTATCCGGGCATCCGCTGTCCGAAATTGCCAGCTAAGGAACCGCTGAACAATTGCCCGGTGGCGGGGCGGCTTTATTTCAGGCAGTAAAATTTCCGAAAAAAGGGGGAAAATCCGGTAAAAATTGCCTCATTTACTCTCGTTTTGTACCTTTTCCCTGAAAAAAGGCGCAATTATGCCTTGGCAGGCCGTAATG
>JAITHT010000072.1 GCA_031279825.1 Desulfovibrio sp. | reverse complement strand
AGCCTGTGGAGCGGGAAAGGCTCAAGCGCCCGTGATGAAGCAGGAACCCGCCTATGGGACGCTCGAAAGAGCGCATCCGATAGGAATCCCCTCACTTTAGGGAGGGGAGGATGTCAAATCAAAAAGATAGGAACCGCCTTCCGACTCCGCCTCCACTATCAAGGGCAGACCGAGACTGATCCGGCCTTCGTGCTCCGCCAAATACTCATTATCAATCAGCACCTTGTAATACATAACCGCGCCGGGGTCGCCCGATTCCGCCATCGTTTTGTCGGCGTTCAGCCAGAAGGTCTCCAGCGTCCCGTTTTGCGGCGGCGGAAACGCCTCATAGCCGGTTGTGCCGAAAAGGGATGTGTCCAAGCGCCAAGGCAGAGAGTCATCTTGACAGGCAACGAGCACAAAATGCTCCTCCGAGCCATCGGCAAAATCCGTGAAGGAGGCATCGCCCAGCGACAGCACAGCCTGTTTTTCGCTTCCGAGAGCGGCGCCGCCTATTGTATGGCTGACAACACCGTTTTCATACTCAGTGACAGGGGCAAGATTCGGATTCTCACTGTCGGACGGTTCAAAGGAAACCGAGGCATCCGCTCCTCCCATATATTCCGGCAGATCCGCCACCGCGTCCACATCTATATAGAAAGGAGTAGGCAGTTCTCTGGTGAGGGTCTTGCTTGCCAGAGTCACTGAAGCATCAATGTAAACATCCAGATCGGATTCGGCGTCCACAGGCACATAGTGGAGGCCGCCGAAGCCGTCAAAATCCACCGGCTTCCAAGAAGAGGCGGCGCTGTCAACGGTAATGACACAGGTATCGTTATCCACGCTGACGCTGTAAATGATGCCGTCGTCATCAATCTTCACCATGCCGTCGAACAAAGGATTGCCCTGTCCATCAACAAAGCTGCCTTCGCAGGAGTCTCCGTCAACGGTATACGGAGTCAGCGTCACTTTGCTGATGTACCCGTCAATGGCCTTGCCGGCGGGTGGCTCAACGATAAAGGAAATGGGAGCGCCGAAAGGGGAGGTCGCGGACGGGTCTCCATATGGAGCAATCGCGCTATCGTCAGGTATATATGCGCCGGTGGTATGCTGGGCGTTGTTGTTGCCTTCGGATAGCCAGGGTTCGTAATACTTCGTTGCTGCTTGTGATGTGATTTGTGTCTGTCTTGTCGGTGGATTGTAACCCGGACCTTCATGCGTAGGCATTTATTGTAGTCTCCTGATATTTTTTGAACGGCGTAATCCGCGGAAATCCGCTTCCGCCGTTATTTCGACATGGTACTGTATTTTTTAGAAAAATAAGACAAAAATAAGACAATAGAAAAACTTGGCATGTTTGCTCTTCCTTCTTGAGCCAAACGTGCAGACATGGATGGGGTTTTCCCCAAGACTATTTTCTATTTTGTCTCAATCTGCCAAAAATCGAATGCAGTGTCAAGCGGTTAACATTTATAAAATTACTTGTAGTGTTTACTTGCAAAAGTAAACACTACAAAACCCTGGAGGATTTTTAGCCGATGAAGGCGGTGTAAGTCAGATGAAAACCATGTTTTTCAGCCTACGATCCTGCAAAAATATCCACAAAAATATACTTGTAATTTTTGCAATTAGATACTAATCAATCCGGGACGTTTCATAAGGTCCGGGGTGAGTTGCTGCTTTCGTCGCCAGCCTGTAACAGTAAGTGTGCTCTTTTTTTTGCTGCCTGTCTGGGGAGTAGCGCATCCGGGATTCAGTCCGGGTGAGGGATTCCGCCTGCTCCGGGAAAAAGTTGTTGACAAAAATTGTCGGGTAGGGCATGTACCCTGATAATGAATTTGATTTTCATTATTTTAGCATCCGCAAAAACTCAAGGTATGCCTGATGAAGAAATTCAGCGTTTTGCTTTGCCTGATGACGGGACTGCTATTCGCGCAAGCCGCCTGCGCATCCCAGTATGGTTCATGGCGGGAGATCACTGACCAGATGGCGAGTATCCTTGACGAGTCCTACGACGCGTATTTCACCACGAAGGATGCCGAAAAAGCCAAAGAGTTGGTGAACAAGGCCTATTTCGAGTTTTATGAGAAACTCGGCGTGGAGAGGGCGGTGATGGCCTACGTATCGGGAAAAAGGGCGTCGATCGTCGAATATCAGTTTGCCGAAGTCAAGCGGTTGATGACGGAAGGCGCGTCCAATAAAGACGTCCGGACAAGCATTGACGCGTTGAACACGATGTTGAAGGAGGACGGCAATGCCCTGGACGGCAAAGAGGAAAGCGGCTGGTCCATGTTTGTGGCCTCGCTGCTGATTCTTGTGCGGGAGGGGGTGGAAGCCATCCTTGTGGTGGCGGCCATCGCCGCCTATCTGGTGCGTTCAGGCAACGCCGCCATGACACGGGTAGTGTACGCCAACGGTCTGGCGGCCATCGCCTTCAGCGCCGTTCTGGCGGTTGTCCTGCAAAAGGTTTTTTCCATCAGCGGGGCCAATCAGGAAGTACTTGAAGGCGCCACCATGCTGTTGGCGGTGGTTGTTCTGTTCTTCGTAAGCAACTGGATGGTTTCCAAGGCCGAGGCTCAGGCATGGAAACGGTATGTTCAAGACAAGGTTTCTTCCGCCGTTACCACGGGAAGCTCCCTTGCCCTGGGCGCCGCCGCTTTTCTCGCGGTATTCAGGGAGGGCGCGGAGACGATTCTTTTTTACCGGGCCCTTCTGGCAGACGCCAAGGAACACGTCGATATGGTCTGGTACGGCTTCTGCGTGGGTATGGTGTGCCTGGCGGGGCTGTTCGCGCTGATCCGCTTCGGCAGCCTCAAGCTTCCCCTGCGTCCCTTTTTCATCGGGACGAGCGTTCTGATGTACATCATGGCAATCGCTTTTGCCGGAGGAGGCATAAAGGAATTGCAGGAGGCCGATGTGGTTTCCGTCACTCCGGTATCCTTTATAGCTTCCTTTGATTTACTCGGCGTGTATCCCACGCTGGAAACCCTGCTCCCTCAGGCTGCGCTCATCATTCTCGCTGGGTGCTCATACCTCTACTATACCAGAAAATCCGCCGCGGGAGCGGCGGTGTAACACTCTAACCGGAGGAAGGAATACATGCATTCCAAAACTGTTCGCGGATTTTTTTCCATCGCTGCTCTGACTCTTGCCGTTGCCGGATTCACGTCGGTTTCCCTGGGCGCGGCCCCGGCGCCCGGCACGGAAAAGGGCTTTGAAGAGTTCCCGTTGGGCGATGAGAAAAACGTGGGGCCCCTGCAGGTCGCCGGCGTCTATTTTCAGCCTGTCGATATGGAGCCCGCCGGCCTCGGCGGCCTTGCCGCCTCTCAGTCTGATATGCACATGGAGGCTGACATCAAAGCCGTCGAAGGCAACACACTCGGTTACGGCGCCGGCGACTTTGTGCCGTATCTGACCGTCAAGTACCGCGCCGAAAAAAAAGGCGGCAAAACCATTGAGGGCAGCTTTATGCCCATGAGCGCCAGCGACGGCCCGCACTACGGCAACAACGTCAAGCTTGACGGCCCCGGCGACTATAAAATCACCTTCATTATTGAAAACCCCGAAAAGCAAAGCTATCTCCTGCACGTGGACAAAGAGACAGGCGTGAAAGGCCGTTTCTGGAAAGAACCCATAGTGGTCAGTTGGGATTTCAAGTGGGTTCCCCGTAAGTGGTAGTAGCGGGAATTGCCGTTTTTATTTCTTGATAACGAGTTCCAGTTTCAGTAAAACACTTGCGCGGCGATCCAAAAAACGCGCAAGTGTTTTACGTTTACCGCGTCGCCGATCAGAGAGGGTCTCCATGCTGCACTTTTTGCTCCTTGTCGCCGAAGCCGTCCTGCCGGTGTCCATAATCCTTGGCGGCCTGCTTGGCTTTGCCCGGCAAAGGCGGCTGTTTGAGGTACGCGCCCCGGCGGGATGCGGGATGATCCTGGGCATCCTGGCGGCTGCGGCGCTTGCCTTCCTGAAGATGGGCACCGGTTTTATTGTGCGGGAGTATTATGATCTGGGCCTTCTTGCCGTGATGATACCTTGTGAACTCCTGTTGCTGCTTGCCTTGTTCCGCAGTCAGAGTCTTTCTTCCGAAAAGGCCGCCTCCCCGTTCATGCGGACGCTGTTTTTCATTATCGCCGCCGCATGGACAGGCTACTATCTCCCCGACATATTCATCTATCCCTCTCATTTCGCCGTGGGCGTCGTCCAGGTCGTCAGCAGCGACTTTGTGCTTATCATCGTCGGCTATCTTGCCGGGCTGCTGCTGTGCATGCTGACCTGCCGCGCCGCATACAAGGTGTGTTCGCAAATCCCCCTGAAGATGCTTTTCCCCATGATAATGGCGCTTTTGGTCGTCTTTATCGCGCAGCAGGCGATTATTCTCGGGCAGCTTCTTCTTGGACGCGGTTTGCTTCCCCGCTATGACTGGGCCCTGGACCTGATCATTTTTTTCCTCAACAACGCCCGGCTTACATTCTTCGGGCTGGTCGGCATTTCGGCGATTCTTGCCCTGATTCTCTGGAATTGCTCGCGCGGCGCGGTTATCATGGGCGACAACCCGGCTGAGACGCGCAAACATAAAAGCGAGGCGCGCACGCGCATCCGCTGGAGCAAGGGTTACCTTGTTCTGCTTGCGGCCGGGCTGCTTCTGCTGACCGTTGGCGCGTATTACGACAACAAGAAGGTGGAGCTTTCCCCGCCTTTGGCCGTTGCGGTGACGGACGGTAAAATTGTGCTGCCTCTGTCCATGGTAGGCGACGGGGCGCTGCATCGTTTTGTCTATACCTCCAGGAGCGGCGTGAACATCCGGTACATTGTCATCAAAAAGAGCGAAACCGCATATGGCGTGGGGCTTGACGCCTGCGACGTCTGCGGTTCAGGGGGGGGGTACTACGAACGTAAAGGCCAGGTGGTCTGCATACTGTGTGACGTAGTCATGAACAAGTCCACCATAGGTTTTGCCGGGGGGTGCAACCCTGTGCCTCTGCCTTTCAAAATCGAGGGAGGCCAGTTGATCATTGATACCGAAAGTCTTGAGGCGGAAGAGCCTCGATTCTTGTAGGAAGGAGCGGCGAGTATGTTTTTCCGGATGATTTTCGGGGCTGTCACCCGCCAGAAACAGAAATTGCTTATGATGGCCTGCACTATGGCGCTGGGCATATCTCTGGCCACCGCCATGCTTAACGTCATGCTGGACGTGGGCGACAAGGTGAACCAGGAACTGAAGACCTATGGGGCCAACATCATGGTCGAGCCGCGCGGGGCTTCTATTTTGAGCGATCTGTACGGCGTCCGGGAAGGCGCGGGCGTGAGCGGCAAATTTTTGTTTGAGGCCGAGTTGCCCAAAATGAAAACCATTTTCTGGGCATTTAATATTGTTGACTTTACTCCCTATCTTGAGGTCCAGGCCAGGGTGAACGCCTCGGAGGCGCCTGTCGCCATGGTAGGAACGTGGTTTTCAAAGCACTTGGATATCCCCACCGGCGAGTCCGTAGACACGGGCGTCATCAATCTGAAATCGTGGTGGGAAATACGGGGAGCGTGGCTTAAGGACGCCGACGAATCCGGAGTTATGGCGGGCGCGGCCTTTGCCGCGCGCAATAAATTGAAGGAGGGTGACACTATCACTGTCGCCGTCAGGGATCGGGAAGGACGGGAACGCGCCGCCGAACTGACGATCCGCTCCGTTTACCATGCGGGCGATAAGGAGGATGACGGCCTGCTGGCCCCTCTGGCTGTCGTTCAGCGCTTGTCCAGATTGGAGGGCAAAGTGGACCGGGTTGAAGTCAGCGCCCTGACCACGCCGGAAAACGATCTGGCAAGGCGCGCTGCCCAGAACCCGCACAGTCTGTCGCGCCACGAGTGGGAAATATGGTACTGCACGGCATACGTCAGCGCCATCGCCTATCAGATAGACGAGGTGCTCACCGATTCCCGCGCCAAGGCGGTTCTCCAGGTGGCCGCTTCCGAAGGGGCTATTTTGCAGAAAACGCAGTTGCTCATGCTTCTGCTCACCGTGCTTAGTCTGGCCTGCTCGGCTTTGGCGATTTCCAATCTCGTGACGGCCAACGTCATGGAGCGCAGCACGGAAATCGGCCTGCTCAAGGCTCTGGGCGCGAGCGATGGGCAGATATCCCTGGTGGTCCTTACGGAAATGCTGTTTGCGACGGCGCTTGGCGGGGTCGTTGGCTATCTTGTCGGGATCGGGCTGGCGCAGATTATCGGGCAGAGTGTGTTCGGATCGGCCGTGGCCGCCAAGGGGCTGGTTATTCCGCTCATCGCCGTTCTGGTGCTTGTGGTGACTGTCGGCGGCAGTCTGCCTGCCATCCGTATGCTGTTGCGTCTGCGGCCAACGGAAGTGCTGCACGGCAGCTGACTTCGCCGTGTCCGCCTGTGACGGCGGGCGAGTGGCCGCTTCAACTCCTTTTATGAGGGAGAATTTTTGTGAACCGTAAGACAATGTACCTGAAAATCATTCTGAGCTCGCTCATACGCCGCCGCTCGCGGATGATGGTCGCCCTTCTGGCGGTCGCTATAGGCGCAACGGTGTTTTTGGGCATGGGTTCCGTGTATTATGACATCCCGCGCCAGATGGGGCGCGAATTCCGTTCTTACGGCGCCAATATGATCCTGGCACCTTCCGGGACGGATGCCGCCATGCGGCTGGAGGATGCCCGCCGCGCGGAACGCCTGGTTGCCGAGGCTAAACTCGTGGGGGCGACCCCCTTTCGCTACGAGACCATGTATTACAACATGCAGGGGCTGACCGTGGTCGGCACGGATATGGTCGCCGTTCGCAAAACAAGCCCATATTGGCGGATTCAGGGCGACTGGCCTGTCGAAGCAGACCAGATTCTGCTCGGAACGGATATCGCCGAAAACGCCAGGTTGTATGCGGGCACTTCCATTACGCTGGAGTGTATTCCCGCCGGGGGGAAAAAATTCAAAAAGGAATTCAAGGTAAGCGGAATCGTCCGCTCCGGCGGCCCGGAAGACAGCTTTGTGCTGATGCCCCTGAAGACGCTTGAATCCCTGATGGGGAAGCCAAGCATGGTGTCCGTGGTTGAGATGAGCATCGCGGCGAGTAGTGAAGAACTCGCCTTGCTGGCGGAAAGAATCCAGGCGGAAGTCCCCGGTGTCTCGCCGCGCCCGGTCAAGCGCATTATGAACTCGGAGGCCGCCGTGCTCGCCAAGCTCCAGGTGCTTGTCTATCTGGTGACGGTGATTGTTCTGTTTTTGACCATGATCTGTGTGGGAACCACCATGATGACGGTCGTTATGGAACGGAGAAAGGAAATAGGGTTGAAAAAGGCCATAGGTGCGGAAAACAAAAGCGTTATCGGCGAATTTCTGGGCGAAGGAATGGTGCTTGCCGCCATCGGCGGCTTGTTGGGCGTCGGAACGGGCTATTTTTTCGCGCAGGCCGTCAGCATAAGCGTGTTCGGGCGCGGTGTGAGCCCGCCGCTTTTTCTTGTCGCGTTTACTCTGGTCGCCTCTCTTGTCGTCACCGTTCTTGCGTCTTTGCTGCCCGCCGCCAGAGCAACCGATGTGGAGCCATCACTGGTTCTGCGCGGCGAATAATTTCAATTCCGGATACAAACTTGTGCGCATTCGGAATTGAAGAGCGGCTGGATACCGCGCCGAAATGCAAGGCATTTCAAGGAGCTTTGCCGGAACTGCGCTTCCGGTAGAGCCAGCACATAAACATTGCAGGAAGCAATTTTTATGTGGAAATCGAATAAAACATTATGCATATCCTGAGGTATTATATGAAAAATATACTCGAACTTAACAGCGTATCAATGATCTACGGGCCTGTCAAGGCGCTGCACGACGTCACTCTCAACGTGCGGGAGGGGGAATGGGTGGCCATTATGGGTTCGTCAGGTTCCGGCAAAACCACCATGATGAACATTGTGGGCTGCATGAACAAAGCCACCCACGGCACGGTCTTTCTTGACGGGGAGAAGATTTCCCGTCTGAACGCCAAAGATCTCACGGCCATTAGAAGGGATAAGATCGGCCTGATTTTTCAGCAGTTTCACGTAATTTCCTATTTAACTGCCGTGGAAAATGTGATGATCGCCCAGTACTATCACAGTATGGCCGACGAGCAGGAGGCTCTGGAAGCTTTGGAGCGTGTCGGTCTGGGGCATAGGGCGCGCCATCTGCCTCGCCAGCTTTCCGGTGGCGAGCAGCAACGCCTGTGCATTGCCCGCGCTCTTATCAACCATCCGAAACTCATTCTGGCGGACGAACCCACCGGCAACCTGGATGAAGCCAATCAGGAGATAGTTATGGATATCTTCCATCAATTGCATGGACAGGGCAGCACCATAGTTGTGGTCACCCACTCGCCGGACGTGGCTTCCCATGCCCAAAGGGTGGTGCGTCTTGAATTCGGGCGCATGGTCAGAGAGGAGCAACCCGTCGAGCGCCATGTGGCTTAAGGGCAAGACGATGAAAAAAATTTCCTGGGGGGCGTTTTTTCTTGTTGTTCTGGGCACCGCTATCGCTTTGGCGCCGTATTTCCTCTTCCCGGTGTGCCAGGCGTCCGTGCCCACGGCGTCCGGCGGAGCCGTGCCCATGAAGTGCTTCTGGACGGCTCGCGCGGCTTTGGGGGATGGCGGGGTGATTGTTTTTTCCGGCCTCCTGCTCTTTTTCGTCAAAGCGCCGGGCGTACGTCTGGGAATCGCTCTTGCGCCGTTATTAGCGGGAGCGCTCGTCGCGGCGACGCCTCAATGGCTCATAGGGGTATGCCCCGGCGAAATGATGGCCTGCCGCATGGGAACGCTTCCCGCGCTCACGCTTCTCGGGGGGGGGGCCGTTATAACCGCCGTCTGCGTTGCCGCCGGGGCGGGAAAAAGCATGACGAATTCGGCGCAAAGCGCTTCTTTGCAGGCCGAAGCACGCTTCAGGGCCGGAAAAGATCGTGGCGCCGGGGAACGCGCGTGACAAGATTGACTCAATTTGACGTCATTCGCCGGAATTTGAGCCGCAAGCCTTTCAGAACCGGCATTCTGGCGGCCATTGTTTTTTTGTTCTCCTTTACCCTCTATTGCGGCACGGTTATCAGTCAGGGACTCGGCGCCGGCACCCGCATGATGTCGGAGCGCCTTGGCGCGGATGTGCTGTTTGTTCCCTACGGCTATGATGGCAAGATCCAGAATTCCCTGCTTCGCGGCGAACCCAGTTCTTTCTATTTGGACAGCCGTTTCGCAGATGACCTTCGCGGCGAAAAAGGCGTGGACAAGGTTACCTCCCAGCTTTTCATCGCCACCCTCAGGGCCGCCTGCTGCACATTGCCGGTACAATTGATAGGCATTGATCCGCGGACGGATTTTGTCGTGCGCCCATGGATGGCAGCGGTCATTGATCGTCCGTTGGGTGAGAGCGAAGTCGTGGTGGGCCATAAAATCATAGGCCGGGTTGGGGAGACTATTCAGCTTTTCAACAGGGAGTTTATCATCGCCGCGCGGCTGGACTCCACTGGCATGGGCTTTGACAC
The DNA here is from genome assembly GCA_031279825.1 of Desulfovibrio sp. GTDB lineage: Bacteria > Desulfobacterota > Desulfovibrionia > Desulfovibrionales > Desulfovibrionaceae > Frigididesulfovibrio. The sequence continues at coordinate 43,745 of JAITHT010000072.1, read as the reverse complement.
CTCGGTATTCATGGATCTGGACCGAGCCAGGCGATTGCTTTTGCTGTCGGATCTCGGCCCACACCTTAATCTTCCCGACCAGTTGGACAGAAACACCTTTGTTTCATCGACGCTCGTCAAAGCGTCGCCTTTGGTCGATATCAAGGAACTGGTCAACGCACTATCGCAAAAGTATGCGGTGAAGTATAATCTGGATTTCGTCGTGGTCGCCGGCATGATCTCCGATATCGCCTCAGCACTGCATATGTTTTCCGGCTTTGTATATATTTTTTCGGGAATAGTATGGGCATTGGCGCTTGTTGTCATCGCCCTGGTGTTTTCCGCCATTGTCCGGGAAAGACGGAAGGAGTTCGGGGTGCTCAGGGTTATCGGCGCCTCGCGCGCCGCACTGGCGCAACTGGTCATCACAGAGGCTTTGCTGCTCAGTTCGGCAGGCGCGCTGCTCGGGACGGGAACCGCCGGCCTCATCATGCGTCTGTTCAGCGCGTACATCAGCGTGGCCCTCCAGCTTCCCTCGATCAGCCCCGGTACGGCGTCTCTGCTGTTCACGGGGGGGGGCGTCTTTCTGCTCGGTCTGCTTACCGGGCCGCTGGCCTGCCTGCCCGCCGTCCGCAAACTCGGGCGTATTGACGCCTACATAGCCATGCGGGAGGAGGCATGATCCTTCTGCGCGCTGTTAATCTCAGCAAAGAATTCCGGAGGCGCCACGCGCAGGGGCATACGTCATTCTCCGCTGTGTCCAAGGTCAATTTTTCCATTGCCGAGGGAGACATGGTTACCGTCACGGGCAGGTCCGGCAGCGGAAAAACCACGCTTCTCACTCTGCTTGCGGGGCTGGCGTCCCCGACTTCCGGCACGGTCCTCTTCAAGGGAGAAAACATGTACGTCCTGTCGGACAGGAATCTGTCGTCCCTGAGAAACAAAGAGATAAGCTTTGTTCCGCAAGGCATGGGGCTTCTCGGCAATGTCACTGTCCTTGACAATGTCAGAACGCCGCAACTGTTCGCGGCGGAAAGCGGCGCGGATTCAGGCCGGGCGGAGTTTTTGCTTGAAGCCGTCGGTCTGCGTTCCCTGGCCCTGGAGTATCCACAAAACCTCTCTGGTGGGGAAATGCGCAGAGTCGCCATAGCCCGTGCTTTGTTCAACGATCCCACATTGCTGATCGCGGATGAGCCGACAAGCGATCTTGATCCGGAAAATACGCGGATAGTCATGGAACTGTTGCGCAAAGCCAACGAACAAGGAACGACCATCATTGTGGTCACCCACGAGCAGGATGTGGCGCGTTACGGCAGCATTCGTTTTTTTATGGACAATGGAGAACTCAGCCCCATTGCTGATATTGATGGGATGGTCCCGCCTGCGCAAAGGGGGTAGCATTGGGTATCATAAAACCTATGCGGAGACCATCCCATGAAGACCGTTACACCACAGGCATTTGATCACAAGGCTGGGCCATCGTTTGCACTGCCGGTTGACAGAGCATTTTCAAAGTGAAAATGCTCTAAGGGGCTAATTGTTGTGCCTCTACTCGCTTGTCGGACTGTAACCATTCTTGCAGCAAGGCCATTTCAGCGGGATTTAGCGAGAGTTGGAACAACTTGCACAACTCGATAACACGCTGAAGGAAAGCACGGCGGACTTTCTTCAAATCAATATGCGTATCTGTTTTGCCGCCGGCGGATAGATTAATCCCTCCTCGAATCACTGCTTCCACCACAAAAGAAATCTGGGAGGCACTTACCGGCAGTTCTTCGTCTTCACAGCGATCTTCAATATGGCGGACGATCTCCGAACGGGAAAAGCCGTGATGTTTTACTTCATCCGTTAGCATATTCAAGAGGATGGAGTAATGTTCCGGTTTGAGTAGTGGAACATCAGTCAGTCTGTGTACCTTGAGGGCAAAGTCGTACAGAGCCGGCATATGCAGGCGAAAGTCATCGCGCAGACCGCTTTCTTCCGGGCGATCATGGCGATTGGGGTCATAGACGAAACCTTGTCCGATGGGCGAAAATTCTATGGGAGTCAGATCCAGTGATTCCAGCAGATCGCGCAAGGTTCCGGCGTTGAACCAATCCGGTGAGGCATCCTGTTCGCGCCGCAACACTTGGGCGACGGACGGCAGAGGTACAGGCACGGAGGATTCCTCAACCAGACGTTTTATGGATTCTATCAGACGGGCGCGTTTGTACCCCGGCAGACTTATGCCGCTACCTTTGTCCTGGCGGTTGCCTTGTTCGTGAGGTTCGCGTTCGGACGCCGCCGTGGCACGGGAACGCTCGTCAGGCGCTCTGCTTTCCCGATGATCGCTATGGCGCAAATCGGGAATCCTTTCCTCGCGTGGCTCATTTTCTTCAAGATGGGGTTCTTCCAATGCCTGCGCGATAAACCAGTCTTCGCGGATACGCCAGGAACATGCGGCCGCGTAGGCAGGCGAGGTGTAGCCAACGCTAAGTACGAGGCTGCGTCGCGCATGCTCCTGGATGCGAAGAAGAAGCGGCGTAAAGTCGGCGTCACCGGAAAGAATAATAATTTCATCAAAGCGGGTAACGTGGGCCAGGGCGTCCATACAATCCATAACCAAGTGAATGTCGGCGCTGGTTTTTCCATAATTGGTTAACGGGGGGCAGTCCACCACCTGAAAGGCGGTACGGATAAAAAAGGGACGGAATTCATGGTACCTAATGGGATTCAGATAACAGCAGCGCTTGAGAATGCGCCGCCGTACCCCGTCTCCATACATCATGCGCAAGGCGTGGCCTTCGAGCCAGCGCATCCAGCGTTGCGGATTTGTGGCGAATGTACGGGCAAGAGCCTGCTCCTGTTCCGCAAGCCTGGTATAAATATTGTCAAAATCCACATACAGCGCGCTATAAATTTCCTCAAAATTTTGAAAACGGGTCATACGGCGTCTCCTGATGACGAACCAAGGATTTTTTAGAGCATTTTGATTTTAAGATGCTCCATTCGGCGCTACAGGCGAAAATGAATTTCGCCTATGCCTCATGGGCGCGCGGCGCGCTTCGCTTTGCGCCGCGAGAGCATTTTCAAAGTGAAAATGCTCTAATATTCTTTGTGCTCCCGCTAAGAGATTCTTGAACGAGACGACAAACAGCTCCGCAAGGCTTTGTTTGCAAATCCTTGCGGCGGCGGGATGGATGCAGACTTTTCCTGCCGATATTCAAGCATCACGGGGTCCTGAAGTGTTACAGGATAATTTTTATACGCACTACTTGCAATGATATATAAGGAATCTGCGCAGGCACAGAATGTTGTAGCAATATAGTTTATTTTACCAGTCGGTGGATATATTTTTTTTTGGGGCGGAGATCTTTTACCCATGCGAAAGGGGGCACATGTCGGGGAATATCTCCTCCTTTTAACGAGGCCTCGATGATCCCGTGAGAAACTATCTTCATTTTTTCAATCTCGGCAAATACGCGTTCAGCCTGACTGAATGTTTCATAGGGGCCAAGACAAACCGCATAGGCCGCATGCGGTCCTTGCAGGGAAAACAGCGTTAGTGCGGGCTGACGAACACGTTGCGTTATCCGGGAGGCGCGAAGGCGCGCTTCGTCCGGGGTCTTTGCATCCGAGATGTGCACGTAAAAACCATTTTCTCTGTTCAGCGCTTCGCCTCGTGAGTTGCTGATTACCTCAACGGCTACGTCGATCAACCCTGAACGCGCTATCTTTAAGTATTCTGCTGCCCTTCGGGAAACATCCACTATACGGCCTTTGACAAAAGGTCCGCGATCGTTGATTCGCAGCAGAATCTGTGAGTGATTTTTTAAATTAAAGATACGCACTACTGTGCCGAAAGGCAAAGTTCTATGAGCTGCCGTGAGCCCGAAGGCATTAAACCGTTCGCCGCTGGCGGTCCGCTTTCCGTGCTCGGTAAGGCCGTACCACGATGCTTTGCCGTGCAGAGAATGAGTCTCCGCAGCCGTCAACTTGGCGGGTAAAAAGAGAAAAAAGCAATACGCGACAAACAGCGGTAGAAATTTGCGCCACAATATTTCGTATAGGTATAGAGCAGGGGAGATGCCTTGGAAAGGCACCGTGCTCCGCATGCTCGCATTGTAAAAGCGCCTTCCTCTCCTCATGAGCTTCTGTGGATTTTTTTTCCTTATTGCCGTGAAGCAGTAGGGTATTTCAAAGAGGTATGAAAGATCAGGCGCTTGTCGCGCGGAAGAATACATTTATCCTTTTTCTCATTCTTGCGCGCTGCTGTCAACTATCGTGCACCACCGACCTTGTTCAATTTTTACAAATCCTTATCATCTTAGACAATTAACGATTTAAAGGGCCGTTCATCGCCGGGTGAAGCTCGCCTACGATTATTTGACGGCAGAGATTTTTCGGTAGATTCTTGAGAATTGCCTTCATACTTTGTTCTCTTTCAGGTTTTCCGTGGGGGGATTGAAATAGCCCACGTGCAGCCAAGGGCATTCTTTTTTCAGACGCTTGCGGAAGTTGAGAAAACCGATGGAGGGACCGCTTTCGATATCGTGCATCAGATTCAGGTAGTATTCCGGATCGATATTGAGGTTGCGCAATTGAAGGCAATCAACGCGTTCTTTATTGATGAGGTCCAGCAGTGCGGCAGTTTCTGCCTCAGTATCGCTGAAACCGGGAAAGTAGAGCAGGTTGAGAGAGATGTGGATCCCGCCTGCTTTGGCGTGGCGGATGCTTTGGCGCACGTGGGAAAACCCGTAGCCATGAGGCCTGAAATAGCGGGAATAGGAGAGATCTCGGGCGCTGTTGAGACTGACGCGTAGAGAACTCAGGCCGGCATCTGCAAGCGCGGTTACAGATTCAGGTAGAGAGGCATTACTGTTGAGGTTGATGGTGCCCCGCCCGCCCTTGCCGCGAAAGCGGCGCACGGCTTCAATGAGCAGTGCGCTTTCGGTCAGGGGTTCTCCCTCGCAGCCCTGGCCGAAAGAATAGATGGGCGCTTTACGTTCATTGGCGGCGTGCAAGTCCATGACTTCAACAATTTCTTCGGCTGTGGGAGTAAAGAGCATGCGTTTTTGGGGCGTTGAGCAGAGAGGAGAGCCTTCTTCTTGCCGGGAAATGCATCCGATGCAGCGGGCGTTGCAGGTACGGGAGACAGGCAGCGGCGCTTCGTAGCGTCCGAGGCAGAGATTGCGCGCTGCCGGACAATTGTAGATCAGAGCGCATATAGCCGCCAAATGTTGTATAAGACGGTTTTTGGGAAAGCGGCGCATGAGAGCTTCAGCTTTTTTGCGGATACGGGCGGGAGAAATGCCGCTGAAAACTTGACGCTGGTCTTCATCGACTTTTTTTGCGCAAATATAAAAGCGATTGTTGGCAAAGCCAACGGCGCCATAGGCGAAAAGAGGCAGTACAGGGGCGTTTCGGTCGCTTACGTAGGCAGGATGGGCGGTCAGCGTATAGGCCGGGGCGGCAAAGGCGGCCACGGCCCATTCTTCTTGTTGTTCAGGCCGGCCGCTTGCCGGATCAAAACCCAGGGCGCGCCGTCCCGGTAAAAGGAACAGTGCGCTTTCATCCGGCAAAGGAATAAGCTCGTCGGGTCTTGGCAGGGCGAATTCTCTGCCGTGCCGGCAAATCATGAGAAGCTCCGGGCGATCGTAAATGTTGCCGTCCTGAGTCGCTACTACAAGGCATGGGCGAATAGAGGATGATGCCATTATGTTCCTTGCAATCCGTTGTTTATCGAAATAAAGTATGATAACCTTCCGGGCGTGTCTACGTCTCGTTTGCCCGTCGCCGGGATTTTGTCGTCGAATCTGTCCTTCAGAGGGAGGATACATGTTTCAGGATCCGCTCGTTGCCGTCATGACCATGCTGTTTTTTTGCTTCACAGGGATTTTGGTAATATTTTTGTTTTTCGTCCGTTCGTTTTCATCTCATACGGAGGAAATACGCGAGGTATTGCGTAAACAGCAGTTGAGCCTTGCGGATATTGAGCGGCAACTGATGGATATGAGCTTTGTACTTCGTAAAACGCCTGTCGGCGATATGGCCCCCACATCGCCTAACGCGGCGTCGCGGCTGTCTGAGAGGGCCGAGGCTTTTCGTAACAGTGGGGACAGCCTTGCCTCTATGCGCCAGGAGGATTTGATGTCTTTGCTGGAAGGGGCCGGCCAGCAGAAGAAAAGCGCCCCATTACGTTTTGACGATCAACTCCTGCCTTTGTCCGCGGGATCACGAATTGTTGCAGAAGAATACGATCCGGTAAAAGATCCGCATGTATTTGAAAATTCGCTTCTCCCGGATCCTTCGGATGTTTTTTACCAGTCGCGTACCGATCGATATAAGACAGGTTCTTCCAATAAGCAGGGAGCACCTCTTTCCCTTAAGCTGGATGAGTAGGCATGCCCGATTTACGTAAGATAACCTCCGTGGCGTTGATGGTCAAGGATGGCAACCAACCGGCGAAAGTCGTGAGCCGCGATATTGTCCGATGGCTGCGCGCGCGCGGCATAGCCACGCGCGATTGCGGACGGAGGGGAGAAGAATTTTCCTCCGTCCGTCCTGAAGAAGAGCTTATTCTCGTTCTCGGCGGCGACGGCACCATAGTATCCATGGCCCGGAGGATCCTGGGAAGCGGCGTTCCTCTTGCCGGCATAAATTTCGGCCAAGTGGGTTTCTTGGCGGATCTATCCGCGACAAATTGGGAGCGCAAGCTTGAGGAAATTTTGGAAAAAGGGCTGTCTGTCGAGACCCGCATGAGTCTGCGCTACGATCTCTTCCGGAACGGCGCGCGTATTCGTAGCGGCGAGGTGATTAACGATGCCGTGGTGACCAGGGGCAAAGTGGCCCGTTTGATCAACCTTGTTCTCAGGGTGAAGGACGCTCCTCTTATTTCCCTGAGAGCGGACGGGCTGATTTTTTCCACGCCAACCGGCTCTTCCGCTTATGCCTGTTCGGCGGGCGGCCCCTTGCTCATGCCCGGGCTTAACGCTTATGCCGTTGTCGCCATTTGTCCGTATCTGACCAGCTTCCCTCCACTGGTTCTTTCGGCTGAGACGGTATTCTCCGTCATGGTGGGGGACTCTCTCTCGGAATTGTATCTGACTTTGGACGGTCATGAAGCGCATCTTCTTGCGGAAGGCGACCGCCTTGATGTTTGGGGCATGCCGGAGCGTTTTTTCATGGCCGATTTCGGAATGAAGAACTATTTTGAACGTCTGCGCGAAGCGGGTTTTGTGCAGACGATAAAGCGCCAGGACTGAAGCTTTGGGCATGGCGACGGACAATATCCCCGAACAGGGGACGATATGATTGACGGCTGAGCAGCGAGACGTTTTTGTTCTGTTTGCGGCCTGTTGTTCTCGACTGTTTTGGCGAGTGTATTGCTTTTGCCAAGTGGAGCCAGTATGTCTAGATTGCCGGATTTGGTCCGTGTCAGCGATATCCAGCTCGATGAGCCTGTTCTGGAAGCCTGGATCTATCATTTCTTGATGGAAAATAATATAGAATACCTGCTCAGCCCTTCCATAGTCGCTTCGCCGGAGCAATTGCGCTTTATGGTCGCCTTGAGGGGGGAGGCTCAGATTTACTCACCTTGCGATGACGTGACTTTTTTCTGTATTTATCGAAAAGATTCAGAACGGCTGGCACAAGAATATCTGAAAGCCTGGCGTTTTATCATCAAACTCATCTATAGCTACGCGCTCAGCAAAACAGCCAGAAGCAGAATTGTCAATCTCTGCCGGTACCGCTTCCAGAATTTTTTCACTGAGGGCATCATTTTGCCTTCGCGCATGATTAAGCGTCTGGTAAAAATTGTGCTGACCCAGTGCGGCGATCCCGATCCCTTCCGGGAGAAAAAAAGTCTGTCCAATTCCCGCGCGTCACAGGCGTTCGCCGATTCGGAATTTCAGCGTATGCTTCACGGGTGTCCGGATTTTACTGCGCAATACCTTAGTATTCCCCAACTGCGTCAGGAACTGCACTTTGTTGAAATGAGCAGGCTTATGCGCCTTTCCACTTTTGAGCCCATTTGGAACGGCACGACCTCCATGGAAGAGATCGCTCATGAGGTTACGGGCGCGGAAGAGGACTGCGCCTGTCTGCGCGGTCTTGTCGCGGGTGAACAGGAGGACAGCAAAAAATTTCTTTTCATCCCCGATGTGGCGGGTGGATTCATTTTTGATATCCACCTCATATTTTCCTTGCTGAAACAGGGGCATAGGGTGATTCTGGCTTTGAAAGACGCCTTTTATTTTCATTCCCCCACTTTGTGGGATTTGGAAAGAGAGGAGGTTCTCAAGCGCGTCCTGGGAAAAGCCTTTATCTCGACTAATGGGCATCTGACTAAAAATGAACTGCTGCAACTTTTACGTGAGCACCATCTTGTCATTATTTCCGACGGTCTTTCCGAGCAACTCAATCTCTGCCGCGCCAGCGTCTCTTTTGCCAGAGCATGGAAGGAATGCGACATGGTTATCGCTAAAGGGCGACGTAATATGCAAATTCTGATGGGCTCAAGCCACGAATTCACGCGCGACGTCATCTGTTACTGGCGGGATGCGGACGGGGCGTTTCAATGTTTGCTCAAACCTAGGGCGAACTGGGTACGCAAGTTCAGCGAGCAGGATATTCTTCTGCAGTCCAAAAGTATTATAGCGGCCATGCGCTGCGCCAAAGAAGCCGGTAAAACGGTTATTTTCTACAGCGCGATCATCGGCTCGATTCCCGGACAGACACAGGCCGCCATAGAAGTGGTCAACGTTTTTGTAGGCTATTTGCGGGATAATCTGGACAATGCCTTTATCATTAATCCCGCTGAACATTTTGAGCACGGCATGGATGGAGACGATCTCATGTACATGTGGGAGCATGTACAGCGAAGCGGTTTTTTGGACGTCTGGCGTTTCCAGACGGTAGAAGACATTGAAAAAAGCTTTGCTCTCTTAAAGAGAAAGGTTCCTTCCATCTGGTCGGGCAAGGATTCCACCTTTTCCACGGGCTGCACTAAAGAAATAGGCATAGCTCTTGATGTTCAGCGTAAGCATCCGGAACTGCAGATAATAGGTCCGGCGGCGGAGAAATTTTTTCGTCGCCGGGACTATGGCATCGGCAAGTACTTTGATTCCAAGTTGAAATAGCCGCTGTTCCGAGTGATATTTCCCATACTTTCCAGCGGGAGTATGTTGCCGGTAACGGTCAAGCAGGCGGGACAGGCCGATGCATACCACAATAGCCGTGATACACAGAGTATTGGAAGACTGCTTTGCCGCGCAGTTGTCTGCCACGGTCTCATGGCATGAAAAAAAAGCGGAAGAACCGTTCTGTTCGGAGGAGTATTCTCTCGACTGCTTGAGTGCTTTAATCCTCGCTCAGCATCGTTGGAATTTCTTGCTTTGGCATGTGGAGGACACGGCCAGACGCAGAGATGTGCCGGACAGCGTCATCGCGGACTGCAAACGCCGTGTGGACGCATTGAATCAAAAGCGCAACGATGCCATGGAAAAGGTGGATCACTGCCTCCATCATATTCTTGTGCCCTTGCTTCCGGCGCAGAATTCCTCCCGCCGGAATACTGAAACCGTGGGTATGGCGGTGGACAGGCTTTCTATCCTGGCCTTGAAAGTATACCATATGGAAGAGCAAACCCGACGACCTGACGTCGGAACCGAACATGTCCGGGCATGCGAAGATAAATTGCGTATACTGCGGCGGCAACGAGAGGGGCTTTGTCAGGCTGTACAGGAATTGATCGAGGACTATTTTTTTGGCAATAAGATGATTGTCTTGTACTCTCAATTCAAAATGTATAATGATCCCAGCCTGAATCCTGAGATATACGCTAGCTCCACAGTTTGAATTTCCGAAAATTTCGTCAAAACGTGTATTTAGAGTATTTTCACTTTGAAAATGCTCTGTCAACCGACAGGGTAAGCGTCGTCTTTCGTGTACGAGGAGTAGGCGAAATTTATTTCGCCGAGGGCGACGAGTGCAACGTTTTACAATTAATCTGCTCTAAGAGTGGCCTATAAAAGCTATACTTTCTAAATTTTATCTAGAATGCATTCGATTACCCTGCACGCCTGATGCAGACAGCATGACAAAGGCTAAAAGATATATTAATGGTGGCAATGTTTTTTCCGACTTTGTAGAAGATGCAAACTATGCCACTGCCAGATATACGTATATGGGGGCTTCATGAACAGAAAAAAACGGCGTGCTTCTTCAGCAAAAAAAACTGATGTTTTTCGAGCCCGTGACACTGTTGCAGATATGTCCACGATGGACAAAACGGGCGGGATATCGTGCGGGAGAAAGGAAGACAGAACTCTTGCCGCAGACGCTTGCGGCGCTTTTATGAGCAATCCTTTCATCCCTGCGGCTTCAGGGTGTGCTCCTTCCGCCTGCGCGTCTTGCGCCGCGAAAAGTCCTGCCGGTGCGTGTTGCCCTTCGCAGTCCGGAGATGCCGACCTTGCGGCAAATGATCTTGCGGCGGGTAACGAGGAGATATCTCTTCCAGCGCCGACGCAGGAAGAGCGCGCCGCGATTCTGGCTCTGGATTATGCCTCTGTCTCCCAAGCGCTTAGAGCGGATGATCCTGTAACCGTCGCTGTGACTACGGAGTTTATCGTGCACTATTCACTTAAGGTCGCGCAGGTGCTCAGGGAAGGAAACGAGTTCCTTCATGTGGTGACCCATGAAGAGTCTACACCGGCGGTGGAACGCATTGCTATGGGCATAGTGCGTGAAGCTGTCAGCGAGAGTCTGGCTATGGAGGCATCGGGCTTGTCCGCATAACGCGCGGTTTCTCTGGAGGAATGCGGTGTTTGTTGTATTTTTGGGGTTTCTCGCTATATGTTTTTTTATCATGCTTGTCTGCCTGCCCCGTCGCGCATGGTGCGTTTCGACTCAAGACGGCGCTATAGATGGCACGCGTGTTTTCCGCCCGTTACGTATAGCGGCGGTAACTGAGGTTCGGCGTCGTCTGCCGTTGGCGACGGGTAGAAATTTTCGGGATCTCGGCGGCTTGCCCGCGTGTGACGGTCACCATGTGGCGCCGGGTCTCCTGTTCCGCGCCGATGATCTTACGGAGCTTTGTCCTGAAGATCTCGTGTGTCTTGCCGCCATACCCATTATTACCGTTATTGACTTTCGATCTGCCGGCGAAGCCTCCAGGCATCCCGACAGGCTTCCTCCTTCGGTCCGAAAGCATATCTTTTTGCCCCTTGTCCCTGGAAAGCTTGAACCTTGGAATCCCGACGAGGGGCTGCGCGCTAAAGGCGGGTATGGGTTTATGACGGATATTTATCGTTCTTTGGTCCTGGATGAAGAATGCATTGCCGTCTATAGGGAATTCTTCCGTCATGTACAGCAGGAGGATTGCCTGCCGCTTCTCTTTCATTGTTCAGCCGGCAAGGATAGGACAGGTATGGCCGCCGCCTTCACGCTGTTTTCTTTGGGTGTGGATAGAGAGACAATATTGCGGGACTATATGGAATCTAACATTTGTTTGGCCGGTAAATACGATTATGCGATTGCCAAGAATCCGGAGCGCGCCGCTATTTTTTTTGCGGATCCCGGCTATCTTCTGGCTGCCGTTGCGGCCATGGAGGGCAGCAGCGGCAGCGTGGATCGCTATCTGGCGGCAGTGCTGGGGGTTAACCTGAAAGCGATGCGCGACCGGTTTCTGCAGTGATTGCGGCGTTTTTCCATGACGCGGCCGCGTTGATGAACGTGCTCTCGCTAAAAATTCCATCCCGCAATTTTTAGCGGGGTTTGCCAAAACTCATTTTCGGGAGAGTTCCCAGAGATTGACAGATACCGGGATTTTTTGCGCATACAGAGCGTCAACGTATTCGCCGGCCATGCGCCGGAATCGCCATCCTTCGGCGAGGAGGGTGGTTTTGAAACGTTCAAAGGTGATTCTGCCGGGTTCGGCTATCCATGCCCGTCCGTTGTCAGCCAACGTATAGTCAAGAAAAGCGAAAATCGGCTCGACGAAGCGATCTTCGTATATGATATCCCCTCCCCAGATAAAATCGCAGCTTTTTGGCGCTACTGCCGGTTTACGCCAATCCATAAGCACCCACAGGGGGTGGGGAAGAGCATTGGCCTCAGCGTTTTGTCGCGCAAAGGACAGGGCGTCTGCGTTATAGTCCATAGCGAGCACTTTGGCGCCAAGGTATGCGCCTATCAGGGAAGTAAAGCCGAGACCGCAGCCGAGTTCAAGGCAGTTTCGGCCGATGATGCGGTTTTGGTTGCGTTTGAGCCATACGGCTAAGGCGAGGCTGGACGGCCATAGTTCCACCCAGTAAGGCAGGCGCTCGTCATCCCCGAATTCTCCGTCGTCAAGGGTTTCCCATAATACCTCAAGGCAGGCCGGGCGCAGCAGAACCCAGTCTCTGCCACATAAAGTGAAGCGGATGCGGCCTGTCTCCATGATCGCGTTGACGGCGATGACGGCGGGAGGGCGGGGATGCGGACGACTCACGGTTTTTCTCGTCAGTATTCATACAGGTTTTGATTATCAAAGGGTCGATGAGGAGCGGCAAAATCCATGCTACAGGCGTTTCGGGCAAAATCCGTCATAACGCTTGCCCAAGAAGGTGCGGCACGAGGCATAAAGGCGCTTGAAGCTCCTTTGGCCGAGTTGGATGACGGCGTGATCGTTGTCGAAGACAAGCGCGTTGTGTCTGTGGAGTCTTTTTCCGCTTTCAGGCGAAGCGTTCATTCCTTGTGTTCGCTTACGGATCTTGGCTATGTTCGTCTTGCGCCAGCGCTCATCAACGCGCATTGCCATCTGGAGCTTTCTCATTTGGCCGGTGCCACTCGGGGCGGCGGCGGTTTTACCGCCTGGTTGCTGAGTCTCATCCCGTTAGCTGCTGAGGCCGTCTTGCCGGAGGTTTTGCTGAAGCGCCTTCATGCGGTCCTGGAACAAGTGCGGCATAGCGGTACAGTCCATGTGGGCGATGTGGGCAGCCGTAATCCGGCTCTAGTCGCTCAAGCGGCAGAAAAACGATGCGGCATTACACATTTTCTTGAAGTTTTCGGTTTCGGCCGGCCGGCGCCTTCCGAGTATATTCCTCAAGTACTGGCCGCGCAAGGATATTGTCCGGAAGCCGCCGCTTTCCTTTCCCCGGATCGCTACGATTGGTGCGCTATAGCCGGCCATTCCCTGTACAGCGTCAGCCCGGAAGCTTTACTCGCCGCCTTTGCCTGGTGCCGGGAGCGCAGGCGTCCGTTCAGCGTGCATCTTGCGGAGTCAGGGGAGGAGGAAGAGTGTCTTCTGCATGGCAAAGGGGCGTTATATGAACTACTCCGTCAACGTTTGCTGCCTCATGACTGGCGGCATCCCGGTATGAAATCGACAGCGTATGCCGGGATGCTGGGGCTACTGGGACCGCGTACTCTTGCCGTACACTGTGTGCAGTGTTCTTCCGCCGATATCTCGCTTCTTGCCCGTAAAGGGACAAACGTGTGTTTGTGCCCGCGCAGCAATCACTTTATCGGCACCGGCCTTGCCCCGGCGGAGCGCATGGCTGAAAAGGGAGTGCTTCTGTGTTTGGGTACGGACAGTCTTGCGTCCAACCATGACCTTGATATGAAAAAGGAGATGCAGGCCGCCCGGACATTTTGGGGGTTTTCAGACAGAGCGGTTCTCCGCATGGCCACTGTTAACGCAGCCCATGCACTCGACCTCGGTCATCTGGGGGTGATCGCGCCGGGAAAAACAGCGGCCTTTTTTATCTATCCGGATTTTTGAAGGAAGGAGGCGCATTTCACACGGCCTCACATATGCGCGCCCGCAACGTAGCCGCTGGCAAAAGCCCAGTGCAGGTTATAACCGCCGAGACGCCCGGTGACATCCAAAATCTCGCCGCAGAAAAAGAGTCCGGGGATCTTAGCGCTTTCCATGCTGCGTGAAGAAACTTCCTTTGTGCTTACGCCTCCGGCGGCAACTTCCGCTTTGGCGAAATTTTCGCTGCCGATGGGCGCAATCTCATAGTTTTTAAGTAGCGAGCGCAGGCGTTCACGTTCACGCCGGGATAGTTCAGCGATTTTTTTCCCGGCAAGTTCCGCCGGCAGCAGAGCGTCGCACAATCGTTCAGGCAGAAAGCGGCGCAGCAGGTTGCGGAAAAGGAGTTGTTTGCAGGCGCTATCATCCAGTAATTCCGTCAGAGTTTTCCCGGGCAAAAAATCCAGGAGCAAGCGGCGGCCTTTGCGCCAATATAGCGAAGCTTGGAGCGCGGCGGGGCCGCTGAGACCTTTATGGGTAAACAAAAGGGAAAGCCCGTCCGCCACGAGAATATCGACTGTTCCCTGTTTTTTCAATTGGCCTGCTTGTTTTGTTTTGTCTGTTGTTTCCTGGGAGGGGAGAACCCGGACGGACACGGTGGCGGATATGCCGGCCAAGCCGCTCAAAGGCCAGTTGGGGGGCATCAGCAAACCGGCAAGAGCCGGATGTACGGGTACAATGCGATGGCCGAAGGCGCGGGCCAGTTCGTAGCCCCGTCCGCTTGCTCCCGTTTGCGGCCAGGCAGGGCCCCCCATGGCAATGACGAGATTACGTCCTTCATAGGTGCTGTTTCGGGTGCGGACTCGAAATCGGGCATGATTTTTCGGCAAATCGCCATGCGCGTAACGGGTCGTTTCCGCCGGTGGATTGCTGTTTTCGCAGGAAGGTATTGTTTCCGCAGCAAGGATATGTTCTTCAAGGGCTATGCGGCCGCCGCCGCTTACGCATGCTTTGACAAGAAAGCTGACGAGATCTTCGGCCGAGTGTTTGCAGAATATTTGCCCCAGTTCCCGTTCTTCAAATGCTATGCCCGCTTCAAGAAGCATGCTCAGCGTATGCTCGGGAGTGAAGCGGGCAAGAGCGGAACGACAGAACTGCGGATTTTCTCCTATATAATCCTGCATGCTTACTTTCTTATTGGTTATATTGCATTTTTTCCCGCCTGTAAGGGAAAGTTTGCGGCCGGGTCGAACCGCGTGATCGATAAGTACGACGCTTTTTCCACGTCCGATCGCGACAGAGGCGCACATAAGTCCGGAAGCCCCTGCCCCGAGGATGACGGTGTCAAATATCGGAGATATTGTTTGCGGCATGGAAATCATGTAGCATACTGTCACTTATGGATAAAGTCTTTCTTGCTCTTGTCGCCGGGCAGCTTGCAATTAAAAAATCGAGTCCCACGCCATGTCCACCATAGCTATTCGCCTTGATCCGGAAGTCCGCCACAAATTGGAGCAGTTGGCTCGCATGACCGGAAGGACGCGATCCTCCCTCGTTGCGGAGGCGGTACGTCGTTTTGTGGATGCAGAAATAGCCGAAGCCTCCGCCGGCGGAGAAAAAGGAGGAACGGAACAGGCCGACAATGCCGTCGGCATGCCCGAGCGTTGGAATATCATAGTGTAAAAGCCGGGATAGAGGGCGGCGAATTGATCTTTTTTATACTCGATTCAGCGTGGTTGTGCGATAGCGTGTAGTTCTGAGGCTGTATGAGATCCGCATTGAATAACAGGATAAACAGATAAAAATCTTCCGTCTGGATAGAAATGATATTTTTTCCTTGAAGCAAGCGCCTTTCTTGCTTGAATTCCTGTACGGTCTCTGATAAGGAAAGCGCACCGCTCACCAGAGCGGGAATTTTTTGTCGGTTGGAGGAGGCGTATGTTGACAACTACGGAACTGGAAATGGGCTGCGATGCTGAAATGAGCTTTGAAAGCGCTCTGGAAAATTACCTGAATCCGGATTTCGGCAATCTGGAAGAAGGGGCTATCGTCAAAGGAGAAGTCGTTCGTATTACTGACGACAGTATCCTTGTGGATGTGAATTTTAAGTCGGAAGGGCAACTCCCGGCAAGCGAATTCCGTGATGTTGCGGGCAACATCACCGTGAAGGTTGGCGATAAGGTCGATGTCTTTGTCGTTCGCAAAAACGAGGTGGAAGGCACGATTTCCCTGTCGTATGAAAAGGCCAAGCGAATGCAACTCTTCGATCAGCTTGAAGCTGTGCAGGAAAAGAACAGCATTTGCAAGGGACGCATCATGCGGCGTATTAAGGGCGGCTATACCGTAGATCTTGGTGGAGTAGAGGCTTTTCTGCCCGGATCCCATGTGGATCTTCGCCCGGTACCGGATATGGATGCTCTGGTGAATCAAGAGTATGAGTTCCGTGTTCTTAAAATAAACCGCCGTCGCAGCAATGTCATTGTTTCCCGTCGAGTGCTTCTTGAAGAAGAACGTGATTCCAAACGTCAGGATCTGCTCGGCACATTGGCCGAAAATCAAATGGTTAAAGGCCGGGTTAAAAATATTACGGAATATGGCGTGTTCGTGGATCTCGGCGGCCTCGACGGCCTTTTGCATATCACAGACATGTCCTGGAAGCGGATTCGCCATCCTAAGGAAATGGTCTCCATGGGGCAGGAAATGGAGTTGCGGGTTCTTTCCTTTGATCGGGAGAATCAAAAAGTATCTCTGGGACTCAAGCAGCTTGTCTCTGACCCCTGGCAGGATATCACTCTGAAATTTCCGACAGGGGCGCACTTGTCCGGTAAGGTGACTAACCTCGTGGATTACGGCGCTTTTGTCGAACTTGAGCCTGGAGTGGAAGGATTAGTGCATATCTCTGAGATGTCTTGGACACGTAGGCTTCGTCATCCTACTCAGATGGTGAAAGTAGGAGAAGAGGTGGACGTGGTCATCCTGGGCGTTGATCAGGATAAGAAACGTATATCTCTCGGCATGAAGCAAGTGAAACCCAACCCTTGGGAAGTGGTGGCCGAGAAGTTTCCTGAAGGTACAATACTTGAAGGCGCCATCAAAAATATTACCGAATTCGGAATGTTTATCGGCATTGAAGACGGCATTGACGGGCTTATCCACGTATCCGACATCAGCTGGACAAAAAAAATACGCCATCCTAGCGAAGTATATCAGGTCGGCGATATGGTGCAGGCAAAAGTGCTCACGGTTGATCAGGAAAATGAAAAGTTTACGTTGGGCATCAAGCAGCTTATGGAAGACCCGTGGTCGTATGTTCCTGATCGTTACCCCGTAGGCGCATTGGTTGACGGCCTGATTACCAATATTACCGATTTCGGCGTTTTTGTCGAAGTGGAAGAAGGAATAGAAGGTCTGGTGCACGTATCCGAAATCAGCAGCAAAAAAGTGAAGACTCCCGCGGAAATGTTTAAGGAAGGCGTTAATATCCAGGTTAAGGTCATTCATGTATCGGCGGAAGAACGCCGTCTTGGTCTTTCCATCAAACAGTTGAAGGAAGATGAGGAGCGCAAGAAAAGTAAAGAGTTCCGTAGTGGTTCCTCTGACGTGGGTGGACAGAGCTTGGGAGATCTCATCAAACAGGCAAGTGAGGATACCCAGGCTGAATCGGAATAGCGTCTCATTATTAGGGCGGAATATGACGTGAAAGTATGTTCCTTTCACTTCCCGAAGGGGCGCGGGCCAGAGGATGGCCCGCGCCGGCCTTGTTTTCGCCGTACACGACGAGTGCAGGGTTTCGCGTTAACCTACTCTGACTGTTTGGCCGTCTTGTGTTGCAATCGGACGGACGGGGATGCCGTACATTCGTCATGATTGCGCTTTCAGTTCTCCTATCACCCGATTGAGTTCCTGGGCCATATGCGATAATTCCTGCACGGCGGAAGCCGCCTGAATCATGCCGTCCGTCGTCTGCCCCACAAGAGCGTTGATCTCTTCGATAGCCCGGTTGATCTCTTCAGAGGTGGCGCTCTGTTCTTCTGCCGCCGTGGCTATGGAGGTGACCACAGAAGAGTTGGCAGTCGCCAGGTCGACAATTTCCATAAGCGCTTGCCCGGAGGAATTTGCGAGGCCTGTGGCCTCGGTGATGGCTTTGACCGCCTCGCTCACCTCATTAATGTTGATTTGCGCGGAATGTTGAATAGCCGAGATATTGTTGCCCACTTCCTGTGTGGCCGACATGGTTTTTTCCGCCAGTTTACGCACTTCGTCAGCCACTACGGCAAAGCCGCGTCCGGCTTCGCCTGCCCGGGCGGCTTCAATAGCGGCATTCAATGCCAGGAGGTTGGTCTGATCGGCAATATCGGAAATGACGTTCATCACTCCGCCGATGCTCTTTGCCTCTTTACCCAACTCCTGCATATTGTCCTGCAGGGTTGATGCCACCGTATTCACCGAATTGATAGACATGACCACGTGATTCACCAGTTCGGCCCCTTCTTCCGCCTTGTTTCTGGTCAACGATGATTGCTCTGATGCTTCGCTTACATTTTTAGCCACCTCTATGACGGTGGAGTTCATTTCCGTCATAGCTGAAGCCGTGTTTTCCACCCGGGTACGCTGCATCTCCGCTCCGCGGGAGACTTCTTCCACCTGGGAGGAAAGTTTTTCTGAGGAGGCGGCTACCCTGCCGGAAATCGAAGCCGCCTGTTGAGCCACGTTTTGTATGGTCCGTTGAATATTCGTGATGGACGTGAGATCCACTAGCAACTGGAGTATAGATGCCAGCGTATTATTTTTATCCAGCAGAGGAATAGCCGTATAGCGGATATCCATATGCTGCCCACGCGGATAGGCGCGGGTTTCTGCGGAGGCGGCCTTAAGCGTGTCCACAGCTTTGCGCAGGGCATCCGTCGCGGTGCCGTCATCATCACGACTGAATACTTGTTTGCAGCTTTTCCCCTGGTAATCATCTCCGGCCAATTGTCGGCCAGCGGCATTAAGATAGGTAAAGGTTAGATTTTTATCCAACACCGCTACAGGAGAAGGAAGGGCGTCCACTACGCTGTTCAGACGATTGATGATGTCGTTGGCGCCCCGCAGGATAGTGGCGTATCCGCCGGCATAGCCGCTGGCGTCGCATTGACTGTTTAAATGGCCGCTTTCTATGCGCGCAGTCAGATTCCGATAGTCGTTAAGAATATTTTTAAGGATATGGGGAATTTGGTCTATCGCCCGCACCATGGCGCCGATTTCACCTTTTTCCGCGATGCCTGAGCGTGATTCCCAATCCCCGCTGGCTACGGCGTCGGCATAAACAGCGACTTTATTCAGGGTTCGGATGAGATTGACAATAATAAACAGAGCGAAAAGCAGGCCGAAGATGATGCCGAATAAGGAAATAGCGAGCATGCGCGTTGCGGTGGAAGAGCTGAAATCGCTTATTTCCTGTGAAATGGTGGCCTGATCGGCGTTGGATCTCTCATTTGCCGCATCAACAAGGTATTCTATTGTTTTGTCCCATTCATACATTTGTAGAAGGACTTTCTCCGCTTCCACAGCGAGAGTTTTATTTTGGTTTAAAACGGTGGAGAGCGTATTGACGGCCGCTGTTATTTGGGCGCCGGTGCGCTGCCCTTCATCCGTACGCAAAACATTCTCCAAGCCGGTAACGATCTCCATGAGCGCCTTTGTGTGCTGTTCAGCGATATCAGCATACTTGACTGAAGCAACAGCATCAAACTCAGCCGCGGCTGTTTTAAGATCGGCGATCCTTCCCCAAAGAGCGGTGAGTTGTTTTGAGACGTAAACATTGCTAATATTCAACGCAAGTTCGTCAAGATGCGTTGCGAGCGCGGTGAGCTTCGCAAGCGCAGGCTCGAACTGCCCGGTAGAGATTTCATTGAAACTCTGTTGATTGCCCTTCAGCAGATGCAACGCTTCTATATATTTTCTAAAAATATCAGTAAGATTCTTAAGTCTCTGCTTTTGTTCTTCACGTTTGGCCAGACTCTCTCCTTTTTTGATGTAATCTGTGGCCTTTGTCAGCATGGAGGCTGACATCTCGATATCTTTTATATTCCCTGTACGTAAAAATTTTTCTAGAAAAAATCTAGATGTATTCACGCTTGCCTGAAGATCGCTTATGTCCACGCTGAGGTGCGAGATACGGCTGTAATCAGAAAACAGCTTCGTCACGCTGTTGAGACCGTGATATCCCACAACAGACATCAGGCCGATTAATAAAATCATGACTATAAAGCTGGTACAGATTTTCATTTTTGTCGTCATAGGACCTCCTTTGCGAAAAAATCGCATACGCAAGTTTCTTTTTGCACTCCATATAAGCAGGAAATATCCTTGTAATGTTAGGATATATCATATGAAATGTGCTAAATATATTGCAGAAAAAACTCTGATCGTATCTAACTTATATCATATTGGAGTTTACAGCAAGATATTTTTAAAATAGAAGGAAAACTTTTTATTAATACTTGAAAAACTAGAGCTAATATTGATCTGATAAATTGATAAGTCAGCCATAGGCAATCTCTACAGGGCGACAGCTCATCTCATACATCGTCCGATGGCCGAGGTATCCAAATGAGGTAGCGAAGCCCTTCATGGCTTTGCGTCTCGCGCTTGGGAGGGGTTTGGACCCCTCCCAATCTTCCGCCCCGGAAAGAAACCCCGCCCTTCAGGGCGGGGTCGGGGCTATATGGCCTTTCGGCCGGGGTTTCAGACCACAAAGGAAGTTCTGATGAAGGCCGCTCTGCCGAAAACGCGGTTTTCGGCAGAGCGGCCTTTGGCAACGCGCCGGATGCATCCTGCGAAGACGTCATTGCATCAAACCTTCCTTTGTGGCTTGAGACCTAGAGCAGATTACCTTTGAAACTCTGCACTCGTTGTGGACGGCGAACATAAGTTTCGCTCAGATATGTTTGACATGATAAAGGGGGATCTCGTATGATCAGAATATTGTTTATAGAAGTCATTTCATAAAGCATTATGCAATGATTTCTCTGACGCCGCCTACCGGGCGGCGTGGCGGCAAAGCCGCCGGGAGCGAAGTGAAAAACCGCTTTTTCGGCGGAGCGGCCTTCAGACATCGCCCGATGGCCGATGTTATGAAATGAGTTGTCGTAATTGTTTACCGGAGGCCTGTTTCATGAATCATTTTCCCCGCATGCACCGTCTGCCGCCTTATGTTTTTGCGCAGGTTACCGAACTGAAGATGCAGATGCGTCGGCAAAATGTGGATATTGTGGATTTCGGCATGGGTAATCCCGACTTGCCCACTCCGCAATTTATAGTGGACAAGCTTGTAGAAGCTTCCGGCAAGCATGTGAATCACCGATATTCCGTGTCGCGCGGCATTCCCAACTTGCGTAAGGCTATTTGTGACTGGTATGCGCGGCGCTTTGGCGTATCCCTTGATCCGGAAGGTGAAGCCGTAGGCACTATGGGAGTTAAGGAGGGGCTCGCCCATTTGGCTTTGGCCATGCTGTCACCAGGAGATGTCGTCTTCGCGCCGGATCCGACCTACCCCATCCATACCTATGCTTCTATCATTGCCGGAGCTGATGTGCGCAGTATTCCCATCGGACGGGGCCGGGATTTTTTCGATGATCTCCTATTGGCCACCCGCCAGACATGGCCTCAGCCTAAGCTGCTTTTTTTAAGTTATCCGCACAACCCGACTACGGAAATCACCACGCTGGAATTTTTTCAGAAGGTTGTGGATTTTGCGAAAGAACATAAATTGTATGTCATACATGACCTTGCGTATGCCGATATTGCTTTTGACGGTCATATCCCACCGAGTTTTATGCAGATTCCCGGATCAAAAGATGTGGGTGTGGAGTTTTTTTCCATGTCCAAGAGCTATTCTATGGCGGGCTGGCGGGTAGGCTTTTGTGTAGGGAACCGTGATATGGTTTACGCCTTGACCCGTATCAAAAGTTACTTGGATTACGGCATATTTCAGCCTATTCAAATTGCCGCTACAGTAGCTATAAATGCGCAGGATGATTGCGTTCGTGACATTTGCGAAATATACCGGCAACGCCGCGACTGGCTCATTGAAGGACTTAACCGCATCGGTTGGGAGGTGCCGGCGCCTAAAGGCACGATGTTTGTATGGGCGCAAATTCCCGAAGAATTCCGGCATATGGGTTCTGTGGAGTTTGCCAAACTGTTGCTGAAGGAAGGCCATGTCGCTGTGTCTCCAGGGCTTGGTTTTGGTGCCCATGGCGACGATCATGTGCGTTTTGCTCTTATTGAAAACCAGCATCGCACCAATCAAGCTGTCAGGGGAATTAAAAAGGCGCTTTCCCACGCTGGGAGTCCCTCTTGTTAGATTTTCCCATAACTGTTGCGTCCTGCGATGGTATGCGTGGGCTTCGCCGGAAGCGTCGTTTCGTAAAGCCTCCTGCAATGCCTCGCATTTCGGCGTTTTGTGCGATCAAAACGAGAGCGATTTCAGAATGAAATCGCTCTCGGCATGATCCTTATTCTTATATGACGGTGAGGGTGAGCGTTCGTACTCTTTGCCGCGGCGCTTGTGAAGAAAAACAATGGGGCGGAAGAAAGCGCCATGACGGACAGGCAGCGCGAGATCACAGAACGGGATCTGTTCAGGGGAGGCGAGATCCGTCAGGCAACCTGGGTAGGACTCCTGGTGAATGCGATTCTGACGACATTCAAATTTTGGGCAGGCATCACGGGTAACAGTCGGGCGGTTATTGCCGACGGGATGCATAGCTTGTCGGATCTGTTGACGGACATTATGGTAATAGTGGCCGTACGCTTTTGGGTAGCGCCGCCGGATGAACTTCATAATTATGGACATAAACGACTTGAATCATTGATCTCGCTTTTTATAGGCGTTTTGCTGGCCGTGGCCGGAGCGGGCATTATCGTGGATGCCGCCGGCCGTATGGACGACCGGACAAACGAGCATGTCGGAAGCATGCCGGCTCTCTTTGCCGCGCTTTGTTCCGTTGTGGCTAAAGAGCTCCTGTACCGCTGGACTATCAAAAAGGGAGTTGCGCTTAAATCGGATGCCCTGGTAGCCAAGGCATGGGATCATCGTTCCGATGCCTTGTCTTCTCTGCCTATCGTTGTTGCCGTTGCCGTTGCCATGTGGGTTCCTTCTCTGGCTGTGGTGGATCTGCTCGGCGCCATGCTGGTCGCGGGATTTATCTTGTATGCCGCCTGGGGGATTTGCATTTCTGCTATCCGCGTACTGATGGATAGCGGCGCCGGAGAAGAGATACATGCCCGGCTTGCGGAGTATTGCGGGCGCATTGACGGCGTTAAGGGAATACATGCCTTGCGTACCCGTTATCTTGGTCAGGGGTTGCATGTTGACATGCATGTGGGGGTTGACGTCGATCTTACTGTCGGCGAAGGGAACGATATTGCCCATACCGTTGAAGATGCCTTATATACGGCCGAGGCAACGGCATATATCGGCGTGGAAGTTTTCAATGTGCTGGTGCATATCGACCCATGGAGTCCGGGAGAACGGAGCGCCGTCCGCTAGCTCCTTTTTTCTTTCGCAGAATGTAATTGTAAGGAGTCGGTTATGAGTGCTAAAAAGATTTTACTTTTTGCCGGAGATTTTGTGGAAGACTATGAAATCATGGTCCCTTTTCAGGCGCTTCAGGCTGTGGGGCATATCGTGCATGCGGTTTGTCCCGGCAAGAAGCCTGGAGAATTTGTGCGTACAGCTGTTCATGACTTTGAAGGCGATCAGACCTATTCTGAAAAACGTGGTCATAATTTTATGTTGAACGCCGATTTTGACGCTGTGAACACAAAGGATTACGACGCCTTGATTGTTCCCGGAGGGCGCGCTCCGGAATATCTGCGTCTTAATCCTCGTGTTTTGGAGATAGTGCGTGAGTTCGATGCGGCTAAAAAGCCCATTGCCGCGGTTTGCCATGGTCCGCAAATTCTTGTTTCTGCAGGAATATTGAAGGGAAGGACCTGTACCGCGTATGCCGCCGTGCAGCCCGATGTGGTTGACGCCGGGGCAACGTGGTGTCCGATGAATGAGAGCGGCAGCAACTCCTGTGTGGATGGGAATTTGGTTACTGCTCCGGCTTGGCCGGCGCACCCTGCCTGGCTTCGTGATTTTCTTAAATTGCTCGGCACGAGAATTGAGCTATAAGTGGATTGCGGAGATAAAGATTTAGAGCACTTCGAACACTCTGGCGTACATATTGTCGAACACGAGCCTGAAATAAGGCGCGATGCCCGGATCGTCCTTGGGGCAAAGGAGAAGCTGTACCATCATTGTATTATAGAAAACGTCGTCCAAGACTATTTTGTCGTTAACCATGATGGAGGAAGGAGCATTTCCGCGTTGTATTTTCCAGAATGATTCAATCAAATTGGCAGTTCGATTTCCAGTTTTGTCAAAAGTTGACGTTTGCGTGTTGAAAATAAAGTGATACGCGCCGTAACGGTTATATGAGCGGCGTTCCAGCCCTTTGCTTCCGAAAATGTCTATGCTGCCGGCGTAAACAGGCTGGGATTTTTCCGGCTGAATAATGCCGGTATCCACGTTAAATTCCATAGCCTGCGATAAATTGTTTATCAGGGAGCCAGAGGACTGCCTGCTTTCAAAATTCCATGAACCGTAGCGGGTTATCCAGAGACCAAGGCGGAGCAGTTCAAGGCTCACAACCACATATTGTTTCCCGGGGGCAGTGATCAGGGGGGTATGGCGGTTCCCGAGGTCACGCATCAACTGTTGCGCTTGAGAGGCGGAGAGATCGGCAAAAACATTTCCGGGAATATTGCCTTTAGTGGCGGTATATTTGATGATTTGGCGGGCGAAACGAGGATCGGCCGTTGTGTAAACCGCAGCCGGCAGGAATAACGACGGGCCGCCGTGTCGAGCGCCGTCCGCAATAGTGTGGCGGCGGGCAAAGTGGTGTGTGGCATAGCCCCAATCCCACCAGTTCCAGATAAAACTGTCTTCCTCAGTGTTATCTTTGATGAACATAAGGGCGGTTGCCTGGTTTTTGCTGATGATTGGCCCTTGAGTGTAGTCGGGCAGCAGTATGATGAGGGGCCAGGTCAGGCAGACGGTGCATATAAGACAGGCTGTCAATTGAATAGCTTCTTTCCGTAAAGAGGTGTCTTTTGCTGACGGAGCAAAGCCGGTAGCGCTTTTTCCAGTGTCCTGTCGGTATGCGCGTGAGATTCGAGGCAAGATGAGGCGAAAGAATGAGTATTCCAGAAATAGTCCTCCTTCCATACAAAGGCTCAGCATTAATGCGGGAGTGGCAAACAGGATCATACGGGCGCCCATTTTCAGACTGAGCAAGGAAAGGGCCAATAGAGGAATAAACCAAATCATGGCAGGCGTGAGACTCAACCTGTAGAGGAAAAGGATAAAAGCAATAATGCTTATAATTTCAATTGGATATATATATACAAAGAACTCCGGCAAGGCAATGGTCTGCACTTCTATGATTGATTGCGCCACAGAAGGAAACATAAGCGGGTCGCGAGTAATGGCGGAAGCTTGGGATATATCTCCGCTTCTGTTGCTATATGCGGCAAATGATTGCATCATAATATCGTAGACGGCACTATCGAGAACTATGGAGATGGTGCCGATCCAGGCGACGGCCAGGAAGATTTTTTCCTGGAGAAGGTTGTGCCGGAAGAGATAGAGAAAGAGTCGGCACAGTCTGCCGGATGCATCGGGGGCCTGCCCGGCGGCTCTCCATGTCAGGTGCAGGAGCGCGCAATAAACCAGGGAGGCGATGACTCCCTTGAAACCGCATAGCATAGGCAAGGCGTAGCACAAAGAGGCGGAGAGCAGCAGCCTTCGGCCGCCGGCAGGACCGAGGATAAGAATAAGTAGCGGCAGGCTCAGGGTGGCAAAGCGTGTCAAATAAGGGAATAAAGAGTGCCAGCTTTCCGTCCAGTGGCCGAATACGCCGGATAATATAAGCAGGCTTATCCATGGCCAAGCGAATACGGATCCTCGCATCTCTGTGGCGGACATGGAAAATGCGCCCGGAATCGCGGCATTGTTTCCAAAAAACCATTGCCTGCGGCATATGCTGGGCAGTACATCCACAATTCGGCGCAGGCAGAAGGGCATCTTCTCTTTCGTCGTTTCTTGAGAGGAGTTTCTGTTCAGGCGGATTTTCTTTGCAAAGAGGCCGACCGGCAGTCGCCAGAGCAGTTCCAGTGGGCTAATGAGCCAAGGGTTGAGCCACAAGGCAGGAATCAATCCAAAAAGCAGAGGAAAAAGTAAAATGATGAGGTCGGTATCGTAAAAACCCAGAAGCGTACGGGCGCAAAAGGCCGGAGCCAGAGAAGAGAGCACGCCTGCACAGCATCCGGCAAAGGGATAGCCTAAACCCCACCCCCAGAGCCAGACTCCGACCGCCAGCAGTCCCCCCATAACAGGCGGCAGCCAAAAGGCGACTTGAGCCGGGGGGATATCAGTTATTTCTGACAGTATGCGGGCGAATTCCGACATGGGATGCCCTGTTCCGAATTCGAAACCTTCTGCCCCGGCAACCCAATGATAGGCGTCATGAGTGGCAAGCAGGTATTCATTGCCCATACGATAGGCCGGATTATCCCAATAGGGTATTTCCAGCAGACGCGATCCTGTACTGAGAATAAATGTCAGAAACAAGCAGATAAATAAAAACGGCACTCGGGGAGAGTTTCGTTCAAAAGGTATTTCCTCAACCCGGATACCCTGTGGCATAAAAAAAGGCGGGGTTACAAAGAGGTAACGATCTTTCCAGCCAAGCATACGCTTTTCCTGGGTAATGATTATATTTTTTGCAGTGCCCAGAAATATCGGCTGTTGCCGGTAACGGCGTATCGCGTCTCCGCTGCCGCTGTCCAGCCATCCGGCAGAGAAGAGTGAAGAGGAGTACGGGTCAGCAGGACGCAGAATCCTCCGGAAGCCAGATACGGTTTCGTCGCAGTCAGGAGTTTTTCCCAAGGCATGAAAGCGCGGCTCACAATCAGGTGGGCCGGAGGTCGGCCGGGCATAAAACGCTCTGCACGGCCATGAAAAACACTCACTCCTTCCAAGGGGCATGAGGCCAGAACCGTACGCAGGAATAAAGCGCGTTTTTCCCGTGCCTCCACCAACGTATAGTCTCCGTCTTTCCAAAGCATGCGTAAGGGAATACCGGGCAGACCCGCGCCCGCTCCCAAGTCCCAGCACTGTGGGTGGATGGGCAACTTCAGGGCGGATACGAAAGGGGCAAGATAAAAGCTGTCTGTTACCAGAGTGGCAAGGATGTCTTCCCAGGCGTCCTGCCCCACCAGATTCATCACCCTGTTCCATTTGCTGAGTAAAGACAGATAGACGGTAAGTTCATGTAACTTATCGTGATCAAAAGTAATATTTGCTGAGTCGCAAAAAGCCTGTACTGTTTTTGGGCAACAACTATTGTCGGGAGAGGAGCGAGGCATGGGTGTGCGAAGAGGAGTTGAAGGACAGGAAGGCCTTTGCGCCTGACAAAGCCCCATCTGGCGATTGTTCATCCGACAACAGCCTCCATATTGCGTTACATGTAGTCGGGATCAATGGCCGCCTGGCCGTTGGCAAGCATAAGCTTGATAAATTGAATGGAATATTCGTCAACAGGCACAATGGGAAAGGACTGCCGGCAGACATCGCAGGCGACCATAGTGGGCTGAGGAGGCGATACCAGCGGGAGCTCCCGTTGGCAATACGGACAAACATAGAAAAACACCAGTTCCACGCTTACCGGTTTGACCGGAGCGACAGGTCGTCGAGACATGGCGTTATTGATCCACCAGACATAGTCCGGTCATTTCTGCGGGAACCGGCATGCCCCACAAACGGAGGATGGTCGGGGCGATGTCTCCGAGTTTGCCGTTACGCAAGGCGCAGGACATATTGTCATCCACGAGGATCACGGCTACGGGATTCTTGCTGTGGGCTGTCTGAGGATGGTTGTCCGCGGTAAGCATTTCCTCGGCGTTGCCGTGATCCGCAGTCATGATGAGCCGGCCTTTGCGCGTTTTGACCGCCTCGACAATGCGGCGGACGCAGGCATCCACCGCCTCGCAGGCTTTAACGGTCGCCGGGATATTCCCCGTATGCCCGACCATATCCAGATTGGCCAGATTACAGACGACAAAATCATACGCGCCGGACATCCATTCCGTAATCAGCGTATCGGTGACTTCGTAAACGCTCATTTCAGGCTTGAGATCGTAGGTAGCCACATCGCGTGGTGAAGGGATGAGGCGGCGCTCTTCATTGGGGAAGGGATCGTCGCGGCCGCAGTTAAAAAAGTAGGTGACGTGGGCGTATTTTTCCGTTTCCGCAATGCGTAATTGCCGATAGCCGGCGTCAGCAATCACCTGACCAAGACTGTTGTTCATATCCTGCCGGGGAAAGACCGCAGGCATGGGCAAAGAAGGGTCATATTGAGTCATGGCGGCGAAAGCCGAGAGACGGGGCAGTTTTTGCCGATCGAATTCCGCGAATGCCGTGTCGGACAGGCAGCGGGAGAGTTGTCGCGCCCGATCTGCCCTGAAGTTGAAAAAAAAGACGGCGTCTCCATCCTGTATGAGGCAGGGGGGATGCGCATCGTCGGCAATGAGGCGGGGCGTGATGAATTCATCGCTTTCTCCGGCGGCGTAGGCCGCTTGTACCGCGCTTACGGCATCGGCGAATATCGGAGCCCGGCCGTTGACCATGGCGTCCCACGCCTTCCGGGTGCGATCCCACCGATTGTCTCGATCCATGGCGTAGTAACGTCCTGAAATCGTGGCCACACGGGCACCGGGTTTGAGACGGGCAGACAATTGTCTCATAAAGTGTATTCCGGAATCCGGCGCGGTATCGCGTCCGTCCATGAAGGCATGGATTGCCGAGGGCACCCCGGTTTTATCGGATATAGCCAGCAGGGCAAAGAGATGGTTAATATGGCTGTGTACGCCGCCGTCGGACAACAGACCCATAAGGTGCAACACGCCGCCTTTTTGTTTCACCGTGGCCATGGTTTCGACAATAACCGGGTTAACGGCAAATGAGCCGTCTTCCATGGCCAGATCTATACGGGTCATATCCTGGTAGACGATGCGGCCGGCGCCGATATTCGTATGTCCCACTTCCGAGTTGCCCATGTAACCGGAAGGCAGGCCCACGGCCCGACCGGAGCATAGTAATTCCGCACGGGAGGGTAGTTCCATAAGAGCATCCATATGGGGAGTGGCGGCAAGGGATAGGGCATTGCCCGGCCCGGCCGGAGCTTGCCCCCAGCCGTCCAGGATGAGCAGAAGGGTCGGTGTGACAGAACGGGACATTTATATCTCCTTCCGGGTATCGGCCAGAATGCCGGCAGAGGGCCAAAGCTCGTCAAGTCGGAAAAATTGACGGCTTTCAGGCTGAAAGATATGGACGACCACATCATTGAGATCCAGCAATATCCACTGTCCCACGATATATCCTTCCATATTCATGTATTCGAAATTGTCGTTGCGGGCGGATTGCAGTATATGATCCGCCAAACCCTGTCCATGCCGCGCGGAGTTTGCGGTTACAATAATCACGGCCTCTGTGGGGCCGGCTTCCCGGGAAAGATCTAAGGCCACCATATCCATGGCTTTTTTGTCGATCAGCCAACTTATAATATATTTGACTTTTTCCTGTGTGGGAAGATTTGAATAAGCGTATTTTTTTGCGTGCATAATTTGTATAAGGGCCGTTATACCTACGTTACCGCGGAGACAAGCGTCCGGGATCAGCGGCAATGTTTCATCGCAACAACGCGCTTCGCGCTTCCCGTACTGCTTTGATGTACCATGGTATACCATTTGGCTGAGCGGTGCAAATTTAAAGATGTGGGAGACTGTATGTTTTTTCCGCTACGTGTAATGTCCCGATAAGTTTTTCCCTTTACTTTGCACCCTTGCTGTTTTATTAAAATTTTTTTTAATAATTTGTTTTCCGGGCTGACCCACGCGGGAGGAATTTATGGAACAAAAGGATCTTGAGTATTTTCGAGAACTTTTGAGCAGCATGCTTGAAGAGGCTTTGAAGCAAGGCGAGATGACACTTGAGGATATGACCGACAATAACGAACTTTGCGCTGATCCCGCGGACAGGGCCACGGTGGAGTCTGACCGGGCGTTTACCTTGCGCATTCGTGACAGGGAACGCAAGTTGATTAAAAAAATCCGGGCCGCTTTGACTCGTATGGATGAAGGTGTTTTCGGCATCTGCGACGAGTGCGGCGAGGAAATAGGCGTACCGCGCCTGAAAGCTCGCCCTGTGACAAAATTGTGCATCAATTGCAAAAGCAGGCAGGAAGAGGATGAACACTTGCGGGGCGAATGACGGTTGCTTGGCTATAGTTTCCAAAAAGAAGCGGCCTCATACGAGATCGCTTCTTTTTCGTATACCGTTCTTTTGCCGCATATGTTTACAGCGCTTGAGAGCGCGTTCATTATTTTCTTCAGGGAAATCAAACAGAATCTGCGTATCAAGACTTTCCTAGTATTGCGTAACTCTTAAGGAACCGCTGATTTAATCCCCAGTATATGATCGCCGACACGTTGCATTTTCATTATACTCTCCCCATCCATGGGAGGCAGCAATGAAACAGGCCGGCTTCAGCGAGACGTCGAATGCGGCCTTCGCAAGCGTGCGACAAAACGTGAAGAATTTCTGAAGGCTATGGACGAGTTCATTCCCTGGGAAGAACTGGTGGCCTAGCCTACGTTGAGCCATACTATCCGAGTGGCTGGCGCGGGTGTCCGGCCCATGGGCATTGAGAAGATGTTGCGCATGTACCTTTTGCAGTGCTGCTTCAACCTGTCGGATGAGGGTATTGAAGATGCCGTCTACGACAGTTATTCCTTGCTCTGGTTCATGAAAATCAATTTTGTCGACGAGCGGGCGCCGGACGCCACCACATTGCTCAAATTTCGGCACTTGCTGGAAAAGCATGGCATAGCCAAGGTGTTTTTTCATGCCTTCACCAGCACGCTTGAAAAGTGTGGCTACATTATGCGCGGAGGCACCATCGTGGATGCCACGCTCATTCATGCGCCGAGTTCGACCAAGAATGAAAAGAAGCAGCGCGACCCTGAGATGTGCCGGACCAAAAAGGGCAAGCAGTATTACTTCGGCATGAAGAGTCACATTGGGGTGGACGCGGGCAGAGGCTATGCGCACAGCCTGGAAACCACTGCCGCCAATGTCCGCGGCATCACGATAACTTCCCGCCTCATTCGTGAAGATGACGCGGTGGTGTATGGTGATGCGCTACTAGTATCCTACCCAGCCGAAAAGCATGCGGTATATGCTTTCCCATATGTCGCCGAGGAATGTTCCGCTGATCTGTTCGCGGTAAAGGTAGCCGAGGAGAAAAATAAAAGCGAATATGCCGAGGGCGTCGATCAAGCGCTTTATAAGAGATTTCATAGAATATTTCGAGATCCTGCAAAGCGGATTACTTACTTTCGTATGATTTAATTAATGTATACTGAACTGTAAAAATCCTGGTCATTCAATGTTTTGCCTGTGCCGCGCACCACGGTGGTCAGCGGTTCGGGATCGATAGTGATATTGAGTCCCGTGCTTTTATGGATAAGAGTATCGATTCCTTTAAGCAAGGCACCTCCCCCTGCCAGTAATATACCGGAATTGGCGATATCCGCCGCCAATTCCGGCGGAGTCTTTTCCAGTGCTTTATGTACGGCCAGCAGAATGGCCCGTACGGGATCCGCCATGGCTTCTCGCACATGTCCATCAGTAACCCGAACGGAGCGAGGCGTGCCTGAAACCATATCCTTACCGGAGACTTCTACCACTAATTGTTCCGGCAGAGGAAATGCCGAACCCACTGCCAGCTTGATGCGTTCAGACATGTTTTCGCCGATGACCAATTGAAATTCACTCTGGAAGTACCGTTGAATGGCGGTATTCATTGCGTCGCCCGCAACGCGCACCGATTCGGCGTAGGCAATGGCGGAGAGGGAGATGATGGCCACTTCCGTCGTGCCGCCGCCGATGTCCACGACCATGTTGCCGAGTGGCTGGTGAAAGGGCAGGTCGGCGCCGATAGCCGCGGCCATGGGTTCTTCTATAAGGCGGACAGTATTCGCGCCGGCTTGTTGCGCCGATTCAATGACCGCCCGTTTTTCCACCTGGGTAATGCCGGTCGGCACACAGATGACTATGTTGGGTCTGGCCAAGCTGAAACCGGCAATGACTTTTTTTATAAAAAAGGAGATAAGCTGCCGCGTTACCTCAAAATCGGCAATAACGCCATCGCGCATGGGGCGTATGGCTTTAATGCTTTTAGGCGTGCGTCCTAAAAATTCCTTGGCCTCTCTGCCCACGGCAAGCACGTTACCTCGTTCGGTATCAACTGCCACGACTGAAGGCTCATTAAGGACGATGCCGTTTTTGCGAGTATACAGCAGGGTGTTGGCGGTACCAAGATCCATTGCCAAGTCTTTGCCGAGAAAATGGAGGAACTTCCGGAACATGATTTTTCCTGAATACTCGGGTTGCCGCCTAAGCATGCGCAGGCCGGCAGCCCTATTACGCGGTGCGGGTTATCGTCCGTTAACCGTCAGACGATGTTTCCAAGCCTTCTGCCACCTGAGTTTGGCGATGCAAATCCCTAAGACGACATTTAACATATAGGTTTTCTAAAAAAAGCGCTAGGTGTTCTGATGCCATACGAGCAAAATCCTGTGTGGCCCCATTTATTTCCATAGGCAGGTCATGGGCGAGACAAAGCACTCCGCGGGTTTTTCGTTGTATGATGAGAGGCAGGGCGAGTACCGTCTGGAAATGGGGAATGTCCACCCCTTTGCCCACAAAAAGAGTTTCAGGAGAGCCGTCCGGCCCGTCGCTGCATACCTGCGAAGCGTTGCGGAATACCCATCCTATAATACCGTGAGTCATGGGAAACGAGGGACCGGCCACGCCGGGGCGTTGCATAAGAACGATATTTTCCCCTTCAATGGAGTAAGCCGTGCCCTCCGGATCTCGTGTGCATAAGACGCAATAAGCAAAACCCGTCATAGTCGCCATCAGATCAAGGAAATGCCGCAAAAATTCCGTCCAGCGCGAATATTGACGCCGTAAAGCATATACCGTGCGAAGAGCGGCGTAATATTTAAGCATGAGCCCCTTGTTTTCATTGTCCCTGTTGTCAAGTTCAAGTTGAGCGAGTAACTCGGCAAACAGGTGTAACATTTTTTGATCTTTTTCTGCAAAGGAGTATTGGCGTTTGCTGTCGAGGCAAAGCGCGCCCTTGCTGCCGGGCAGGGAGCACCCCATAAATGCCTTGATGCTGAGTTCTTCATTATCAGTATAGTAGCCCAGATGGTTTCTGCGTTGATCAAAATTGTCAACCCGAAGCGGTTCGTTATTGCGCAGAATCCAGCCGACCAGACCTCGGCCTTCTTGAATATCCGCATCATAGTTTAATTTATCGCCTAGGCTGAAAGCGGAGGCTATGCAGTACGTGGGCGTTTTATTATCCTCAATGGAGTATAATGGCAGGAACAGCACGGCGGAGTGAGCGTCCAGCACGCTGCATAAAATCCCCAGAATACGATCATAGTGCGCATGTTGCATGAAAATTGGATTCCTTAAGCCAAATCAAGCGAGGCAGTTTATCGAATCGGATTCAATAACATATTGTATCCTATAAATATACATGTATTTCAAACCGCTTGCGGAGGCATGGACAAGATTGGCCGAGACTGGACAAGTACGGAAATTTTTCGTTTTTTGTAGCAGAGTCTTGTCCTAAAATAAATACGTGAATTGATACCGCATGTTTTTAGGGGCAGCGCCTATATAAATGGGGCGTTACCTTAAAAAACCGCAAAAAGCGAATCTTTTGCTCGCTATTTTTTTCATTCTCTGTATATCTTCTGGAGATACGTACAAGGACCCTGTTCGCTGAGCCTGTCTACTGCATGCCGGCTTGATCGTATGCATAAAATATTTTAGTGTAGCAGCTTGGTTTGGGAGGCATTTTATAGTGTATTTTTCATGACGCTATGACCATCGACTGGAAACATCTTTTTACCCGCGCCGCTCCCG
The DNA here is from genome assembly GCA_031279825.1 of Desulfovibrio sp. Lineage (GTDB taxonomy): Bacteria > Desulfobacterota > Desulfovibrionia > Desulfovibrionales > Desulfovibrionaceae > Frigididesulfovibrio. The sequence goes on along the minus strand of JAITHT010000072.1, from coordinate 9,948 downwards.
CCTGGCAAGACGCATGGACTCTTGCGGCGCCTTTGCGTCTGGCAACGCTTGCTTCTCTTCATCATTTTCTTGATCTGGCACATATCAAATACGGTCTTGTAAAGCCCTACAGCGAACTTAGCGATTATCCCATTGTAGGGACGCGGGAGCTTTTACCCTCATTTGAAAGCGATCTCTGGGAACACAAAAAATTACCCGGTTTCAGCCTCGTCGCTTTTGCCCGTCCTATAGAATATTTTCAGGAAATTTTTCAGTTTGAGTTTCTTACCCCCATAGATCCGCATGTGCGTGTTGATCGCGCCCAAAGCTATATGCTTAAAAATATGGGAACCTTGCTTTCCCGTATGCCCAGAGGATTGCACGATCATCTCCGTTTGCAATTTCAGAAGCAAGATATCGGCGATTTAATGAACTATTCTTTACTCACGCCTTTTCTCTTCACTATGGACAGAGGACAGGTCATGGGTCTGCACGGTCCTCATCCTCAGGATATGAGCTTTTATCTTGCCGGGGTCTATGCCTCATTTCCGATGGATCTTGATACTGAAGTCAAGCGGTATGGTTTGAGAATAGGAAAGTTCGCGCTTGATGACGATGAATCCTATGAGCGGAATCGTAACTTTGTTTTGCAGCATCTTATGGAATTATATGGGTATCCTATAGCTTCAGAACGGCGTACATCGGCGGCCTTGTTCGCCAGACGTCTGCACAAAATGGGCGAGCGCTTTCTGGTCCGCACCCTGGGGCAATCTGACCGCACGTTGACTACCATCTGGTCTGACGGTGGGCATCAGCCTTACCCTCGCGTGGAAAAAATCGCCCTGGTCAGTATTGAAGACATTCACGACGGCATGCTGGAACGGCTTGCCCGCGAAGGGTATTTTATTGATGAAAAAAAGCGTGTTCTCATTCTGCGCGTGAGCTATAAGCAGCATGCGTTCAGCCAGGACAATGTCCGTCAGGAACGGGCTCTCTCTGTTGCAATGCAGGCGGTCATTCATCCTTTGACAGGAGAAGCGCTTAACGGAGTGAACCTGATTCGTGATACGACGACCATGATTCTGCGCCTCAACGACATCGTTCGAGGTGAGCATACCGACCGTATCGTCTATAAGCGCAATGAAATTGTGGAAAATACGAATACCGAGGAGAAGCGATTGAAATTTCTTTATGCCTGGATGTCAAAACACCAGCGCAGGATGATCGGTTACAGCGACGAATTTTTTACTAACATAGACAAGGTGCTGAATTTATATTTGTTTTCTCCTGATCGTTACGAACGCTTTGCCGAGGTACATGAACTCCATCAGGAGGTTGTGGCGAAATACAGCTATATTCACCAGGCGCGCAAGGTGCGCGTGCTGGAAGACTTATACGAGCGCAATTTTCAAGGTGAACGCATCGGTTATGCGCGTATGCTGTTTGAGGCGGCGACTCTTCTGCATTCTCTCAAGTTCGAGATTGCCAGTTACTTTGATTCGCTGGTTACTACGGTTATTTCCCTTGGAGAGGCAATGCTTAACGACAGGTATTTGTTGCGCAAATATATAGAAAAATCTGATGAGAGACTGACGCAAAATGGTTTGGAGATTAAAAAGGCTTATGGTAAACTAGTAGCGTTGATAGATGATTTCAAGGCCATCCGTAAGTCGCGTATTGATTCGGCGAGTGAAACCGGTACCCAGTAACATGTAAAAATTGACATCAGATTGCGCATCGGCCGCCGGGTTTTAGAAATCAGCGCGCCGCGATAAGCGGCGTGAGCAAAGTAAAAAAACGCGATTTTTTGCTTTGCGATCTTTACACTTTTTTCGTGCTGGATTTTCTGTCGGAATCCGGAGGCATTCATCTTCGTTCCTTGTTAATCTGCTCTGGGTCCAAACCTGAGCTCAAGTGCAAGACGCATGGGCATGAAAGCTCATGCTACCTTCTTGGCATTTTTATGAAATGCCCGAATGAGGAGCATATCGTGACATCTCTTTTGCACACGCCGCTTATCGACTGGCATACATCTCATGGAGCCAGGATGGCTGAATTTGCCGGCTGGAATATGCCCATTCAGTATTCTGCCGGAATTATTGCTGAACATATGCATACTCGTGAAAAAGTTTGTCTTTTTGATATTTGCCACATGGGTGAGCTTCTTCTTGACGGCAAGGGGGCGGCTGAAGCCCTTGCCCGTGCCGTAACCGTGAATATCGCCACCTTAAAACCGGGGCGTTGCCGTTACGGCTTTTTGCTTAATCATGAAGGCGGCGTCATTGACGATCTCATCGTGTATCGTCTTGGCGAGGAACGTTTCATGATTGTCGTCAATGCGGCTTGTCGGGCTCTGGATTTTACCGCCCTGCGGGAACGTTTGGGCAGTACTTTTTTCCTGGAGGATATTTCCGACGTTACCGCCAAAATTGACTTGCAGGGGCCGGAATCTTTTCTCGCGCTTGAAAAGGCTCTGCCGGGATATTGGCGTCGTTTGCCCTATTTCGGCTTCAGCGAAGAATGCAGCTTTGATGGAAGCCCCTTGTGCGTAAGCCGTACAGGGTATACTGGGGAGCTCGGCGTGGAATTATATTGTCCCTGGGATAAAGCGGAGGCGCTTTGGGAGCTTTTGCTTAAAGATGAGAGGGTGATGCCTGCGGGGCTCGGCGCGCGTGACACTTTACGTCTGGAAATAGGCTTGCCTCTCAACGGTCAGGATCTGGATGAACGCCACAGTCCGGCTGAAGCCGGTTATACGGGTATGCTGACCTCGCATGCCCTTTATGTGGGTAAGGATGGAGCGCATGCCATCCGTGAAAAGTTGCTGCCTTTTGTTATGCCCGGCAGGCGTAGCGCTCGCCACGGCGATAAAGTGTTGCTTGACGGTCGGGAAGTGGGCGTTATTACCAGCGGTTCCTTCGCGCCTTCTATGGGTTGCGCCGTTGCGCTTGCCTATGTTGACGCCGATAAGGCGTATGCTGTGGAATATCTCGTACGTACCCCTAAAGCGGATGTGCCCGCAAAGGTCGTATCTCTACCTTTTTATCAGGGAGGAACGGCTCGTATTGCGCTTTTTTAGAGCCTGCCGGCTTTGGTGACGCTCTATTCAGCGCTGCCGGCGAAAGGGGCCGATTGAAGGTAACGTTTATTCCGATATGTAGTTTCAAAATATGGCGGCATTACACAGTTTTTATCTTGCCCCGGAAGCATGGAGTTTGCCTTTTCGACTTGGGGGTTCTGAAGCGCGTCATCTGTCACGCGTCTTGCGCGTCAAGCCTGGGGCGACTGTCAGGCTTTTTGACGGCTATGGCCGGGAAGGCATGTTTGTCGTTGATGTCATATCTAAAAATACGGTCAATCTGACCCTGCGGAACGAGAGGATAACTTCGCGGCCGCCGGCGCGCAGCACTCTGGCTGCGGGTTTTTCAAAAGCTTTGCGCCGGGGGTGGTTTATGGAAAAGGCCGTAGAGCTTGAAGCCTCAGCCCTGTGGTTCTGGCAGGGAGAACGCAGCCAGGCGGAACTGCCCGAGTTGGAAAAAAACAGTTGGAGATCTTCCCTGATCGCCGGAGCAAAGCAGTGCGGCAACGCTTGGCTGCCTGAACTCGCTATGCTGCGCGGAGGCGCTTCCGCCCTGGTTGCGCGACGTTCTTCCTTTGAACGGGCGTTTCTTTTCTACGAGGGGGATACTGAGGACAGGTTGCTGCGTCAGGAAGATTTGACTGGTGCCGGCGATATTCTTTTGGTTGTTGGACCGGAAGGGGGTTTTTCTCCGCAGGAATTCTCTCTCCTCAAGGGCGCGGATTTTATCCCGGTGAGTCTCGGCAAGCGGGTCTTGCGATGGGAAACCGCGGCTATCCTCACCCTTGGCTTAGCCTGGTGGGCAAGGCAGCGTCCATGAGCATCGTATCGCCGCTTTCAGAGAGATTGAGGCCGACCGGACTGGATCGCTTCGTGGGGCAGGAGCATTTGCGCGCCAAGCTGGACAATTTGTTGCGCGTCAACCGCTTGCCCAGTTTACTTCTTTTTGGTCCGCCAGGCTGCGGCAAATCTACCTTGGCTCTTTTGCTGGCCAAATCGCATGGACGGAAGGCGACCCGCATCAGTGCGCCTGAGGCGGGTATTCAACAACTCAGGAGGACGCTTGCTGGCACGGATGTGCTGGTGCTGGACGAACTGCACCGTTTCTCCAAGGCGCAGCAGGATTTTTTCCTTCCCCTTCTTGAGAGCGGTGAATTGATTCTTATTGCGACGACTACGGAGAATCCTTCTTTCAGCGTCACTGCGCAGCTTCTTTCTCGTTTGCATGTATTGCGCTTGCGTCCGCTACGCCATGAGGATTTGCTGCAACTTGCCGGGAACGGTGCGGAAGCCATGGGATTCTCCATAGATGGCCGGGCTGTGGAATTGCTTTCTTCTCTCAGCGGCGGAGACGCCCGGGTTTTACTGAATCTGGTGGAATATGTGGGGGCTTTGCCGCCGGAACAGCGCGACTATGAGAGTATCAAGAGTGCGTTGCCGGAAATTGTGGCCAGACATGACAAACAAGGGGATAGGCATTACGAGTTTGCTTCTGCCCTGATTAAATCCATTCGCGGCAGCGATCCGGATGCGGCGGTATACTATCTGGCTTGTCTGCTCGAGGGGGGGGAGGATCCGCGTTTTGTCTGCCGCCGTCTTATCTTGGCCGCGGCTGAAGATATAGGTTTGGCGGATCCTGCGGCCTTGCCTCTGGCTGTAGCCTGCCATCATGCCGTGGAACAGGTGGGTATGCCCGAAGGATATTTGCCTATGGCGGAAACCGTAATTTATCTGGCCCTTGCCCGTAAGAGTAATTCGGCGTATGCCGCATACCTCAATGCCGCGCGTGAAGTTAAAAGCGCCGGCGCCCAGCCGGTGCCTCTTCACCTGAGGAATCCTTCGACCCGTTTACAGAAGGAGTGGGGATACGGCAAAGGCTACCAATATCCGCATAATTTTCCCTATACTTGGGTGCCTCAGGAATATTTGCCGGAAAGTCTGTCCGAACGGCAGTTCTACTTCCCCAAAGATGCCGGAGTCGAAGCGTCTTTGGGCGCTTGGCGGAAGCGTTTGAAAAAACAGCATACGTCCGGCGGCGGGCCTCCTAAAAAATAGCGCGAGATTTTACAGACTGCCGACAACGTTCGGGAGTTGTCAGCAGTCTGCCCGGATAAAGCCCTGGGTCTGTATTATTTTTTCTTCTGCCCCAGTTCAATGGCGCGGAAGAACATTTGGCCTTTGCGGACAATATGCAGGAGCACCACTCCTCGTCGTTTGTCCGCCATTTCGATGAGGCGGGACAGTTCATCGACGGAATGCACCGGTTGTTTGTTCGCCGCCAGAATAATATCTCCGGAACGAATGCCCGCTTCTTCCGCCGGGCTGTTATCTTCCACGCCTGTAACCAGAAGCCCCGCATCTCCGGGAAGCTTATTGCTGCGTATATTCTCAGAACTCACGGGCCGCAGCTTGAGGCCGAGGAGCGTGGCGGCCGTATTTTCCTTGCCGCCATCTTTCCCCTTGCCTTGGCTAAGATTCCGTTCAGCCACCAGTAAGGTTATTTGTTCCTCTTTGCCGTCGCGCCATATGGTGATCTCGGCTTTACCGCCGGGTCTGAGTTGGGCTACCACACGCAAAAGGTGCTCAGTGTTCGCTATTGTTTCGCCGTTGATGGCTAAGATGACGTCCCCTCCCTTTATGCCTGCCCGTGCGGCCGGTTGTCCTTCCAGGGCGTTGTTGACCAGCGCGCCTCGCGCTTCCGGAAGTTCCAATGCCTTGGCCGTGGCCTCGTCCACATTCTGGATGGTCACGCCGAGCCAGCCGCGGCTGACCTTTTTATGCTCCTGAAGGTCAGCGATGATTTTCTGGGCGAGACTGGAGGGAATGGCGAAGCCAATGCCTTGTGCCCGTTGAGCAATAGCGGTATTGATGCCGATGACTTCGCCCGCCATATTGAGCAGGGGGCCGCCGCTGTTGCCTCGGTTGATGGAGGCGTCGGTCTGCAGAAAGTCGTCGTATGTTCCGGATTGGATGTTGCGCCCCTTGGCTGAAAGGATGCCTGCCGTTACGGTGTGATCAAGGCCGAGGGGGCTGCCGATGGCGACAACCCATTCGCCTACTTCAAGGACGTTGGAATTGCCGAATGTAAGATAGGGCAACTCGCCGGCTTTAATTTTGAGAAGCGCCAGATCCGTTTCTGGATCGGTTCCCACGATTTCGGCAGGGTAGGTCTCTTCTTTTTTGCTGTTTTTCGTGCTGATATTCACGCGGATGACATCGGCACCTTCAACCACGTGATTGTTCGTCACAATAAAACCGTCGGAGGAAATGATGAAGCCTGATCCTAGGGAATTCATTTTACGGGAGCGGGGGGAGTTATAAAATTCTTCGAAAGGCTCAAAGAAACGTTCCATATCGGGGTAGCCGCGGAACATGTCAAAAGGCATTCTGGGAAAGGGGCGTATCTCTTCCGTACGTTCGGTGCTGATATTGACCACCGCCGGCATGACGGACTTGATAAGGTCCCTGAAATCCGCGGGCGGAGCGGCCAGGGCAGGAAAGCTCAGAAATGCCAGGGATATCAGATATAAAAAGTTCAAACAGACAGGAATATAGCGTTTTTGCATGGCAATCTCCTCTAGGAGCTGTTTCTAAATAGTTCATTGCAGCCAAACAAGGCATGCAGCCAACGTGACCGCAGCTTTAAAGGTTATTGCAAGCTTATCGTAATGGGTAGCAACCCTACGAAATGCTTTAAGCTTTGCAAAGAAAGATGCAACAAGGTGACGCTCTTTATACGCATGAATGTCGTATTTACGTTGAACCAGTCTGCGCGCCGTTGGTGGAATGACCACTTCGTGGTTTTGACGTTCTGCCAATGCGAGCAGTTTATTGGCATCATAAGCTTTGTCCGCAAGAAGCTTATCTGCCAGTAATCCTTCAATCAGGGCACATGCAGGAACAATGTCGTTAACATTGCCCGCTGTCAGATGAATACGCAAAGAGTTGCCAAGGGCATCAACGACAGCATGGACCTTGGTTGTTAATCCGCCTTTGCTGCGCCCAACCTCCTGATTGAAGTGCCCCCTTTTGCGCCGGTACCGTGTTGGTACAGCTTTATAAAGGTGGCATTGATAATGATAGCTTCAGGATCCGCGTTTATGGACAGCGTTTTAAGAATATCATCCCAAACCTCAAGCTTGGCCCATTCGAGGAAACGTTTATCCACTGTGTTCCAAGGTCCAAACTCAGGATCTAAGTCCCCGCCAGGGCGCTCCTGTTTTCATAATCCACAGGATCGCATTAAACATCAGACGGTCATCTTTATGTTTGCGTCCTCTAGTTTCAGTACCGGTCTTTGCCAACATAGGCCCAATTACGGCCCACTTTTCATCTGAAATATCGTGTCTGCTCATGAAAGACAGAAAAACAGCAGAAAGACGAAAAGTCTATAGTTTATTTAGAAACAGCTCCTAAGGAATATCGCTCGTTTGATAATAAATAGTTTTTTTTTGAAGTAAAGAGGCAATGGGGAAGCAAGCAGAGAATGCCTTGTACATATTGATACACATTCTTGTCGCTTTTAATCTGTTTTTTTTTGACGTATATTCGTCGTATATCTCAACTCACCCTGACGGCGGGAGGCATCGTATGAACGCGTTGATCCAATGGCATAATGAGACTCTTGGCAAGCGGGCGGTGGAAGCGTTAAAAAAGAATAAATTTCAGGCGGAATATTTCCATGATCCGCAAGGAGCCGCCGCATATGTCGCCGGTCTAGTGCCGCACGGTGCAAGCGTGGGTATAGGCGGCACATGGACGGAACGCGAGATTGGCTTGACCGAACATATCGTAAGCAAAGGCTGTACCGTTTTTGATCACGGCGTAGTAGGTCTTGCTCCTGAGGAGCGCAATGCCATCCGTTATAAACAGATTACCGCCGATGTCTTTATTTCGGGAAGCAACGCCATTACCCTTAAAGGGGAGTTGGTAAACCGCGATGCTTTCGGCAATCGCGTGGCCGCCATGATGTTCGGACCCAAAAAGGTTATTATCATTGCCGGCACCAACAAAATCGTCCGTGATCTGGAAGAGGCGGAACAAAGAATAAAAATGTACGCCGCTCCCATCAACAACAAGCGTTACGAAACTCCCAATCCTTGCGTTCAACTCGGCGAATGCGTTGACTGTAACAATAAGACCAGGATATGCAATATAACCACGATTATCAGCCGTTGTCCGCCGCTCACCGAAATCCATGTGGCGATCATCGGCGGTCGATTTGGTTTCTAGTGTCTAATTGCTAAAGTTTTCGGAGGGCGGCCCCGCTGACCGCTCGGATAATACGGCTCAATGAGCGAAACCCACTCAACCCAAGGAATACACTCGTCCATGGCCTTGAGAAACTCTTCGCGTTTTGTCGTGCGCTTGCGCAAACCGTATTCGATATCGCTGAAGCTGGGCTGACGCATGTCCTACCTCCCGTGAAGTAAAGAGAATATACAAAAAAATTCAGACTATTGGAGATCCTTGGGCGGCGATTAAATCAGCGGTTCCTTAAGCTCATTGTGGAATAGTTTTCTGCAAAGATATATAGCCTGTCAGAATTTGGAGCATCTACTCTGTGGCAGATATAGGGAGTCACCAGAGATTAGAATGAGAGAATACCCGGATCGCATCGGACGGATACGCTACTAAAGCAGGACTGACATAGGCTTCCCGGCGAGGCCGCGATCAAAAATCGCCTTGGCAAAGAGTTGGGAACGGAGAGGCAAAAAGCAGGCAAACTTTCGCGCATCCTTGGAATGAAGAAATGCCCCGGCGTGTCGCTTTTGACACAAACCGGGGCTTATTTTTTGTCTTTTGGCGAGGCTGCGCGGAACGGCAGGATCGTCGGTTTGGCTATCCTGCCTTGCGCGCACTTTCTGAGGTTATATCGGCATCGGCTTTTTTGCCGCATCGGCTTGGGCGACCTCAATCTCTTTCCTGAGCGCGACGTTTTCAGCTTGAAGTGCGGAAACTTCTTTGAGAAGAGCGTTTTCCCGCTCCTGAACCAGAACAAGTTTTGTCAATAACTCCAAGCAATTTTGGCAATTTGCCGGAGCATCCACTTTATGCGCAGTTTCCATTGATTTGTCTTTTTCAAGACAAGGTTGTCCACCACCAGTTATTAGCCAATCGACTGAAATACAAGTTATAGAACATATTTTATTGATAGCCTCAGTACCAGGTACATTTTCATCACGTTCATAGCCGCCAAGAGCGCCCTTACTAATGCCTACGCGGGCGGCAAAGGCTGCTTGTGACATACTGCCGCGTATTTTTTTTAGCCTTTCCCCGAGGGTTTCCATAGGTAAAAGTTCCGTGGCCTAAACTTTTACCCTAACTTTTACCCTGTGTTTTTCTTAACATAGCGGATTTGTTAGAAATAAAAATTTTGACCGAAATATAAGTTTTACACTAAAATTTCGGTTGACATTGACCGAAATATCGTCCAAAAGGGACTTGCGGGCGGTTAAAAAAATGACTTCCAAAACAAAACTTTACCCGCTCCGGCAAAAGGGGTCAACGTCCGGCCCTACAAAAAATTCGGACGGAACCCGACGCAAGGAGAAACACGATGAACACTTTTACACGCGCACAAGAGGCCCAAATTCTCAAGGAGCTTGACCGCCTGATTCAAGTTGGAACCGCCCATATCTGTCTGGCGGACGTCAACTTTGATGAACGCGACGAAGGAAGCGGCATTGAGTGGTACAAGGTTCGCGCTTATGTGCCGTATCCGCTTGTCAACACGGCCACAGGCGAGGAATACCGCGATGACAAGTGTTATGGAACCGCTGAACAATTGCCCGGTGGCGGGGCGGCTTTGTTTCAGGCAGTAAAATTTCCGAAAAAAGGGGGGAAATCCGGTAAAAATTGCCTCATTTACTCTCGTTTTCTACCTTTTC
>JAITHT010000069.1 GCA_031279825.1 Desulfovibrio sp. | reverse complement strand
AGCCTGTGGAGCGGGAAAGGCTCAAGCGCCCGTGATGAAGCAGGAACCCGCCTATGGGACGCTCGAAAGAGCGCATCCGATAGGAATCCCCTCACTTTAGGGAGGGGAGGATGTCAATGCTTCTTGATCTTGACAACAGCGTGTATTCTTTATTGGCTCTGTATTCAATTGCAAAGGGGTCTATTTTAGGTTATATCCTCTTCCAGAGGGTAGATACAAAAATGAAGATAGCTGTTTGATCATCTTGACCTATCCTATTCCAGTATACTGTTGGACACAGCTTTTGCATTTCCTGATTCGCGGTGTAAGAGGGGATTACTTGCGAGAAAGGCGGGGGGCAAAACGATCCTCATACATAGGCCATTGGCCTATTTTATGACATCACTTGTAATAACGCTCTATATTCGTTAATATTGTATCCCTTTGAATTATCTATAAAATTATAAATGATGGAGGATCGGGAGTGTTATACGCTCGCAAAATCGTCATTATTGTGGACGACGATCCCATTATTCTCAAGCTGGCCAGAAATTCCCTGATGAACAAATATGACGTGTTCACCGTGCCTGGCCCCATCAAGCTTTTTAATTTGCTGGAACGGACCACGCCGGATTTGATTCTTCTGGACGTGCTCATGCCCGAGATGAGCGGTTATGACTTGATCAAGATCCTCAAGAAAAATGATCGCTTTATAGATGTTCCCGTCATCTTTCTCACTTCCAAGTTCGATATCGCGAGTGAAGTTGAGGGTCTGACCTTGGGTGCGGCGGACTATCTGCACAAACCTTTTTCTCCGATGCTTCTGCTCAAGCGCGTGGAAGTACAGATGCAGATGATGGAGCAACGTCGCGAACTGCGGATCTTGAACGACAATCTGCAAGGCATGGTGGAGCAAAAGGCCGGGAGTATCCTGCGTCTGCAAAATATCGTGTTGCAGACCATCAGCAACTTGGTGGAGTGCCGGGATGACGTTACCGGAGGGCATGTGGAGCGTACGGAGCGCATCCTGCGTTTTTTAGTACAGGAGATGCTGGCTCAGGATGTTTACAAGGACCAACTGCACTCCTGGAATCTGGACGTTTTTTTTCAATCCTCGCAGTTGCATGACGTGGGTAAAATCGCCATTCCCGACGCCATTCTCCTCAAGCCGGAGAAGCTTTCCTCAGAGGAGTTCGAAACCATGAAACAACATACCTTGTTCGGCGAGAAGGTCATCGAACAGATTCAACATGGCGCCGCGGAGGAGAGCATGTTTTTGACCCACGCCCGAATCATGGCCGGGACGCATCATGAAAAATGGAACGGGACGGGGTATCCCCGGGGTCTGGCCGGGGCCGCTATTCCTCTTCAGGGTCAGGTCATGGCCCTGGCGGACGTTTACGACGCGCTGGTTTCTGAGCGTCCGTACAAGAAGGCCTTTACCCATGAGGAAGCGGTGAGGATTATCGGCGAGGGCAGCGGAAACATGTTTAACCCTGACCTCGTCTGTTTGTTCATCTCCGCCGCGGACCGCTTTGCGCCGTCGTCTATCGCGTGTCTGCATGTCATTCGTCCGCAGAATAGTCGCGAAGCGTGATTTCCTGTAAAAAGCGCTGTGGGGGCGCTGCTATTCGCCGTGTAGCCCAGAGCGTTCGCCTCTTGACAATGTTCTGTCAACCGGCAGCGTAAGCGCCGGCTTGCGCGCACGAGGAGTGGGCGAAAATTCTTTTCGCCGAGGGCGACGAGCGCGGCGTTTCAAAGTTAATCCGCTTTAGCGTAGAGGCAGGCATGCATCGGGATAATATCGTACTGAGGAATTTCGGCAAACTGGCCGTCATCTGGCTGATCTCCCTGTTGATGGTGCTGTTGAGCTACACTTACACCAGGAGTATTGTGGAGGGAGGGCTTTTATCTCTTGTCAGGCAGACTCTCCGGGTGGAGGAGGAATCCATTGAGGGAATCTTTCGCGAAAGCTCGGCCATGCTGTTAGGCGCGGCTCTTTCTGTGCAAAATCATATGGAAGGACGCCGGAGCAAGGAAGAAATCCAGCATTATATGGATATGTTGAGTTTTTGGTTTATGGGAAACAAAGGACCCGTCGAGAGTTTTTTGTATCTTTACGCCTATGTGAACGGCGTTTTTTGGGGTGGAGGAGGGTGGTTGCCCCCGATAGGGTTCGTCGCGGAAGGCCGCCCCTGGTATCAGGTCGTCAGGGATCTGGAGCCCGGGCATGTGGCGATATCAGACGTATATTGGGATGTGCGCACCTCGGAGCGCGTTATCTCCATCGTTACCCCTATCCCCTCCGGTGACGGGGTGAGTCCGGGGGTAATTTCTCTGGATATTGACTTGAAGAAGATCCTTGACGGGGTGCGCGGCATGTCTTTTATTGAAGGCGGCTATGGTATCTTGCTGGATAGGGAGTGTCGGCTTATCGCCCACCCGGACGCGTCTTTGATTTCCAAGTCCATGGCGGATGTGAGTCCCGTTCACGCAAGAGTGGTGGAGCAATTGCGGGCCGGGATTCCTGATTTGCTGACGGTGGAAATGCTCAATAATTCCGGGAAAAGCATGATAGTCATCTTCAAACAGATGAGGAACGGCTGGTTCATCGGTTTGGCGACGCCCCTCATCTCCTATTACCGGGATGTATACATCCTGGCCTTGATTCTCGGCATGATCGGGCTGACTCTGGCGTTGACGGTCTCTATCTTTATTATACGCCTGAGCAAGGAAAAACAGCGCGCTGACGCTGAGAACAGGAGCAAATCTTCCTTTCTGGCCCGAATGAGCCATGAGATTCGCACGCCTATGAATGCTATTCTCGGCATGGCCGAACTTATCTCGCATCAAAACATTTCGCATGAGATCGTCGATTATATCACCGTCATTAATCAATCCGGCGCGAGTCTTTTGAGCATCATCAACGATATTCTGGATTTTTCCAAGATTGAGTCCGGCAATTTGCGGTTGGACTCGCGCGCGTATTTTTTGTCTTCCCTGGTCAACGAGGTAATCAATTTGATGCGTGTGCGCATCTCGGACAACAAATCCATTGATTTTTTCGTCTATATTGACTGCGGCATCCCCATGCAACTGGCGGGCGATGATTTGCGCATCCGCCAGATTTTGCTCAATCTCCTCGGCAATGCCGTCAAGTATGTCAATGAGGGCTTTGTGTCCTTGGATATCCGTCGGGGCAAGAAAGAGATTCCGGGCGGCGTTCAGTTGCTTTTTCAGGTCAAGGACACGGGCATAGGCATCCGTGAGGAAGATCTGGATAAGCTTTTTATCGAATTTTCACGATTGGATCACGTGCGTAGACAGCGCGTGGAGGGTTCCGGCCTGGGGCTTGCCATCACCAACAGCTTTTGTCGTATGATGGGCGGCGATGTGAGTGTGGTGAGCGAATACGGCAAGGGCAGCACGTTTACGGCCGTCATATGCCAGGAAGTGAAAGATCCGGAGCCTCTGGCCTGGGTAAAAGACGCGGATCGCAAAACGGTGCTTTTGTACGAGGACAGGCCCTTGTACAAGCTTTCGGTACAGTGCGCCCTGCACGATCTGGGCGTGCGGGTCGAGAACGCTGAGAATCTGCTGGAATTCACCCGTAAGATCGAGGATAAAGAATATCAGTTCGCCTTCACGTCCTCCCGTTTTCTCATGGATTGCATCGGCGTCTTTGGAGAGCGCGGCTTGCCTCCCGCGCTGGTGTTTATGATGGAAATCGGCGATACGCTTCCTTTTATCGGGATACGGCACGTAATGATGCCGGTCCATGCGCTGGCGCTGGCCGACGTGTTGAATGATTCGCCTCTCGACTCCTCCTCGCGCGAAGGGAGGCAGCTGCCTTTTTCCGCGCCCACGGCGACGGTGTTGGCCGTGGATGACGTGCCCACCAATCTCAGGGTGATCAAGGAACTCCTTGCCCGTTACAGCATTGTCGCGCATACCTGCCTGAGCGGGGCGGAGGCGGTCGCGTCCGTGCGGCAAGAACGCTATGACATGGTTTTCATGGATCATATGATGCCGGAGATGGACGGTATTGAAACCATGCGCGCTATTCGTCGACTTGCGGACAGCGACGGATATTTCCAAAACCTTCCCATTGTGGCGCTTACCGCCAACGTTATTTTCGGTCAACGGGAGATATTCCTGCAAAAGGGTTTTGACGATTTTTTGTCTAAACCCATTGAAATGCAGAAGTTGGATCATATCCTGCGTTGTTGGATACCTGTGGAAAAGCAGGTTGAAGCGTCCGCGCGCCAAGGGGAATATTCGGGTTCAGACGAGATGATGCAGTTGTACATTCCCGGAGTGGATACGGCCGCCGGATTGAAAAACGCCGGCGGCGCCGTTGCCACCTATATGGATATTCTGATGGATTTTCAGCGCGACGCGCATAAAAAATTGTATCAGATTAAGAGCGCCCTTGAGACGGAAGATATAGACATGTATGTTATTCTGGTCCACGCGATCAAAGGGGCGTCCAGAGTCATTGGAGCGTACGACTTTGCCGACTTTGCCGAAAAGCTGGAGAAGGCCGCTGTAGCCGGGGATACTGCTTTGGTGCACGCGGAGACGGATCTATTGCTGTATAATATGAACGCCCTGGCTGATCGTGTAGGCAAGGCCCTGCTCCTCAGGCGCAAGAATAACGGGGAGGAAAAGGGGGCTTGCCCGGACATCCGTTCCCTGAAATTGGATCTGCTTAAGGAAGCGTTGCTCAAGATGGATATCACCACAGTGAATAATCTTCTGCAGGTGTATTCCGGCATGGGCATGGAAGGATGGGTAAAGGAACTCATTTCTGAAATTGAGCTGTATATTCTGGATTTTGAATATGATAAGGCTGTTGAAAAGATCGATTGCTACCTTTGATTTCGGGAGGCGTTGTCCCGATTCATCAGAACTTCCTTTGTGGTCTGAAACCCCGGCCGCAAGGCCATATAGCCCCGACCCCGCCCTGAAGGGCGGGGTTTCTTTCCGGGGCGGAAGCTTGGGAGGGGCTGGGACCCCTCCCAAGCGCAAGACGCGAAGCCCTGAAGGGCTTCGCTACCTCATTCGGATAGTCTCCCGTCCTCAGAATTGGCGTTAAAAAATAAGTACCCTGGGTAATAGGGCGCTTTCAAAGTGGGAACGCTCCGCCGAACGACGCCTCAACAAGCGCTCACAGGCAAAGGCCGGCGCGGAATACCGGTTCCAGCCGGCGAAAGTAGGCCGCGTTGCCTTCCGCGCTGAGATGCACCCCATCAGGCTGCAAAAGTCCCGCTTGTCTCTCGGAACCGCCGAAACTTTCAAAAAACCGTTCCATATCCACCATGGTTACCCGTTCCGGCCGCGGTGTAAAAAAGTCGCGCAGGCAGGCGTTAAAAAGACGCACCGCCTCCCGATAACGCTTTCCGCCGTGCTCCTGCTGATCCTCTGTCGCGCAGACGGGATGGTTGGTGGAAAGAATCACCGCGCCCGTTCCTCCTTCCAGAGCCTGAAAAACAATGTCGCGCATGGTTGTTCCGTAAGATTCCAACTGTACGCCCTGCCATGCGTCATTCAATCCGAACTGTACATAAAGCAGATCCGGCGCTTGCAACAGAAGCCCGGGCAGGCGCTGCAAGCCCTGCCTGGCGGTACTCCCGTTAACCCCTGAATTACGCACCACACATTCCGGGGCGCTCTTTGCCAATGCGGCCGAGAGCAGCCATACCCAGGAATCTTCCCTGCTAACTCCGTCGCCGTAGCAAATAGAATCACCCAGGATCATAACCCGCATACTATCCTCCCTGATGAGAGTGAAACGCCTCAAATGCCATGTTCCGGCAAGCGCTCGCGATACGCCTGCTTCCCTTGACTTTATCGTCAGCCTGGAATACTTCTGCAATGGATAGTCCGACAAAGTGGCTCAAAATCTTCCGTCTGGAGAGCAGGAGACGACAGTTTCGCCGAAGCGCGCAATCCGCGACCCGCTCATAGAAACTTTGCGGCTTCGCGGCCTGCGGGGACGGTGCCCGAGTAATTTCACTTGTTGATCGTCGCCGGCGCGCGTGTTGCCCGGCGCGCAACACAAGCGGCCGATACCGGAGAGCCTCCTTATGAAGTACGTCATCTGTGAAGATTTTTCCGGACAGCCGGCGCCTTTTCTTTTTCCCGACAAAGTCGCCCATAGCGACATGAGGGATCAACTCCCGTATGCATCGGTAATCTCAGCAGGGTATATCAAGATACATGAGGGACGTTTTCTCTGTTCGGGCGGAGATGCCGGGCTGAATCTTTCCGCCAGGCCGGAAGACGCGGAGTGCATAGCCGCTTTTTTTCACTCCCAGGGGCGATAATGCTTCTTTGTAACGCCATCTCCGGCACAACGGCCGCCCGGAAGGCCCTCCCGTACGCCCACTCCACGCCGGACGCCATTGAGGCCCGTTCTTTTGCCGTCATTGAATCTGAAGCGCGTGAAATGCATACCTTTACGGGCAACGCATGGTTTATCGCCCGGCGTCTTGTCCATTCCGCCGGAGATCTGAGCTTGCTGCGGGAACTCCATTTGCCTGACAGCGCTATTGACGCCGGTCTCGTCGCTCTCAGGCGGAGCGCCGAGATATTTACCGATACGGAAATGGCGCGCGCCGGCATCAACTCACGCCGCCTTGAGCAACTGAACGTTACCGCCTCCTGCATACTTTCCCGCCCCGGCCTTGATGAAGAAGCGAAACAACGCGGCGTTACCCGTTCCCGCGCCGGCATGGAAAGCCTGGGAGATCGCCTTGACGGCGCGGTCGTCGCCGTCGGCAATGCGCCCACCGCCCTGCTCGCCCTTCTGGATCACCTTGATGCCGGAGGCGCCCGTCCCGCATTGATTATCGCCATGGCTGTAGGTTTTGTCAACGCGGTTGAAGCAAAGGAATTGCTCCTGTCCCTTCCCGAGATCCCCTGTCTCGCGGTCAGGGGCAGACGGGGAGGATCTCCTCTGGCCGCGGCGGCGGTTAACGCTTTGACCTTTATGGCGCTGGAACAGCCGGCCGGGAAAAACCCGCGAATATCTCTCGAAAGACAGGAGTAACACGCTATGAACGATATTATGCGGATAGTAAAAGAGCAGAATATCTTTACCGGAATGTTCGATGCTATCCGCATGGTGGACGCCCGGTCAGGCACCGTATACGAGCTGAAGGACGGAATGATCTGTCAAACCGGACAAAAATGCGTGGAAGCTCTCGGGTCAACGGAGCGCTGTCGCAACTGCACCTCCATCCGCGCGTTGTACTCCAACGAGCAGATAGTTAAACTGGAATATGTCGGAGGTTCGGTAATCCTCATTATTTCCGCTCCCGCCCGTGTTGACGGCAAGGACGTCGTGCTGGAGATCATAAAGGACATCACCACGTCGATGACGGTGGAGGCCAACGAACAGGTGCGCGAAAACGAGGTGTCGAACATTATCGACAAGTTCAACCGCCTGGCCACTGTGGATCAACTGACGGGGCTCATGAACAGGCGATATATAACGGAGAAGCTTCCGAATATTCTCGAGAGCGGCCGCAAGCTGGAAAAGCCTGTTTCACTGGCCATGTTCGACATTGATTTCTTCAAAAAAATAAACGACTCGTACGGGCATCAGGCGGGCGACGCGGTGCTGGCCAAAATAGGCGGGATTCTCAACTCCTTTATCCGGCGTAGTTCCGATTTTGCGGCGCGCTACGGCGGCGAGGAATTCATGCTCTGTTTGCCCGATACCGACCTCAACAACTGCCGTGAGATAGCGGAAAGAATCCGCAAGCTCATTGAAACAACCGACATATCCATAGGCGACAATACGCTGCGCGTAACCATCAGCGCAGGCGTGGCCTGCAGCAGCGAACGGCCCGACATGCGCCAGGAGACGTTTATAGAGATCGCCGACAAACGGCTTTACGTCGCGAAAAGCACCGGACGGAACAGGGTGGTGTGATCGACATGCGGACGGCCGTGAAACACTTGCCCCCAAGCCCCTTATGAACTCGCTTTGACTTTGCTCCGGCGGCGGATACGCGAAGCGCCGCCGCAACGCAGCAACAACGCGCCGCTCCTTGAGTCCCGCTCTTCACGTTCCGGCAGCGGCGCCAGGGCGATGCCGCCGGAGGGAACGCGCGCGGCGTCGCGCAGAAGGGCCAGACCTCTTTCACAGCAGGCGTATCGGCCCGGCTCCTCTTCGCCGGTCAGCCTGATGCGGTCCGAAATGACGCGCAAAGGCATGCGCCCGGCGGCCGGCAAAGAGGCGTCCGGCGCCGGACACTGAATCCGCTTGCCCCCGGAAGTTCCGGCGGGAGCCGACGGACGGGCTTTCCCGGGCGGGCTCGCGCCGCCGCTCCCCTCTTTCATGATATATGCGTGCAAGGCGTCAAGTTCCTCCAAATCGTCCCCGTAAAAAAACACGTCCGAAAGGGGCTCAGACATCGGGCTTTGCCCGAAGCCTCCTCGTGAGGGCAGCGGACGCGCGCTCCCCGCCGGATTTTCGGCGCCTCGATCAGGCTTTTGCAGCAAAAGACAGCTCACGGACAGTCCTGTTTTTTCCAGTTGCGCCTTCCGGCTCAGCGCAAGCAGCGATTGCGGCGCGTCCCCGGCAGGATGGACGAAATGACACCAGCCGCTGTAGAAAGGGAGCCGCCGGATTCCGCCCGCGCCGGCCTTTTGGGGCCGGGCAACACGGTCCTCCGCGGGTGTGCCGGCGGCGGACGCATGCGGGGAATTCCCGAGCATCGGACAAGGCGCGCCGTGAGTGCACGGGGCCAGAGGAAAAAGACCGCGGAGCAGGGCTCCCCGGCGGGCCAGAGCAATGAGCTTGCCGCCGAGTCGGGTGCCTGGTTCGACAAGCAGCACTCTGCCGCCGGAGACAAGCCGACCGGCAAACAAAGCCATCAGGCGCGTCAGTTCCCGCTCCGGACGGGCCTCTCCGGCCAGCGGCAATTCATTGAGCACATTGCCGGCCATAATACAGTCCATACCTCCGGATTCTTCGGCCCTGGATGAAGCGGACAAGGATTTTTCCAGAGGCTCGCGCCGCAGGACAATCCGCCAGGGGGAATCCTTTCCGGCCAGACGGCGAAAAATATCCCGCCCTATTTCCATGGGCCTGACGGCCGTATCGCCGCAGATGAAAGAAAGAGGAAGAACGCGCAAATCCGGTCTTGCGCACCAAAGGGCCAGGGGCAGGGTTAAAGGACCGCTTCCCACGTCCAGAATAGCGGCTCCCGGCCGCAAGGGCAGATCAAGCCCCGGCAAAAGCCAGGCCATGCGGTATATGTTCCAGGGAAGGAAATAGTAGATATAGGCGGCGAGAAAACGGGGCGCCGCCCAGTAGGGGAGCTTCAATTCCGCGCGTTCCAGGGTAAGCAGGCGGGAAAGCTCGCGTACCGCGTCCGGCAAACTCCGCTTATGGGCGGAAGGTATGGGAAACGCCTCTTCCAGGGCGCCGCGGACCCGGCTGAGATCATCAAGAAGAACACGACCGGGCCGGGCCAGCAAATTGCCGTGTATCCCGGCGGAGGCGGCGTCCATGTTCACCGTACGATAAGCACCGGTACGGCCGCGTGCCGCAAAACGCGGTGAGCCACGCTGCCCATGACCATACCGGAAAAATCGCTGAGTCCGCGCGAGCCCATGACAATGCAATCGCAACCTTCCGCCTGGGCGACGGTGATGATGGTTCTCCCCGGATTGCCGCCGTGCACCATGCCCTCACAGACAACGCCGCTGTCTTCGCACAGTCGCGCGGCGGGCTCTATGATCCGCCTGCCTTCAGCCTCTGACGCGGCGAGTATCTCATCGCGGGTCGTTCCGCTGATGACGGCGGGCAGTTCGCCGTAGCAATACAGCAGCACGACGCGCATATCGCCGGCCTTGGCGAGATCGATGGCGTGCGCGCACGCCATCTTCGCATTATCGGAACCGTCAAAGGGAAGCAAAAGTTTTTTATACGCCATGCCTGTCCTCCACACTCAGATGGGCGGCTACCCGACGCCGCACAGCCCTTTACCGTTCATATGCCATATTGAGAGGGTCCGGGGGAAATCATCAGAACTTCCTTTGTGGTCTGAAACCCCGGCCTTCAGGCCGGATATAGCCCCGACCCCGCCCTGAAGGGCGGGGTTTCTTTCCGGGGCGGAAGCTTGGGAGGGGTTGGGACCCCT
>JAITHT010000003.1 GCA_031279825.1 Desulfovibrio sp. | reverse complement strand
CAAGATTTCGATGTGTCCTCACTCATTACAGGATGCGTCAGGCGGCACACCTTTGGAAACCCATTATCCAAATGAGGTAGCGAAGCCCTTCAGGGCGGGGTCGGGGCTATATCCGGCATGAAGGCCGGGGTTTCAGACCACGAAAAGGAAGTTCTGATGAAAACCAAACGATTCCATGCCTCGCTCAATGATAACTGTCTATTTACGGCCTTGAAGATTGAGATGCGTCTGCTCTGGGTTTAACTGCCACATGCCTTGACAGCGCTCTACCATACGGACTATAATGAAGGATTACCTTATGTTGCAGACTTCTCAAGACATAACGGGCGCCGCCGGAAAACTCGTGAAACGTAAAGCAACTTTGCAGTTTTACTTCCGCAGACAATGCTCCGGTCTTGCGAACGAAGCGCGCAGGGCCGGGGGAGATCGGCGTCGGCGGGCTTTGCCCTCCGTAAGCGGCAATATCTATGAAAGCGCTTGCCCGCATGTCCCGGAGTGGCGAGGGGTAAAATAACCCGAAGTCAATTGTATATTCGCGGGTTACGGTCGAATGGAGCGTCTCAAGCTTACAATGCTCTACGGGACCAAGCACCCGGCGCATTGTATTTTTACCGCAAATACTGAATGGAGCCTCTTTACAGTTACAGCATTTCGTATTTGATACGCTCCCTTAAGGCGCTTAACAGCGAAACCCGTTTCGCCCGCGCTCTTCGGGGCGCACGGCGCGTAACCGCATTACGCGCCGTGGAGCGTTTCAAAAGCAAAACGCTCTAACATGCTCTAAAGGAGCTGATATATGTATGCCGCCGTGGGTAAAGCTCTGACCTTTGACGATGTGCTGCTTTTGCCTGGCTATTCAGAAACGACTCCGGACACAGTGAATGTTTCCTCTTATCTCACTCCGGAAATCCCCCTGAACATTCCGCTTATCTCCGCCGCCATGGATACGGTGACGGAAGCGGATATGGCAATTTCCATGGCCAGAAACGGCGGCGTGGGCGTCGTCCATAAAAATATTCCCATAGATGCCCAAAGCCTTGAAGTGGAAAAAGTTAAAAAGTCCGAAAGTGGCATGATCACCTCGCCGGTGACCATTTCGCCGAACGATACCGTCGCCGGGGCTCTCGCTCTCATGAGCAAATTCCGGGTCTCCGGCCTGCCGGTGATACGGGGAACGAAGCTGGCCGGCATTCTCACCAACCGAGATGTGCGTTTCGTCAAAGATCCTGCCGCGACTTTGGTCAGGGAGCGCATGACCAGGCGCAATCTCATCACTGTGCCTGTAGGCACTACGCTTGAAGAAGCAAAAGAGCATCTGCACAAAAATCGCATAGAAAAATTGCTGGTAGTGGATGAAAACAGGCAGCTCAAAGGCCTGATCACCATGAAGGATATCGAAAAAATCAAAAAATATCCCAACGCCTGTAAAGACGACAGCGGCAGATTACGTGTGGGCGCGGCCATCGGCGTGGGCGCGGACTGCCTGCCTAGAGCCGAGTCTCTGCTTAACGCCCATGTGGACTTTCTGGTGATTGACTCGGCTCACGGCCATTCCGTCAACGTGCTCAAAGCCATTGCCATGGTAAAAAACGCCTGGCCAGGATGCCAGCTCATAGCCGGGAACATAGGCACCTATGAAGGAGCCAAGGCGGTTCTGGAGGCCGGAGCAGACGCCGTCAAGGTGGGCATAGGTCCCGGCTCCATCTGCACTACGCGAATCGTGGCCGGAGTGGGAGTCCCCCAGATCACCGCCGTGATGGAAGCGGCCAGTGCGGCGATGCAGATGGACCGTTGCGTCATTGCCGACGGCGGTATCAAATATTCCGGCGACGTAGTCAAAGCCATTGCCGTAGGCGCGCACAGCGTCATGATCGGCGGCCTCTTCGCCGGCAGCGAGGAAAGCCCCGGAGAAACCATTCTTTATCAGGGGCGGCGCTATAAAATATATCGCGGCATGGGATCCATCGATGCCATGAAGGACGGCAGCAGCGACCGATATTTTCAGGAAAAATCCAAAAAGCTTGTGCCGGAAGGTATTGTCGGCCGAGTCCCCTATAAGGGCCCCGTGGGAGACAGTCTCTACCAGTTGGTGGGCGGATTGCGTTCCGGCATGGGCTATGTGGGGGCCGCCGACCTTCGCGAACTGCGCGACAAGGCGAAACTGGTGGAAATCTCTTCAGCGGGTCTGCGCGAAAGCCATGTGCATGATGTCATCATCACCAAAGAAGCTCCCAATTATCAAGTCGATCGAGAGTAACGTTCTCCCTGACGCATAACACACCGCTTCTTACCCTTAAGCAGGAAACATCGTCCATGCCCCCTTATTCCAAGGTCTTGATTATTGATTTCGGTTCGCAGTACACCCAGCTTATCGCCCGCCGCGTGCGCGAGGCCGGCGTCTATTCCGAAATTCTTTCCTGCTCCGCCTCGGACGCGCAAATACAGGAGAGCGCGCCTTCAGCTATTATCTTGTCAGGCGGCCCCGACAGTGTGGGAGAACCGGGATCTCCCACACTCAATCCGGCTATCCTCACGCTTGGGGTACCCCTGCTCGGCATCTGTTACGGTATGCAACTCCTGGCTCACAGCCTGGGCGGCTCCCTGGTCGGCGCCCAGGACAGGGAGTACGGAGCGGCGCAATTACGCCTTTCTTCAAAAAGTCAACTTTGGGACGGCCTTGCGGCCGATCTTCCCTTTACCGTATGGATGTCTCACGGAGACAGGGTAACGTCCCTGCCCGAGGGATTTCACGCCATTGCCTCCACCGCCACCGTCAATATAGCGGCTATGGCGGATGAAAAGCGCCGCGTCTATGCGGTTCAATTTCACCCCGAAGTGCACCATACGCAAAACGGCGCGCGCATCCTGCATAATTTCCTCTTCACCATCGCCGGCCTCACGGCGGACTGGACCATGGGCGCCTTCATCGAACGCAGCATTGAGGAATGCCGGCGCATAATCGGGAACAGTTCCGTGGTGCTCGGGCTTTCCGGAGGCATAGATTCCACTGTCGCGGCCGCCATCCTGCACCGGGCCATCGGCGGGCAACTGCACTGCATTCTGGTGGATCAAGGCCTCATGCGCCTTAATGAGACGGAAGAGGTCGTCTCCATGCTCAACGCCCATCTGCCCGGTTTGAACCTGCACTGCATCAGGGCTCAGGAACTTTTTCTCAGCAGGCTCGCCGGCGTGGAAGATCCGGAACAGAAACGCAAAATCATCGGGCATACCTTCATCGAAGTCTTCGAGCGCGAGGCCAGGGCCATTCCCAACGTACGTTTTCTGGGACAGGGAACCGTCTATCCGGATGTCATCGAATCATATTCCGCCAAGGGAGTGGTCATTAAAAGCCATCATAATGTGGGCGGCCTGCCTGAAAAAATGCGCCTGGAACTCATCGAGCCCTTGCGTGAGCTGTTCAAAGATGAAGTTCGCGCCGTAGGCGCGGAACTTAACCTGCCCGAAGACGTTATCTGGCGACAACCTTTCCCCGGCCCCGGACTGGCGGTCCGGGTGCTTGGAGCCGTGTCCGAGGAACGTCTGTCCATCTTGCGCGCGGCGGACCATATCGTGCAGCAGGAGTTGCGCGCCGCCGGCCTTTACCGCTCGCTCTGGCAGGGATTTGCCGTACTTCTTCCTTTACGCACTGTGGGCGTTATGGGTGACGCCCGGACCTACGAGCATGTGCTGGCCTTGCGCGCCGTCAACAGCGTGGATGCTATGACCGCCGATTGGGCCCGCCTGCCCTACGACTTCCTGGCTACCGTCTCCAGCCGCATCGTCAGCGAGGTCAAGGGCATAAACAGGGTCGTCTACGACATCTCCTCCAAACCTCCCAGCACAATTGAATGGGAATAACACATGTGGAAGCAGAACGCGGCGGGACGCAAGGCCGCATCACTCGCACAACAATCCCTGTAAGGTAAAACATGTTCGGCATCGGTAATACTGAATTTTTGCTCATTATGCTGGTGGCGGTACTGGTGCTCGGTCCGGAACATCTCCCTCGCATTATGCGCACTTTCACCAAAGTTATGTCTGATTTCCGGCGCGTAAGCACTGACTTTCAACGCACGATCAATCTTGAAGCCGATCAGGAAGAGTGGCGGCGACCGACAAAAAACGAACCCGCCGCCAACAAGGTGAAAAAAAAGAAAAAAAATGCACCGCCGACTGCCGGGGACGATGAAGCTGACGCGAAGACCGCGCCTGCAAAGACTGAAAACACGGGCTCGCCGGAGCTTGCCTCCGACGGCGATGCCGCCGGAGGCGACTCTTCGGAAAACGAAACGGATACGCACGCTCCGGAGATCAAAAGTCCTCCTCTGCAAGGAGATCGGGCATGAACGCCGGCGATACCGCACACGTCTCTTCCCGCGCCCTGCCCGCAAAGGAACCCTCGGACTCCCCGCAAGACGATGCGCGGGAAGGTCTCCCTTCTCCGGCGCGCCTTACCTCCTCATCCTGCACAAAGCATGGGGAGAATCACGAACCTGTGTCCACGGACGACAGCGACTATCTGCATCCCGGCCTTGCCGCCTCTCTTGAAGCGTCTTTACGCTATGCCAGGCACGGTTTGTCTCCGGACGAAGACAACGGCGCATCCCCGCAGGCGGACGATGCAGCCGCCGTCACCCCCCCTGAGGACAACGCCGCCGAATCCTCTGATGTTCCCACCCTCAACTCCAGTGATGCAAAGCTTTCCCCGGCTTTCGGGGCAAAACCTGACGCGCGTGACTCCGATAACGAGAAAGAAGAAGAAGAAGAAGAAGACTATGGCCTGGGCCGGCCCATGAGCCTGCGCGAACACCTGAAAGAATTGCGCAAACGGGTGTTTAAAGCTTTTCTCTTGTCCATCGTCGGCTTTATCGCCTGCTACCCCTTTGCGCAGGACATTTTTTCTCTGCTGCTGACCCCCTTGACAAAGGTCTTGCCCAACGAGGGGCGCCTCATCTATACCAGCCCGCCCGAGGCTTTTTTCATCTACATGAAGGTTGCCTTTATGGCCGGCATATTCCTTACCAGTCCTCTGATATTTTACCAGATTTGGGCTTTCGTGGCTCCCGGCCTGTATAAAGAAGAAAAAATATACATCCTGCCCATAGCCTTTTTTTCCTCCCTCTTCTTTATCTGCGGCGGCCTGTTTTGCTATTTCGTCACTTTTCCCTTTGCGTTTGAATTCTTCATGAGCTACAGCACGGACCCCATTGTAGCCATGCCAGGACTTGATGAAACACTGAGTTTCGTGCTCCACTTCCTGTTCGCCTTCGGCCTGGTGTTTGAACTGCCCCTCTTCGTTTTTTTCCTGTCGCGACTCGGCATCATCACCGCCGACATGATGCGCAAGGCGCGTCGCTACGCTATTCTCGCCAACTTCATCGTAGCCGCCGTTCTGACCCCGCCGGACGTCCTGTCGCAACTCCTCATGGCCTGCCCGCTTATACTGCTTTATGAAATCAGCATAATCATTGCGGTTGTCTTTGGTAAAAAAAGAACGGAACAGGCCGTGCAGGCGGATGCCGTTCAAAACAAATAACGGGAAGACGACGATCACGTCCCTGCAAGTCTCTCAGGCCAAGAGAATTCGACCCCGCAATAAATGAAGTCGGGTATGCCAAAGGATAAACAGTATGTCTAAACAAATTCTTACGCCGCGCCGCGCCACACTGACGCGCACGACGACGGAGACAAACGTCAGCCTTACCCTGAGCCTTGACGGAATGCAGAATATAAAGATACACACTGGATTCGGTATGCTTGATCACATGCTCTCCCTGCTGGCTTTTTGGGCGGGCTTTGATCTCTCTCTGCAATGTGAAGGAGATCTGCACGTTGACGCCCATCACAGCGTGGAGGATTCAGCGCTTTGTCTCGGGCAGGCTCTTGATGCCGCCCTCGGGGACCGTAAAGGCATCGCTCGTACGGGTTCTGCCAAAGTACCCATGGATGAGGCCATTGCCGAGGTATGCGTCGACCTTTCCGGCAGACCTTATCTTGTCTTTCGCGGACAGGAACGGCTTCCTCCGCTGATAGGCGGAGAAGAAAGCGATTTGTGGCGCGAATTCTTCAAAGCATTGGCCGTCGGATGCAAAATGAATCTGCATATTACTCTGGAATACGGCGCCAACGGCCATCACCTGTTGGAATCCGCATATAAAGGGCTGGGGCTTGCTCTGCGCGCGGCCGTCACCCGCAACCGTCCCTCTATCCTCAGCACCAAAGGAAGTCTTGACTGATGCCTACCCATCCGCATATACGCCGCCCGGCTTCGCTGCTCCTCGTCATCCTCGTCACCGGCCTGCTTTTCTCCGGATGCTCCTCCACGCCTAAACAACCGCCCATACCCGTGGGTTCTCTTAAATTGGGAGTAGCCGACTTCACGCAGCCCAACACAGCTTCCGATATGCTCGCCGGCTACGCGCATGAAAATTCGCCTCATATCGACAAAAAAGTGCTTAATGCCATGGATGCTGTTCTGGCTTCAGTTCTGGCGGACAAATCCCAAAACTCCTTCAGAAGTAAAGAAAGCGCGCAGCGCTGTTTGCAGCTTGTCCACAGACGAACGAACAAAAAGAACAAGCAAAGCGCCTTACGCACATGGGCAGCCATCGGCCGCTGCATGGGCGTTGACCTCCTGATAGTGCCGCAGTTGTACGTATGGCGCGAACGCGACGGCGGCTCATTCGGAGTAGTGACCCCGGCCAGGGTTGTCATGGACATCTTTGTTCTCGACGTCCGGAATGAATCCCTCATTTCCCGTTCGCACTTTGACGAAACGCAGTCAGCCCTGACGGGTAATCTGTTTGAAGCCGATAAATTCTTCAAACGCAGCGCTAAATGGATCTCGGCAAACGATCTGGCGAGGGAAGGTATGGAAAAAGCCGTCAAGGAACTTGGCCTGTGATTATCTTTCCCGCTGTCGATATCAAGGGAGGGCGATGCGTCCGTCTGAAAAAAGGCCGAAGCGACCAAGAAACTGTCTTTGCCGATGATCCCGTGGAAGCGGCCCTGCATTGGCAATGCCTGGGAGCTCAATGGCTGCATCTTGTGGATCTTGACGGTGCCTTTGCCGGCGAGCCCGTTAATCTGCCCCTTATTGCCCGCCTGTGCGCCTCTCTCTCCATTCCCGTACAAATGGGGGGGGGCATCCGTAGTCTGGAATGCGCCGAAGCGTACTGCCGCGCTGGTGTGACGCGGCTCATCATCGGCACGCTGGCGCTTGAACATCCGGAAGACTATGCGCGCATGTGTGCGGCTCTACCGGGAAAAATCGGCGTGTCCCTTGACACAGAGGGGAACAGATTAAAAACCAAGGGATGGGTGGCCGATTCCGGCCTGTGTATTGACGATGTCCTGCCTCGTCTTCATGAACAGGGGACGGCATTTATCATACACACGGATATTGAACGCGACGGCATGCAAAGCGGGGTTAATCTTCAGACGCTGACCGACCTTGCGAAAAAAAGTCCCATACCGGTTATCGCCGCCGGCGGCGTCGCTAACCTTGCCGACTTACAAAAGCTCTACCCTCTCAGCCTGGAAAGCAATCTTCAAGGAGCCATCACCGGCCGTGCCCTCTATGAAGGCAGCCTGGATCTCAAAGAAGCATTGGACTGGCTACGCGTACAAGGAAGCAATTCACTAACGGATTGACTTTTTTGCCTTTTGTTTACACATGGAGATAGACCGGAACACAGGGGATCGCCATGGTCATAGCCTTTACCGCTTTCTTTAAACGGCTCGTAAGCGCCACGGACATCCACACGCAGACAGCGCTTGCCGAAGCGTTGGAACTCAACCGTTCCGCCATTACCCAAGCAAAACGACGCAACGCTGTACCGCAAAAATGGTTACTCGCCCTTGCCAGACGTTACGGCCTGTCGCCTGACTGGCTGGAATTCGGTACCGGCTTGCCGTATCTCGCGCCGCAACAGAGAGCGGCTCACATCCCACAGCAGCCGGCATCCAGACAGCCCCCCCCCGCATGTGGACACGAGGGCGTCGGCATGCCGTCTCCGGAGCAAATCAACTTTGCAACGCCGCACTCGTCGTTGACGGCGAAAACAAGTTTCGCCCGCTCCTCGTGCGCGCAACCGGCGCTTACGCTGCCGGTTGCCAAGCATTTGCAACGTAAACATGCTCCAACTGCCCGAACGCTATCTCCCGCTGCGGAAGATCCGGAACTCGTCCATATCCCTAAAGTCCGGGCGCTTGTATGCGCGGGAGGAGGATCCTACGCCGTAGAAGCGTTGCCGATGGCGAGCTATCTTTTTCCACGCCGCCAACTGGCCCGGATGGGCAGACCCGAGTCCATGGTTTTTATGGACGTCGTGGGTGACAGTATGGAGCCGGGTGTTCAGGACGGCGACATGGTGCTCGTGGATCAAAGCAACACCCGCATCAGTCCTGAGGCGATCCTGGCTGTCGGCATTGAAGACGCCATTTACCTGAAGCGGGTGGAAACGTGCGGGAACCGCCTTGTATTGCGTGCGGACAACGCTGCTTATGCGGATATGGAGCTGTACGGCGATGAACTCGACAGTTTTCGAGTCATAGGCAAAGTCGTCTGGCTCTGCCGCGACCTCAGGCAGGCAGTGGCCTGCCGGCCCGGATGCGCATCAAGAGATTCGCGCTGGTGAACAGCATATGCAACCGATGCGTATTTTTGGACAGGCCACGGTAAACTGTCTTACTATATCCGAAGAAGCGCTTGATAATCAGAAACGGGTGTTCAACCTTGGAACGGATCGAGGACTTGCGCCGCTCGATTTGCTTTTCGTAGTCGGGCAAATGATTCGGAGCCTTCCGTACGCTTCCGGCCCGCCGGTTGATGCGGTATTCGATGGAAGACAAGCGCGCGTCGCTGACTATCTCTTCGGGTTTT
>JAITHT010000077.1 GCA_031279825.1 Desulfovibrio sp. | reverse complement strand
CCGAAAATCACGTTTTTCGGCTTGCGATCTTCTCAGAAATTTGTAAGCAAATTTCTGAGACACCACACTAGGGCATTTTCACTTTGAAAATACTCTGTCAACCGGCAGCGTAAGCGCCGTCTCTCGTGCACGAGGAGTAAGCGAAACTTGTTTTCGCCGAGGGCGGCGAGTGCAACGTTTCAAGGTTAATCTGCTCTAGTGTTTATCTGTAAAGGCAAACACATAAAACCCGGCAGGGTTTTACGTCGCCGAAGGCGGCGCAAGTCGGTTAAAAACCAGGTTTTTCAGCCGACGGTTTAGCAAAAATATCCGCAAAAGATCGTTTATGTCTTTTTTGCAATTAGACATCAGGAACTATCTGCGGGGCAATACCTCTGTTGGCCGCCGCTATACGGCCATATCAAGCGTAATATGCTGTAAAGTGAAAAGGTGGCGCAACGAGAGCTTTTCGTCAAGATTTTTCTTTGTCTGCCTCCAAAAATGGGAAGACTACCCATTCGCAGCATGCGCACGTAGCTGATACTATCACGATTCAGAACGGAGCGTAATCTTGCGTCATTATTTTCAGCGGGATATTCATTTTTATGCCGGCGGGCAGATTGTCTTTTGCCTATAAATACGCTTGACGTATTGCGTATTTATTGCTAAGTGTATTTTACGGAGTCTGAATGATTCAACACTATAAAGACCCGAGAGTTGAAAGACTGTATGCGGGAGAAAACGTCCTGACCTGGGCGGCAATCCGCAGGCAGGCTGAAAAAAGGCTCAGAATTCTTGATGCGGCAGACCATCTTGAAGCCCTGATGCTTTTGCCAAGTAATCGTTTCGAAGCGTTGCGCGGCGATCGCAAAGGGCAATTCAGCATCCGCGTCAATGATCGCTGGAAAATATGCTTCACATGGCCGCCCGGCGCGCCGGGGTCTGGTGACGTGGAAATTGTGGATTATCATTAACGGAGGAGGTCTCATGCCTCATACCCCCATACATCCAGGAGAAATCCTGAGGGACGAACTGGATGAACTGAACATGAACGCGGCGCAGTTGGCCAGAGCCATTAACGTGCCTGCCAATCGCATCAGCCAGATTGTGACCGGCAAACGCAATATTTCAGCCGACACCGCCTTGAGGCTGGGCAAACTCCTCGGCACAGGCCCGCAATTCTGGCTGAATCTGCAAATGGCCTATGATCTGGACGTGGTCACGGCGGACACATGCCCGGACTTGGACGCGATTATCCCATTGGCTGCCACAAGCAGCATGCACTCTGAAACTGTCAGGCAAGGGTGATCTATGGCGCTCAAAGACAAGAAAACCGGAGGCGGCAGCGGCGGGAAACGCGGTCACAGCAATATGACCCATTGGGAGTATACCGAAGCTATCAAAAAAGAAGCCAAAAGAGCGAGGCGCGTTCAGGATAAATTTGCCTGTACGCAGGAGTATACAGCTCTGTATGTGCCCAAAGGATAACCCCGCTGAACGCGCCATGCTGCTCGAACAGGCCCAATCGCTTTGTCATGAACACGGCGCCTCGCTGCTTTTCCTGACCCTGTTCGGTTCCACCCTGTACGGCACGGAAACGCCGGGCAAGTCCGATTGCGATGCGCGGGGTATTTTTCTGCCTTCCAGGGAATCCCTGATTCTGAATAACGCGCCGAAGAGCCTGCATTTCTCCACCGGCAGTAGTGAGCGCCGGAACTTGGCCGGGGATGTGGACATAGACCTGTGGTCTGTGCAGCATTGGCTGCTGAAACTTCTGCCGGCTGGCGACACCGGCGCTCTGGACGTTCTGTTCGCGCCGTCGCGCGATGCCTGCACGCTGTATCGGCATCCGGCGCTGGACGCTGTGTTTGCGAGCCCCCTGCGGCTTCTGGACACCGGCAAAGGGCGGGCCTATGCCGAATACAGCCTGGGGCAGGCAAAAAAATACGGCATCAAAGGGTCCCGTGTGGGCGCGATCAAGGCGGTTCGGGCATGGCTGGCCACGCATTGCCCGGAGCCGCGACCAGATGAACGCCTGGGAGCGCATCTGGACGCGCTTGCCGCCGCCTGTGCTGACAACCTCTTCTGTTTTGTTGTCGTTGTTCAGAACGAACGCGCCCTGCAACTTTGCGGCAAGCTGCATATAAGCACGATCCGCATGGCGGAGCTGACCCGCCGGGTGGAAGCGGACATGCGGCGCTATGGAGCGCGGGCCGAAGAGGCGGAGCGCAACGAAGGTCTGGATTTCAAGGCGCTTTCCCACGCCCTGCGCGCCCTGGATCAAATGGAAGAACTGCTGCAAACCGGCAAAATCGTCTTCCCTCTGCGGAACCGGCAGGAACTGATCGCCGTCAAGCAGGGCGCATATCCCTGGCGGGACATTGAACCGCGCATTCTGGAACGCCTTGCGGCTGTGGACGCGCTGCAAAAAAACGCGCCTTTTGCCGGCACATACGACGCCGGCTTTGCCGAATCCTGCGTACTGGCCTGCTATGACGGAGGCAAAACGCATACCGCTGAACCAGCCAACACCACGCGCTTTGCCGAAGAGTTTTCCATTCCCGCCGATACAGTGGACGCCATACAAGCCAAGTTGGACGCCGCTGAACGGGAACATGGCGTAAAAATCCTCTATGCCGTGGAATCGGGCAGCCGGGGCTGGGGATTCGCCTCCTATGATTCCGATTTTGACGTGCGCTTCATCTATGTCCATGAACCGGAATGGTACCTTGGCGTTGCCCCGGAAGAAAAACGCGACGTCCTGGAACTGGGTATTGAGATGATGCCGGTAGGTGAACTGGACATCAACGGCTGGGAACTGCGCAAAGCTCTCAAGCTGTTTCACCTGTCCAATCCGCCCCTTCTTGAATGGCTCAGTTCCCCGTGTGTATATCGGGAAGTCGGGCAACTGGCCGCACTCCTTCGAAATTTCGCGCCTTCCTGCACGTCCCCCATACGGACCTGGCACCATTACCGCAGCCTGATGGAAAAAAGCCGGGTACGCTATTGGGAAAAGAAATCATCCATCAAGGCGTGGCTCTACCTGCTGCGGCCCTTGCTCGCCATGCGCTGGATTGAGCTGGGCAAAGGGGTGCCGCCCATGCGTTCGGACCTGCTGATGGATGGCGTCATCACCGAGGCCGCCTTGCGAAAAGAACTGGATGCTCTGGTGAACGCCAAACGTCAAGGTGGCGAGAGCGATGGATTTACGCCGCCTCCGCTGACAGAGGCTTTTGTACGCGGCGAATGGGACCGCCTGGAACGGGAGGCACCGCCCCTGGCAGCGGAACGGCAAAAAGCGGATCTGGACGCTGTATTCAGAACGACGCTTGAGGGTGCTTGGCCTGATTGGCCTTATGGGAGCACTCCATGTAAGCTGTAATTTCTCGATTTGCGTACAAAAAACTTATTCCCTTTTTTTCCCTTTTTTGCTGCTATTCAGGATTTCGCCATTGCGCATGTATCCAGTGCTGGTTACATTGTCCGCCAGATACATAGTGGCGTTTATATCCGCGCACAGGCATGGTTTCTGGCTCCATTCGCTCAGAGAACGGAGATAGCCCGCTTCAGAGTTTTACCTGACCTGTGTCATCCTGACTATTCTGAAAATTTTCCGTATGATAACGATGCTCCGCAAGTGAGTCACCATGAAAATTATTGATAGGATTCGAAACAGTGGACCTTTTTATTCTTTGGAGTTTTTTCCGCCCAAAGATCGTTCCCAGTGGCCGCGTTTTTTTCAAACAGCAGAAAAATTGCGAACCTTGGATCCGCTTTTCGTATCGGTAACCTATGGCGCCGGCGGCCACAGCCAGGAGAACACCCTTGAAATTACCACGCTGTTTGCCCATGAGGGATACTGTCCCATGGCGCATTTGACGTGCGTCGGCGCCCTGACGGAGTCTCTCACGGCGTATCTGCACAAGCTTGCTGATGCCGGAGTATATAATGTTCTCGCCTTGCGTGGAGATCCTCCCAAGGATAAAATGATTGTTTGGGATGCATGCGAATTTTCCTATGCCTCTGATCTGGTCAGCTTTATTCATAGAAAATTTCCTTTTTTGGGAATCGGTGTAGCCGGCTATCTTACTCCTCATGCGGAGTCTCCGTCGTTTGCAGCGGACAGGCGGGCTACGGCAAATAAATTGAATGCGGGCAGCGATTTTTGCATTACGCAGCTTTTTTTTGATCCCCGGGAATATTTTGAATATGTTGAACAGATGCGTTTGTTAGGCGTAACCAAACCTATAGTGCCCGGAGTATTGCCCATCCAGAGTATGGAATCCTTACGCCGTGTCCTGAGTTTGAGCGCATGCAGCATGCCGGCCAAATTTTTTTTGGATCTTGAGAAGGCGGATCGCGAGGGAGGGCAAGCCGCTGTCAGAGAACTGGGTCTTGTTTATGCCGCCAAACAGATAAAAGCCCTTCTTGACGGCGGTGCGCCCGGTATTCATCTCTATACCTTGAATATGGCAGATCTCTGCCTGCAACTTGCTGATAGGGTGCGTAATTTGCAGGAATAGCGCCATGTGTACAGAATCCCACATGCGTATATTTTCTGATACGGTCGGTAAGATCGGTTCAAAGGCGAACGGGATGCGGTCGGCAGTTATTGTGCCGCCGGAGGCTGTGCGTCGAATCTTGATTTGCCAACTCAGGCAAATAGGCGATGTTCTTTTGGCGACGCCTTCGTTGGAATTGTTGGCACGGCATTATCCAACTGCGGAAATCCACGCATTTACGGAAAAAAAATGTGTTCCTATGCTGCAAGGTAATCCACATATCCACAAAATATGGCCGCTGGATAAAAAAGCTTTGCCTTCGCTTGTGCATGAGCTGGTTTTCTACCGTCACGTCGCCGCCGTTTCTTTTGACGTTATTGTAGATTTCCAGCAACTACCGCGCTGTCGGTGGGTAGTGGGCTTTTCCCGAGCCAAGGTACGCCTTTCTTTTTCGCCTCCCTGGTATCTCCGTTTTCTTTATACGCA
>JAITHT010000035.1 GCA_031279825.1 Desulfovibrio sp. | reverse complement strand
CGTACGGAAGGCTCCGAATCATTTGCCCGACTACGAAAAGCGGATCGAGCGGCGCAAGTCCTCGATCCGTTCCAAGGTTGAACACCCGTTTCTGATTATCAAGCGCTTCTTCGGATATATAGTAAGACCGTGTACCGTGGCCTGGCCAAAAATACGCATCGGTTGCATATGCTGTTCACCAGCGCGAAGCTCTTGATGCGCATCCGGGCCGGCAGGCCACTGCCGGCCTGAGGATACGCGCGCTTTTTTTTGGAAAAGGGGCGCAAAATGAAGAAAATAGAAGAATTTCAGCTCAAATGCAGCGACTTTGACGGTTTTTTGCTGCCCCGCTGAATAATAAAGGCTGCTTGACTTCATTATTCAGCGTTTCCTTAACAATCGCATATGATGATGCCCTTTCTCCCCATCTCTCCCGAAACTCCCTGGCTCGCTCCCCTGGCGGGTTTTTCCGACTTGCCCTTTCGTCTGCTCTGTAGGGAGCAGGGTGCGGCCGTGGCCTGCACAGAGATGATCAGCGCCAAAGGCGTTGTTTACGGCGTGCGGAACAACAAAAAGGCACGCGACGGGCATAGCGGGAGTACGGATGATTTGCTGGCGACCTGCCCGGAAGATTCTCCTCTGGTTGTCCAGCTTTTCGGGGCGGAGCCGGAATTTTTGACGGAAGCGACGGAACTGCTGTGCGGCAGGGGATTTTGCTGGTTTGATCTGAATATGGGCTGCCCGGTGCCCAAAGTGACAAAAACCGGTGCCGGCGCGGCTTTGTTGCGCGAACCCGCCCGTGCCGTCGCCGCCGCTGCCGCCGTATTTCGTTCCGCCGGTCCCGGAAGGGCTGGGTGCAAGCTCCGTCTGGGTTGGGACGCGGTCTCGCCGGTCTATATTGATTTAGCCAAAGCCCTGGAAGATGCCGGCGCGGCCTGGATTACCCTGCATCCTCGCTACGCCCGGCAGGGGTTCAGCGGCGAGGCCGATACGGAAGCCTGGGAAAAACTGGTTCGGGCCGTGAGTATTCCGGTGTTGGCCAGCGGCGATCTGTTCAGGGCGAAAGACGCTTTACGCTGTTTGTCCACCGGAGTGAGCGGCGTGATGTTCGCGCGCGGCGCTATGACGAATCCGGCCATATTCCGTCGCTATCATTCCCTGTACCGCGCTTCGGCGGCACAGCCTTCGCTTTTCGCTGAGAAGCGGCGCGAGAACGACGCTTCGATTGAAGACGGAAATGATCTGGAATGGAGGCATCGCTTCAGGGAGGAAGAGCAGACATCTCCCGGCGGTGCGCGGGAAAAGGCTTTGCCGGAGATCCGGCGCGGAGCCGGAAAGGAGGGGGAACCCGGCGGATTTGTAAGGGAATGGAGCGGACACGCGGGAGAATTTCCGGATCGGGAAGAGCTTTTATCCCTCATTCTCAGGCACGCCGCGCTGGCCTGCGAGCTGACCCCGGGAAAGCGGGGGCATTCTCCCGCCTTGTTGAAAATGCGCGCGGTTGTTCCGCGCTACACGCGCCATCTGCCCGGCGTGAAGCGTCTGCGTCCGGCGCTTGCCCGTTGCAGGAATTGGGATGAATTCAGCGATATTATACGTCGTTTTTGCAACGATACAGGCGAGGGGCCTGACGGCGCGGCATAAACGGGGCCGAACAGGCGTTCTCGCGCTATCGTGTATCACGAGGTAAAGCGGCGATGCCCCGGGGCATCGTGTTACGGGAGAATTCGTCATGCAGGTTGTTCGCGCCCGCTCCGCGGGCTTTTGTCTGGGAGTGAGTTTGGCGCTCCGGCGGCTTGATTTGGAATTGGATCGCGCCGGCGGAGAGCGCAAGGCGGAGAAAAAGCCGTATCACGTCTTTGCGCGGCAAGGCAGGCTGATTACCCTCGGACCGATTATCCATAATCCGCTGGTGATGCAGGAATATATCGAACGGGGAGTGATATGCGAAGAGGACTGCCGCGGCGTAGGCCCCGGCGACCGGGTGGTGATTCGGGCTCACGGCATACCACGTGATGTGGAGGCGCGGCTCATGGCTTCCGGCGCGACTCTTATAGACGCCACTTGTCCCAAAGTGAAAAAAGCCCAGGTGTCCATCGGCAACGAGCATGCCAAAGGAGGCTTTCTGTTGCTGTTCGGAGAGAAAGATCACCCCGAGGTCCGGGGGCTTTTAAGCTACGCCGGGAACAGGGCCATGGTATTCGGCGATTTGCGGGAACTTGCCGATCTTCCGCTTGAAGCGGGACGGATGTATTTTCTCGCCGCGCAGACCACGCAAGATAGAGGATTGTTTTTGCAGGCTGGGAAATATTTGCGGAAACGCCTGGGGCGAACCGTGTCCACGCTCAACACCATATGCGACGCAACGCGCGACAGACAGCAGGAGGTCATTGATCTGGCGGGCAAAGTTCAGGCCATGGTCGTTGTCGGGGGCCTGAACAGCGGCAATACCCGTCGTCTGGCGGAAGTGGCCCGCGCCAACGGCTTAGTCACTATACATGTGGAACAGGCAAATGACATCACGCCAAAGCTTGCCGCCGGGACTTTTGCCGGCATTGCTCTTGTCGGCTTGACGGCGGGCGCATCCACGCCGGAAAAACACATACATGCCATGCAGGCGTATCTGGAAAGCATATAGAACAATTCAGAGTCAATACGGTAACATGGACTGAAGACACGGACTGGCGTATTGACTGAAAAGATCTAAAATGATTTACTCAATGCGCGGCGAAAATATTTTACGCCGCGCATGAGTGAACGGGCGGCGGAGATCCGCGCTGCCGCAATCTATGGAGTTGTCATGACCCAGAGCAATATATTGTTGGAAGCGGGAACCAATGAACTTGAAATCGTGGAATTCCATATCGACGAGTTGGAACCGGACGGGATTACTCCCTATAAAGGGTTTTACGGCGTTAATGTAGCAAAGGTGCTTGAAATAATCCGTCTGCCCAAGGTTACGGAGCTTCCCGAGGTACGGGACAAATCCGTGCTCGGCGCCTTTAATCTCCGTTCGCAGATTATTCCGCTGGTGGATCTTGCCCTTTGGCTCGGCAAGAAGCGTGAACTGTCCGATAGCGCTAAGGTTATCGTCACGGAATTCAATAATGTGACCACCGCTTTTATGGTTTCCGGCGTCAACCGCATCCACCGCATAAGCTGGGAGGAAGTGGACCCCCCCAACGCGTATGTTTCCGCTCTGACCCGCAATACCATCACCGGCGTCGTCAAGCTGGAAGGGCGAATTATCTTTCTGCTTGATCTTGAGCGTATCGTCAGCGCCCTTAATCCGCGTCTGGCCCTTCATCTTGACGAGGCCATCGACTGGCAGTCGGGAGCGCGCTATCGCGCTTTGGTAGCGGATGACTCCACCGTTATCCGGGAGATGCTCAAAGATTTGCTGCAACGGGCTAATTTTGAAGTTGAAGCCGTCAATAACGGGCGTGACGCCTGGGAACGCCTGGAAGAAATCAAGAAAAAGTCCCTTGAAGAAAATCTTCCGGTTGCTAATTATGTGCAGTGCGTGGTGTCGGACATCGAAATGCCGCAAATGGACGGGCATAATTTGTGCAAGCGTATTAAAGATGACCCTGTGCTTAAGTGTTTGCCCGTACTCCTGTTTTCATCGCTGATTACCGACAAGTTGCGCCATAAGGGCCTTTCCGTGGGCGCGGATGAGCAAATTTCCAAGCCGGAGGTTACCATTCTTGCCCAAAAAGCCATGGCCCTTATCAAGGCGCGTGGCATAGGCGTCTCCACATAGCAATTGCCGGACGCGACGCGTATATGGCAATTGCATAAGACGCGGCAGATAAGAGAAGCTTCTCTTGACAGCAAACGGGCTCGATATATATACTTTGCGGTTGTGTTCGATTTTTCCCCGCATTGCGTCTCATGTTACCGGTATAGCCAGGAGGCCCCATGGCCAGAATTACTGTTGAAGACTGCCAGGAACGGGTGAACAACCGTTTTCTGCTTGTTCAGATGACCATCAAACGTGTGCATCAGTATCGCGAAGGCTACCCCGCCCTTGTGGACTCGCGTAACAGGGAAGTGGTGACAGCCTTGAGAGAAATAGCGGCCGCTAAAATTCTTCCTGATGATTTGAACTATTATACGGCCCCTGACTCTCCGATAGATCCTTCTAAAATCGATTGATTTTGCAACTATGAGTCAGCGCGACTATTACGAAATCCTGAATGTCGATCGCAATGCTTCCGGCGAAGAGATTAAAAGAGCTTACCGGAAGATGGCCATGCAGCACCATCCGGATAGAAATCCCGGTGACGCCGCGGCTGAGGCGAAATTTAAAGAAGCGGCCGAAGCTTACGATGTATTGCGCGACGAGACTAAGCGTGCCCGCTATGATCGTTTCGGGCATGCCGGCATGGGCCAGCAAAACGGTTTTCAGAACAGCGAAGATATCTTTTCGCATTTCGGCGATATTTTCGGCAATCTTTTTGGTTTCAGCATGGGCGGTGGAGCGCGCGGCAGGCGTAATCGTCCGCAACAGGGTGCCGATCTTCGCTACAACCTTGGAATCTCGTTTCGTCAAGCAGCCAAAGGCGACAATGTCACCATCAAGATTCCCCGCAACGCCGTTTGTCCGGAATGTAAAGGGTCTCGCGCCGCGCCGGGAACCAGTCCGGAAAGTTGTCGCACATGCGGCGGCGTAGGGCAGGTGCGGCATAATCAGGGCTTTTTCCAGCTTAGTGTTCCCTGCCCGAGCTGTCAGGGTGCCGGTGAGGTTATTGCCTCACCTTGCCCGCGTTGTAAAGGACGCGGCAGCATTCACGAGGTGCGTGAGCTTTCCGTGAGCATCCCGGCCGGCGTGGATACGGGCAACCGCCTGCGTGTGCGCGGCGAAGGCGAAGGAGGCATTAACGGAGGCCCTAACGGGGATCTCTACGTCGTCCTCCAGGTAGAGAATGATGATACATTCACCCGTGAAGGCCAGAATTTGCTGGTTTCCCGCGAAATTTCCTTTGTCCAGGCCGCTCTCGGCGATAAGTTGGAGGTCCCGACTCTTGACGAGCCTATTATGATGGAAGTGCCCAAAGGTACACAAGGCGGCGAAATTTTTCGTATCACCGGCAAGGGGCTGCCTTTCCCCGGTCGCCAGACCAGTGGGGATTTGCTCGTGGAAGTGAAGGTGAGGATTCCCACGCGGCTTACCGCCCGCCAAGAGGAACTTTTGCGGGAATTTGCCGAAATAGACGGCGCAAAGACCATTAATAAGGCCAAAAAGATTATCAAGAAGGTCAGCCAAGCCATCGGCATTGATTAGAAGTCATTTCATAATTCACTATCCAAATGAGGTAGCGAAGCCCTTCATGGCGGGGTCGGGGCTATATGGCCTTTCGGCCGGGCTCTCATGCCACAAAGGAAGTTCTGATGAGAATTCCGAGACATAAGGATATACTTGCTATTTTAGGGAAAAAAGGTTTTTATCACGCATCGCGTTATCGGGTATGGGACGTTTTTTTGCGATGACCCCTGTGATGTGGAAAAGCGTGTCCCTGCTTTTTCATAAAAATTTTGCGAAAAAAGATCTCCGCGCGGATGCGCCGGGAGCGAAAGTTTGTTTCTGTCCGGACTGTTTTCCTCCGTTGCTTTCTACTCCGGGAGCAAAGCTCTTTTGTTAGGGAGCCGCGTTTGCGGTATTGTTTGTATACGAAAAACGCCCGGGCCGTCAGTAAAAAGCGAGTGCTTACGGAAGCATGCTTGGCAGAAATAAAAAAAGCGGAGTCTGATCCGTCTATAAACGGCAGAGACAACGAGCCTCGCGGCATCCGCCGTCCGGGCAGGTGGAACGCTCCTCCCTTCCCGCGCTTGCGGTTCCGTATTTCAGCCATAGTGCTTCACAGGCAAAGCGTGCGATTTCCATCGGCATCCCGGCTTTGCGGTATCCCGAATGCGCCGCGCGTCTTTGGTCCGCGTTTTTCCGGCATGGTCGTTTTTACCGGTAGACCTTCGCTTCCCGCATTATCAGCTTCACAGCCGACAGGGTGCGCCTTTCTTTCCGCCCGCCGCCGCACATCCCTCCTTTTTCGCACAATGAGTCTGTTGCACAGTGACTTTTTGCTTTTTCGATGGACGAGACCCTCCGGATGTCCTGACCACAGGATTGAGGCTCTCCCCAAGATAAACGCGGCGTAGCGTGTAACGGTCTCACGATGGCTTTATGCAGCGCAAATCCGGAACCTTTCCGCCTGGGTAGTCAAGGCTGAAGAGTGCTGTTGCGCCGGGCCGTGAGCCCGATTTCCCCTTTTTATTTTTTGAGGAACCGTATGACTGATCAGAAGGATTCCGTGAGCAGCCCATCCGACGGCGCTCCCGCCGCCGAATATCCCTATATTGCCGATTTTTCCCGCATGCCTGGAGAAGAGCCGACTCCCCCGCCCTCGTCCTCCGCTTCCCCCCGTCGCGGCAACGCCGTTGCCGCCTCTTCAAAAAAGCGCGATCCCCTTTCTTCTCCGCGCGAAGGGAGCAAACGCGCCTCCCCGAAGATCAAAGCGCAACCGGAAGAAGAACCCGGCGGAGCTATGCGCGCCAAGTCGTCGCCGCATGAAGAGCCCCCCATTCGGGTAGTGTCCGCTGAACAGGCAGAGCTTCTCCTGTCCGGCGGCGATATGCCGGAGCAAATACCCGGCGTTGCCGGCAACGCTTCACCCAAAGCGAAAAGAAATACTCAAAAATCACGTTTACTACAGGACAATCCGGTGGCGATACAAGATCCCGCTGAAGCAGGGGAACCCCTTCCGCGCGATGCCGTCTCGGCAACATCCGGACGGGCGGGCACACGTAAAGGCACCGCCCGGACAGGAGGATCCACACGTCAGAAAGTCCTTGCCCGGACGGAAGAACAAGCCGCCGCGAAGGACAGCGCCGTTTCAGGCCCTCCTCCCGCGGCGGCCGGAGAAAAAATTCCCGCTATAGCTGAAGCGGGCATCCCGGTTCCCTCTTTTGATGATCCTTCCGCCGCAAAACGCCCGTCCGGCAGGACGCGCTCCTCCCGTAACAGGGGCAAGCGAGAACAGCAGACGACCCCGGTACCCGCCGCCCTTGCTGATCCTCCGCCGCTTTTAAACGATGCGGGCGCGGCAACGGCGAAATATCCGGATGCCGGGATCTCTATTTCCCCCGTGACGCCATACGTCACCCTTGTATCCGCTTCCGAAGAATTGCCGGACGTCACTTCCCCTCCCTCGGATTTTCCTTCCTCCTTCGGGGATGCCTCGCCTGAAGATTTTTTCCGTACGCAGCCCGCTGTCGTCGATTACGAACAGGCTGAAAAGGATAAAGGTGACACATCTCAGACGGGTGGCGCGGCTGATGAGCACGCCGGAGAGAAAAAACGCCGCAATCGTTCCCGCCGGGGACGGGGCCGGAGAAAAGCCTCTGTTTCGGCAACGGACGCGCCGGACAGTCCGGAAGAGGGTGATGCCTCCCGCTCTTTCGATGAACTTCCCGTCTCCCCTGCAATACACGAAGAGGAATTCCCGCAATGGAGTGTTGAGGATGAGGAACAAGGCGGCGACGGAGACGCCGGGGATCGGGAGGCGCCCGCCATGCGGGCAAAGGATGGAAGTCCCGACGGTGAAGACGCGCAAGAAGTCTCCCACTCCAAAATGCCGCGCCGTAAGATGTTTGTGAGTATCCTGCCGGAAGAACAGGTGGAAGTGGTTATTACCGAAGAAGGTCACGTGCAGGAATATTACGTGGAAATGCTGCACCAGGCCAAAACCAAGGGCAACATTTACAAGTCCGTGGTCCATAACGTCGATCCCAATCTCCAGGCGGCTTTCGTCAGTTATGGAGCGGCTAAAAACGGTTTTCTGCAAATCGACGAAATACACCCGGAATATTACGTAAGCGCGCATGACGACAATAAAGGCCGCAAGTATCCGCCTATTCAGAAGGTGATTAAACCGGGGCAGGAAGTGCTCGTGCAGGTGGTCAAGGAACCCGCGGGCACAAAAGGGGCTTTTCTCACCACCTACCTCTCCATGCCCGGCCGCTTTCTTGTTCTCACTCCCGGCCGGGAACAAATCGGTGTTTCCCGCAAGGTGGAAAACGAACACGAACGGGCGCGACTGCGCGAATTGCTTGAAGGCCTGAACCCCGGTTCCGGCCTCGGCGTGATTGTGCGTACGGTGAGCATGGGCGCCAGCAAGACCAGCCTGCAACGGGATTTGCAATACCTTAAACGCACGTGGAAGGATGTGCGCGCCCGGGGTACTGCGGAAAAAGCTCCGTCTCTCATTTATCAGGAAGAGGATTTGATTGCCCGGGCTGTACGCGATTATCTCACTGAGGCCGTGGGTGAAGTCTGGGTTGACGATGACGCTGCCGCCGGTTCCATTGCCGAAGTCGCCGAAACCTTGTTCCCGCGAAAACAGAATCTCGTGCGCGTCCATAAGGAGGCGTCATCCTCTCTCTTTGAGCGTTTCAATTTGCAGCGCCAACTTGATCAGATACACTCGCGCGAAGTTTCGCTGCCCTCCGGGGGCCGCCTTGTCATCGATCCCACCGAAGCGCTCACCGCCATCGACATTAACTCCGGCCGCAGCGGCGGCAAGAGCAATTTCGAGGACATGGCGTACCGTACCAATATAGAAGCGGCCCGAATGATTCCCCTGCAACTGCGCCTGCGTGACATTGGCGGACAGATAGTGGTGGATTTTATTGAAATGCGGGATAAAAACCACTGGCGGGAAGTGGAAAAAACCTTGCGCAACGGCATGAAAATAGATCGCGCCCGTTATGACGTCGGGAAAATCGGCCCGTTCGGCATGATGGAAATAGTCCGGCAGCGTCTCGGCTCTTCCGCCATCTCCGTCAGCACCGAATCTTGTCCCTGCTGCAACGGCACGGGCGTCAGGCGCAATATGGAATGGAGGAGCCAGCGCGCCCTGCGCGATATCCACCGTACCCTGCG
The DNA here is from genome assembly GCA_031279825.1 of Desulfovibrio sp. GTDB lineage: Bacteria > Desulfobacterota > Desulfovibrionia > Desulfovibrionales > Desulfovibrionaceae > Frigididesulfovibrio. The sequence goes on along the minus strand of JAITHT010000035.1, from coordinate 20,813 downwards.
CAACGCTCAAACGCAAAATCAGAGCGAAATCATGTACCAGGCAGATCAAGCCCTGGCCTTACACCTGCTTAATAATAAACGGCAGCGGCTTCTGGAAATGGAGCAAAGTTCCGGCATACGCATCGACATACACATGTCCTTAGCCGACGATCTTCATAAATGACAGGCGGATCGCGCCGGTGCGTATCCTTGTCCATATTTGCTGCGGGCCTTGCGGGATTACGGTCCTGCAACGCCTCCTGTCTCAGGGGCATGAACTCGAGGGGCTGTTTTTCAACCCCAACATCCAGCCCTTGGGAGAATATATGCTCCGGCGCGAAGGGGTATCGCTTGCGGCCGAACGTCTGCGTATTCCGTTACGCTTTGCCGATGCGCTGCCGAAAGAGGAACAGGAATGGCGCGACCCATGGCTGCCTGCCAGGACGGAACAGCCGGACGAATACGCCGACGCGCTGCCGCCGGCCGTTGATCCCGCTCCCTGGCTGAGGGCTGTCGCCGGACGGGAATCCGCGCGTTGCCTGTTCTGCTGTCGCGTGCGTTTGCAAAAGACCGCCGAGTTGGCGCTTGCCTGGGGTTTTGACGGCTTTACCTCATCGTTGCTCTATTCTCGTCATCAGAAACACGATCACATTCGGAAACTTGGGGAAATTGTCGCCGCCTCCGTCGGTCCGCGTTTCGTGTATGAGGATTTTCGCGTCTTTTGGCAGGAGGGCATACGTCTTTCCAAAGCCTGGAGGATATATCGCCAGCAGTACTGCGGTTGCCTGTTCAGCGAGTACGAACGCTACCGCCGAAATTTTCTCCGTTCCCCAGATGCAGGTTAACCTGGAAACGTTGCGCTCGTCGCCCTCGGTGAAAACACGTTTCGCCTGCTCCTCGTGCGCGCGAGCCGACGCTCACGCCGCCGGACAACGCTGAGCCTGACATGGCCGTGCTAGGCCATGCTTTACCCGCGGGAGACGCTCACTGTTTCCCCCGGGCGACTGTTTTCAGAAACTCCAGGCGACCCCGGCGCTGACATAATGCTGCCTGTAGTCATAAAGGTTGCTGGTGGAGTCGTTTGTGCTGTACTGGTACCTGGTTTCCAGCGACCAGGACTCATTGATGCGGTATGTAAGGCCGTAGCCCAGGCGCAGGCGTTTGTCCTCGCGGTTTTTCGTCTCCAGCGCGGTGGCCGGGCCGTGGTAATTTTCCCCTGTATAGGCCGCAAAGGGGGCAAGCTCGAACCCGTAAGGCAGCTTGAAGAGAAAACGGGCGCTTACCTCCCAACCGTCATAGTTGTAATCGCTTCTGTCGGCGGAAGCGGCAAGGAAGCGCCCGCCGGCGAGAAATTCATGATTGTCCGCGCCGAAAAAGAACCGGGCGTATTCACCGATCCAACCGTATACGCCGTTTCGGTCGGAATCGCGGGAATACACGCGTTTGTCGATGCCTCCCTTGGTGATCAGGTGAAAGGCGGGAGTCGCCGCCCAAAGAAAGGTGCCTTCCGGGCCGAAGGCGGACACGTTCTGGTACAATTCATAATCAAAGATTTCGCCCTTAAGGCGCACGTCCGTCAGGGTGCTGGAGGTCATATGCCGCAGCCCGAAGGCTCCGCGCCCCCATTGCGATTCCCGGCTGTGGAGATCGTCCAGCCTGCTGTCCGCGTTACCACGCCAAAAGGCCCGCGCGTCACCCACCAGATGCCAGGGACTCTCCCGGTAAAAACGCCGGGCGAAATCCAGATCAGCCCCGAAGTATGCGCCGAAGCTCTCCTTTTCTTTGGCGTTCTCCACCGTTACCCGCCAGTCGCCGAGATCCATGGTTTCGGAACGCGGCCCCTGGTTGGCGTTGGAATCATACAGAACACCGGCCCGGACGGTTCCATGCATCTGAAGAAGACTGTACCGCTCTTCAAGAATGTCCAGAGTACGGGAAGTTTCCTCCGAAGCGCCTCCGGCCAGGGAACGCATCATGGACGCGCAACGCTCGGCGCTCTCCCGGTCGCCCAGGAGCATGTAAACATGGGCAAGTTCGCCGTACAGTCCGGCTTCTTTCGGATATTTTTCCAGCAGGGTTTCGTAGGCTATAACGGCCAGATTGAAACGCTTCGCCTTGGTCGCGGCCCGGGCCAGCCCCAGGTTCACGGCATCGTCGTCCGGAGCTTCGCGCCAAAGGCGCATGTAGAGATCATAGGCGGCGGTGGCTTCTCCATTGTCCAGCAGGGCGGCGGCTTCGGCTTTGGCCGAGTCCGCGGCGATGCGCCGATCGGGTTCATTGCTTGCGGCAAAGGCGGGGCAGGTCACAAGAAGCAGACTGACAGCGAAAAGAATAGCGGACAGGGAACGCTCGATCATGGCTATATCCTTGATGACGCGTATGCGTTATTTTGTGAGTGTGCCGGCGCCGGCGCCGTGATCAAATGTCATATTAGAGCTGTCTACGATGCTATAAAGGACGGTAACGCTCCCCCCGTTCGGAACGGTCGTGATGTCCATGTCGGTTTTCAGGATGCTGGTCGCGGCCATGGGAATGAAGGTGGTGGTAGTGCCCGCTCCGGCGGCATAATTGCCCATAACGGCGAATGTACTGCCGCCGATAGGAATCAGGGAACCTGTGCCGCCGTGATAGTTGATGGTAAAGTTGCCTGAATATGGGCCGCTTGAAACGCCCATGCCTGTCAAGGTTGCCCCGGAAATGCTTCCAGTGGCCAGAGCGACGGAAAATCCGAAATTTCCGGAAAAAGAGTTGCCGGACATCGCTGAGGACAGCGTGCCGGATACGGAGGCCGTCAGACCGGCGATGAGGGAATCGCCCAAACTCTGAGTGGGTATGGAAACATCCGCCAGAGATGTGTCCGGCGGGATCAGATTTCTTTCCGCCACCAGATGTGTGGTCCCGCCGCGCAGTTGTTCTTCAGGGCGTCCGCTGTCCTGGTATGGTTCAGGCGCGGCGGCAGCCACGCCCGCCCCCCCGCGAAAGGCCAGATCCCGGCCAAGATTCCGACGATCTTGCGGCAGAATCGGTTCAGGTCGGATTGAATCGGACGGGATGGTGAGCTTTTGTCCTCCCGGTACATTGATATTGTTGACGTATACCGCGCGGGTGGTGTTCTCCACATAGACTGTGGTTATCCCCTTACCCGTGCGCACGCTGAGAATGGTGCCACGAATCCCGATAGTGCCTTCGGGAGTGCTGACGGCAAAACCACCGGGATTCCGCTCCACGATCTTGCCTGTAATGACGCGGGCGACGCCTTGCAACAGGTGAAGGTCGCATACGGATCTTGCCCCGCTATCCGCGAAGTCGCGCATGTCCAGGCTGGTATTCGCGCCCAGATCCACCGTGCTGTCGTCATTGAAGAGGATGCGCGCCCTGCCCGTGGCATTCGTGCTGATCGTATCGGATACGCGAAGTTTGGCGAACTGTTTCAGAGGCAGATTCTTCCCGTCGCGCGTCAGGCTCGCTCCTGGAACCATGGTCAAAACCTCGGCTATGCTCTCGTCCGCCGCGTGGACAATGCCCATAACCGACAGATAGAAAAATAGACTGAACAAGCATGTGAACAATATTCGCTTTTTCATAACATCCATCCTTGTTGCATGTTTATGTCTTCGGCTAAAACGCCGAAACGGCCCCGTTCCCGAAGGAAACAGGGCCGAATAGACAAGGCAAAACCGCGCAGTTATTTGATAAAAACGTGTTATATAAATATGTTAAGAGAGAGAGAGAGAGAGAGAGAGAGAGAGAGAAGCAAAAAGCGGACCAAATCTAATCGTTGGCATCCACGCAACTCCTCGCGCCATTCGGCAAAAAGGTCATGGCCAGCATCATCCATATGGAATAATGGCGTATTTCGTACATGAAGCGACTATTACTTATAAACGACATACCGTCAACACCCTTTATACCGCCGGACTGATCAACTAGTGTTTACTTGCAAAAGTAAACACTAGAAAAACCCTGGAGGGTTTTGCGCCGCCGAAGGCGGCGTAAGTCGGCTGAAAACTATGTTTTTCAGCCGACGATCCTGCAAAAATATACTTGTAATTTTTGCAATTAGATACTAGTGTCCTGATTTTTAATGCGAATGTATGACTCAGGACACCATCTGATATTTTCTGCGGGCCACGCGCCCCAACATAGCGCCGCCTGACGGCCTCCACAAGAGAACGTCATGTGCGCGAAAAAAGTTCACTACGGCTTGGGGGAGAAATCCCCTTTATCCGATAATATCCGAATATGAAGAGGCGGTATAATGCAAAAAATCCTTGTGCAATCTATTGATTATACAAGGATTTTCTGAAATTCTGGTCGGGATGAGAGGATTCGAACCTCCGGCCTCTGCGTCCCGAACGCAGCGCTCTAGCCAGGCTGAGCCACATCCCGTTATTGTATGGAACGGGCTTCTCATACGCTAAGAGGCGGTATCTTGCAAGAAAAATTTTTGTGGCCGACATGCATACGCATACATGCGCGCAACAGGCAACGGCGATTCAGATGCTTGCCGTGATGGATTTTTTTAAAGAAAAAAATAGAATGCCATTCAGGAAAGAAGCGTTGTGCCTTTCCCGTTTCCATGCCATACTACAAGAGGCGATACAGGGTTGTGCGGCGCGCGGGCGTTCCTGGCGGCGTTTTGTCCGGCGGTTTCCTTTATGGTTTTTCCCGCCTTGCCCGTGTGTTGAGGAACTCCGCAGTCTGCAAAAGCGGGCGCGGAGTTGCGGAATACTACTGAAGATACAATGGAGAGCAGTAAGGAGTGTTGCGTGATTAAAGTTCTTGTTGTGGATGACTCCGCCTTCGTGCGGCGATCGCTGATTGCCCTCCTGGAAAAAGATGCTGACATCAAGGTAGTTGCCTCAGCTTCCAATGGTGAAGAGAGCATTGAACTGGCGCGCAAATTTGATCCCGACGTCATTACGATGGATGTCGAAATGCCCCGTATGGACGGTTTAACCGCCTTGCAGCGCATCATGGAGGAAAAACCCTTTCCTGTAATCATGGTGAGTTCCCTCACTCAAGAGGGAGCGTACACGACGCTGAAAGCCCTGGAACTGGGCGCTCTGGATTTTATCCCCAAGTTCGGCTCAGCGGCCATGCCGGATATGGTCCGTCTTGAGAGCGAACTGTGCGCGAAGGTCAAAGCGCTGGCCAGGCGCAAGGCGTTTATGCGTCTTGCGTTCAATCGCGGCAAGTCCCACCCCAAGGAGTGCGCGCTTGCGCCGGCGCCTCCGCTCCAGACAGGCGATCGCGTTTCCTGTGAGATTGTTTCCATAGGCGTTTCCACCGGCGGTCCTCCCGCTGTACAGAAAGTGCTTTCCGCTCTGCCGGCGGATTTCCCCGCGCCCATTCTTATCGCGCAACATATGCCCGCGGCCTTCACCGGTCCCTTTGCCGAGAGATTGAACTCCCAGTGTGCGCTCACCGTGAAAGAGGCGGAATCCGTCGAGCGCTTGAAAGGCGGTACCGCTTACATCTGTCCCGGAGGCAAGCACCTGCGCCTGGAAAATCGAGGGGGTTGCCTTATGGGGGTCGTTACCGAGGAACCCAAAGAGGCTTTGTATAAACCCTCGGCAAACGTGCTTATGGAGACCACCGGCAAAACTTTGGGCCGCAAGGCTCTTGGCGTCATCCTCACGGGCATGGGCAGCGACGGGCTGGAAGGGACGAAGATCCTTAAGGAAAAAGGCGGGCGCGCCATTGCCCAGAACGAGGCCAGTTGCGTGGTGTACGGTATGCCCAAGGCCATCGTTGACGCGAAACTGGCGGATGAGATTGTTGATATTGACGGCATGGCCTGCGCCATTCTCTCGTATTTTTCCAAATAAGCTCCCGGCGCCTTTTAGTGTTGCGGGATGCCTACGTGTTGCCGCGGGGAGTATCCGCTTCTTCGGCATTAAGAGGGAGGCAAGCCCGGGAGGGAATCGGCCGTGCCGTGTGAACGTACCCGTTTTGCTTGCATGTGTGGATTTCGTCTTTGCTACCTTTTCGATGGAGCCGTTCATGTTTGATGATGTGCAGAAGCGGAATATTCTTTCTTTGCTGGCGACAAAGGATCCGGAGTCCATTCGTAAAGGAGCGCAACTGGCTGAAGTGAACTGCCTGACGGAAGCCGTTCCCGACCTTGTCCGACATATCCTCAGTCCCAACGTCGGTGTGCAGGAGGCTGTGGCGAGAGCTCTGCGTAAAATGGGCGGGGCGGAGGCGGTACAGATGCTCATCCCTATGCTCCGTTCGGATAATGCCCCGGTGCGCAACATGGCGATAGATCTGCTGCGGACATTAGGCGGCAAGGACGTTGAGAGTATCTGCCTGCTTTTGTATGATGACGATGCCGATATCCGAATTTTCGCGGCGGATATTTTGGGATCAACGGGCACGGTACTGGCCGTTCCTCCCTTATGCCGCGCGCTCCTCCATGATCCGGAGGTGAACGTCCGGTATCAGGCCGCCGTCAGCCTTGGCGATCTGGCTTTCCCTGAAGCGGTCGCCAGCTTGAGTCAGGCTCTTGAGGATGAAGAATGGGTTCAATTTTCCGTTGTTGACGCCCTGATAAAAATTCGAGACGAGTCCGCCCTGGAGGCTATGTTCAAAGCTCTCGGGCGGGCGTCTGATCTGGTGGCGTCCGCTATTGTGGACGCCTTGGGCGAAATGGCCAATATAAAAGCCGTGCCTTTGCTTCTCAGGCGTCTGTGTTCCTCCCCCACGCCCTTATGCAACAAAATTGCCCGGGCCGTAATCCGCATCATGGGCGAGCGTTCCTTGAGCTTGCTCGGGACTGAGGATTGTGAACGCCTGCGTGAGAGTCTTGTCGTCGCGCTTAAAGATGAAGATTCGGAGATTCAGGATACCGCCGTCAGAGGCCTGGCCGCTCTGGGCGGTGGCCGGGAGGTATCCGGCAGCATCCTGACTCTGGCTGCCGCGCTGGATCCGGACAGAGACGCGGAAAGAATTGCCGTTATCGTCAACGCGTTGGTTACATTGGCTGATATTCCGGAATTGGAGCAGGCCGTGCAGGGGGAGAGCGAGCAGGTCATGCGCGTAGCCCTGGACGCCTTGTTACGCGTTGATCAAGACAGAGGAATCGCGCTGATGGTGGACATTTTCTGGCATCAGTCCCGCGATATCCAGCGCGATATGATTCTTGAGATGGCGAATTACGCCGGGCGACACTATCAGGATTTTTTTCTGGATTTGCTCGCCCGTCATCAGGACGGGGATATCTTGCGCGGAGCCCTGCTGTTCTTCAGCAGACAAAGCGATGCCCATATCGCTTGCGACAGGATTTTTCCTCTTCTTTCCCACCCCTACGATGATGTCAAAGAAGCGGCACTTGAAGTCTGCATCGCCCTGGGCACACCTGACGTTGAGCGGCATTTCAGGGAAATGGCCGGCCATCCCGACCCGATACAGCGCATGATGGGCGTTTACGGACTTGGTTTTTTCAATCTTTCTCTCTCCAGCGCCGCAATTGAAGGCGCTTTGCAGGATGAATCGCCGGATGTGCGCAGGGTGGCGGTGGAGGCCTTTGGCAGGCGTTTTCTCGCGCAAGGGGAACATTTGTCCCTGCTGGAAGAAAGATTGACGGATGCCAGCCGGGAAGTGCGCATGACCGTATTTGATATCTTGGGGCGCTGCTTTAACGAGAAGTTCATTCCGTACTTCCTCATGGGGCTTAGCGATGAAGACCCATGGGTGAGGGTGCGTTGCGCCGAGTGCCTGGGCGACAATAAAGTGCCTCAGGCGGTGGAGCATCTGGCCCGAATGCTGCACGATGAAAATAATCTCGTCGTGCTCAAGGTTATCGAAACCCTGGGGAAAATAGGGGGAGAAACGGCTTTTCGCGCTTTGTTGCCTGTGCTTGAGCACCGGGACAAGGATATCAAGGCGGCGGTCGAAGAAGCGATCAATAAAATTCATTGTCGGACAGGAGCGTGAAATGGCTCTTTTCCCTACTTCCTCCATCTCAGGCGTCAATTCGTTCAGCAAAGAGTTCAGGATCAGCAATGACGAGTTCACCCAATTGCGGGATTATATATATGAGCAATGCGGCATATATATCGCGGAAACGCGTAAATATCTGATCGAAAATCGTCTGAGCAACCGCCTTAAGGAGTTGCATCTTAAAAATTTCGGAGAGTACTATTACTACTTGCGTTTTGATGTGAATCGGCGGGTTGAAATGACGAAGCTGTTTGAAGTCATAACTACCAATGAAACCAGCTTTTACCGCAATCCGCCGCAGCTTCAGATTTTTCAGGAAAAAGTGCTCAAGGCGGAACTGGATAAGCTGCGCGCGGCGCGTACGCGCAAGCTACGCGTCTGGTCGGCGGGCTGTTCCACGGGCGAAGAGCCTTATACCTTGAGCATGATTCTTTCCGAGGCGCTGAAAAGCGAGTTTTCCGCCTGGGATATCAAGATCACGGCCAATGATTTGTCCGAGGCCGTGCTGGTCTCCGCACGCCGGGGCGTTTATTCCGACTACTCCCTGCGTACCACCCCCGCGGAGATCGTTGCCCGCTATTTTAAAAAAGAGGGGAATAACTATTGCGTGGACCCCAGGCTCAAACAGATAATATCCTTCGACACCATAAATCTCAGCAACAAGGTGATGCTCAGGCGGGTGGAACGTTCACACATAATCTTCTGCCGTAATGTAATCATTTATTTTGACGATGAAATGAAGAGGCAGGTCATAGAATCCTTTTACGATAATCTGTTGCCCGGCGGATGTTTGCTTATCGGCCATTCCGAATCGTTGCATAGTATATCGCGCGCCTTTAAGCCGGAGCATCATGTGGGTACCATCGTGTATCGCAAAGAAGCGTAGGCGGGTATGAACGCGCATGGAGTTATGGAGAGAAAGAGCCATAGGGCCAAGGTCATTGCCGTGGCTAACCAGAAGGGCGGAGTAGGTAAAACAACTACCACGGTCACGCTTGCCGCCGCCCTGACGCGCCTGGGTAAACAGGTGCTGGTAATGGATCTTGATCCTCATGCCTGCGCGTCAGTGCATTTGCGTTACTATCCTGATGAACTGCAGTATTCGGTAAATGACATTTTCAGCGAGACTCCGGGAGATTCGGAAACCCTTTGGGATACTATCCGCCAGCACCATCCCGTACAGGAGTTTGATGTCGTATCGGCCAATATCCGGCTGGCGGAGTTGGAGGTTGACCTTCGCAACCGCAAGGGTAAGGGTGCCATCCTGCAGCAGTCTCTTGAGCATGTGCGCGGCGAGTATGATTTTATTTTGCTCGACTGTCCCCCCCATGTGGGCATTTTGCTGGTAAATGCGCTGGTGGCCTCGGATCTTCTGGTTGTGCCCATCCAGACGGATTTTTTGGCTTTGCACGGTTTAAAGTTGTTGTTCGACACCATCAAGGTTTTGAACAAGGTGCTGCCCGTGCCCATATGTTATCGGGTATTGCCCACCTTGTACGACAAGCGGGCGAGAGCCTGCGCCAGAGTTATGGAGCTTCTGGCCCTGAAAATGAAAGACAGCATGTTCAAAACCGTTATCGGCATGGATACGCGTTTTCGTGACGCCAGCGCCCAAGGCAGGGTCATTTACGAAATTTCTCCCGACAGTCGAGGTGCCCGTGAATATGAAGAACTTGCAAAAGAGATACTGGCGCTATGAATAAGAGCCCCGAAGAATATTTTCAGGAGCAGAACTTTTCTGCCGTGGCGGTGGATAAAACGTCTTTTTCGCCGGCGGAACAAGCCTTTATGGATAAGTATCTGGGCATGGACGGCGGCGTCTTGCTTGAAAAACTCGGCATAAACGCCGAGCCGTCTCCGGAGCCTTCGCCTGATCAGCACGTGGAAATGAGGGCCGAGGAGTCGCTGGACAATATACTGCGTGCCGTCTCTGAAATTCAAATGGTGGCTTTTTTTCTGGGCGCGCAGGAATTTACCGTTCCTACCGTAGCGGTGCAGGAAGTGATCCGGAGCATGCCGCTGGTTAAGCTGCCGGTGGCTCCGGAATATGTGGCCGGAGTGATTAATCTGCGCGGCAAGATCACGCCCCTTATCCACCTGAGGGATATGCTGGAAGTGCATTCCCCCCGTCTCGGCGAGGATAAGTTCATTATCGTGTGCAGACGACAGGGGCTTCAGGTAGGCATGATTATTGAACGTGTTCATACCATGTACCGGGTGCCGCAGACGGATATCGACTGGGGAATCGAATCGCATATGGGCATTAACGTGGATTTTGTAGCCGGTTTGCTGAAATTGCGGGATCAATTGGTAGGCATTGTTTCGGTTGATCGCATTATCGCCAGCATCATTAAGTGATGGAGAAGGGAAATGTCCAAACACATTCTGATTGTTGACGACTCAAAGACCATACGCAATCTGGTCTCCTTCATCATGAAGAAGGAAGGCTTCCAGGTCAGTACGGCTGAAAACGGCCTTGACGGACTGGAGAAATTATATTCAGCCGAGCGTATAGATCTGATTATTTCTGATATTAACATGCCCGGCATGGACGGATTCACGTTTATAAAGACAGTGCGGGAACAGGACGCGTATCGGGATTTGCCCATAATCGTGCTGTCCACCGAAGGGCAGGCGGCGGATATCGAGTACGGCATACAGCTGGGGGCGAACGTATATATGGTTAAGCCGGCGCAACCCGAACGAATGGTGAAAAACGTCTGTATGCTGCTGGGCGGTTGAAGCGGCGCTCTTCTCAAAATGATTCTTTGAGTGATGCCGGAAACAGCGCGTAGAGTCGGATTTCTGACCTTATGTACTGAATATTATATGTATAAAATGCCGTAAAAGAGATTTTTGCAGGAAAAGGAAAGAAAGCCTATGAGCCAGGATTTCATGGACCCGGAATTGTTCGCTGATTTTATCGTTGAGGCGAAAGAACACCTCGAAACCATAGAGCCCAACCTTCTGGAACTGGAAAAAACGCCGGATAATCTTTCAATTCTTAATGAAATTTTCCGGCCTATGCATTCTTTGAAAGGGGCTTCCGGTTTTCTTGGCCTGAATAAGATAAACGTCTTGGCTCACAGGTGCGAAAACGTTCTTGACGGCTTGCGTAAGGGAACAATGGCTGTGAATTCCGAGATCATGGATGTCATCCTTTCGTCTACCGATGCCTTGCGCCAGATCATTGACTGCCTGGAATCCTCAAATACGGAAGGAGATGTGGATACCTCGCAAATCATTGTGACACTGGACGCGATTATGGCCGGAGACCTCCATCCGGGCGCGGCCCCCGCACCCGCGGCCGCGCAGGCTCCCGCCGCGGTTGTTCCTTCCGCCCCGGCGGTTCCGCCGGCCGGATCCGGGGCATCGTGCCCCCGTCAGACGGGCGATGTGGAAGTCTGGCTGCAAACGCGCGACAATCTGCCTTCCTACGAATTGACGGCCTTCGGCGAGGGGCATCTGCGCGATTTCATAGAAGAAGCCAAAGAGAATATTACCAATCTTTCCGATGGATTGCTTGAGCTTGAGAAGCACCCTGACGCGCACAAGGATATGGTTAACGATTTATTCCGCTACTTCCATAATCTTAAAGGCAACAGCGGCATCATCGGTTTCCAGGAATTGAACAGCCTGACGCACGAAGCGGAAACGCTGCTCAATGCCGTCCGCAAGGATGAATATCCTGTGACCACGGCCTTGACGGATTTGCTCCTGTTGGTGGTGGATGTGCTTGAGGCCCTGATTTTCCGTATCGATCCCGCCGGAAAATCCGTAGCTCCCTTTGATACGGCGGAGCTTTTAGGCAACCTGCGCGAAGCCGTCGCCGGCGGAGCCATCGTATTGCCCGCCAGTCTGCTGGCAACGGTCGGCGGCGCTGATTCCAGACAGGCGGCTTCGGATGTCCAGCATACCGCCGCGGCCGCGGCCGAGGCCATGCGCGCCGAGGCGCCTCCGGTCGGCGCGTCCACGGTATCGTCTATGGACAAAGAAGAGGTGCATATATTCCAAAGTACGGTCGCGCAGCAGTTCGTTCATATTGCGGCGGCTCTCGACGGTATGCGAAAAGATGGCGCTAATCGGGAATTCGCGGACGTCATGTATCGCTCCTTGAGCACTATCCAGAATTGTTGCGGCTTTATGGGCCTTGAGGAAATCAAGCAGTATGCCCAGCGTACCGCGGGTATCGTGGATCAGGGCCGTTTGTCCGGCCTGGACTTTAGTATCATGGCTGATTTGCTGGAACAGGAATGCGCCATTATTAAAGATATGATTCCCGCGTCTCTTGCCGCTCATATAGCGGCGCAAGACGGCGCGGGCGAAAAATCGCTTTCTCCCGCTGTTTCGCCGGTTGCCGCTCCGGCCGCGTCCGCCCGTCCGGCGTCCCCCGCGTCCGCCGATAAAGCCGCTCCGGCCGCGCCCACCCATCCGGCGTCAGGAGCCAAGCCTCCGGCCAAGGCGGACGAAGCAGGCAGTAAAGCTTCAGCCACCATCCGGGTCGATCATGAAAAGCTCGATCACCTTATGAATCTTATCGGCGAGTTGATAATCAACCGCAATCGATACTCTATGCTGGCCAGGCAACTTGAAGACAGCGCCGATGTCGATATCGGCCTCATCGCCCAGAATCTTTCGGAAACCACTTACGCCATGGCCCGTATTTCCGACGATCTTCAGGATACTATCATGAAAGTGCGTATGGTGCCGGTGGCTTCGGTATTCTCGCGCTTTCCCCGGCTGGTGCGGGATCTTTCCCGCAAAAGCGGCAAGGAAGTGGAATTGATTGTCGAGGGGGAAGAGACCGAACTGGATAAAAGCGTGGTTGAAGTCATCGGCGATCCTCTGGTGCACCTCATCCGTAATGCTGTCGACCACGGCGTTGAGCACGAAAACGACAGACAGGCGATAGGAAAGCCGCCCAAAGGCAAAATCTGGCTGCGCGCTTTTTATAAGGGCAATTCCGTGGCTATTGAAATAGAGGACGACGGCAAGGGCATTGATCCGGAGAAAATGCGCGAAGTGGCTGTCCGCAAGAATGTTATCTCTCCGGAAGAAGCCAAGCTGCTTGACGATCGCGAGTCCATGGAACTGATTTTCGCTCCCGGTTTTTCCTCCGCTGAAGTCATTACCGATATTTCCGGCCGGGGTGTGGGGATGGATGTTGTGCGTACCAACATCAAAAATCTTAAAGGCAGCATCAGCATAGCCTCGGAAGTGGGCAAGGGCACGAAATTCACGCTGTCTCTGCCGCTGACTCTGGCTATTATCGACGCCCTTATGGTGAACGTGGACGATCAGATGTACGCCATTCCTCTGGACGCCGTCTCTGAAACCACCAAGATTGAAGCGCGCCGCCTCACCGACGTCAAGGGACGTAAGGCAGTGACCTTGCGCGGAGAAGTGCTCGGCATAGTCAGCCTGTCGGAACTGTTGGCCCTGCCTTGCCGCATGTCCGAGCAGGCGGTCTTGTCGGTCGTGGTCATCCAGGATAACGAACGCCGTCTCGGTCTGGTCGTCGACCGGCTGCTGGAGCGCCAGGAAATCGTCATCAAGCCGCTGGGAGCGTATCTTGGCGACCTGAAAGGCATCTCCGGCGCCACCATCATGGGCGACGGCAGTGTGATTCTCATCCTTGATCCTCACGAAATATACGCCCTGGCCACTTCCAAGGCCGGATAGTCGCACCCGCGAGACAAGGAATATATGGTTCTTCTCCGCATTCGCATCCCCGCCGTTATGATTCATGGAGCGAAATCCTGTGAATTCTGAAGGAGGCGGTTGCGTGTTTATGGAACAAAAAACGCCTGTTTTGAGAAAGATACTGTTGTTGAGCCTCCTCTTGGCGCTGTTTGCCGCCGGGAGCTACGCCCTGTATTCCCGCGGTTACGGCGGTCAGGTTCCTGAGGCCAGGGACAAAAAACTAATGGTGCGCGTGGCGGCCGTTCGCGTGGACGATGTGCCCGTATACGTGCAGGCTCTCGGCACAGTGACGCCGCCGGGTATCGTGGCGGTAAAAAGCCGCGTGGACGGGCAGCTCATGCGGCTGCATTTTTTGGAAGGACAGATGGTCAGCGAAGGGGATCTGCTGGCGGAAATCGATGCGCGTCCTTTTGAAGTGCAGCGCAAGCAGGCATTGGGAGCACTGGCCCGTGACGAAGCCCAACTCAAAGGCGCGCGTTTGGAACTGGAGCGTTTTCGTAAGCTGATTAAAGAGCATGCCGTGTCGCTGCAACAGTTGCAGACGCAGGAAGCGCTGGTGGGGCAGTATGAAGGCGCCGTGCTCATGGATAAAGCGGCCGTCGCCGACGCCGAACTGCACATCGCCTATTGCCGTATAACGGCGCCGATATCCGGACGCACGGGCTTGAAGCAGGTGGATGCGGGCAACATTATCCGCGCATCCGACGCCGGGGGTATTGTGATTATCACGCAAACCCGGCCTATGGATATTCTGTTTACCCTGGTGGAAAAACACATTCCTCAGGTGCTCGAAGCCATGCGCGGCGGCCCCCCCCTCGTCGTGGAGGCCTGGGGGCAGGACGGCAAAACGCTTATAAGCCGGGGAGCTCTGCTGTCGCTGGACAATCAGATAGACAGATCCACAGGCACGGTGAAAGCCCGGGCGCGTTTCGACAATCACGACGGCGCGCTTTTCCCCAACCAGTTTGTCAGCGTGCGGCTGTTGGTCAAAACCCTTGAACAGGTGACGGTCGTTCCCTCGGCGGCGTTGCAACGCGGCAATGACGGTTTTTTCGCTTACGCCGTCGCAAACGGCGCAGTGCATATGCGGCCCGTCTCGATCGCTTACGCGACCGCCGTTGACAGCGTAATTAGCGCCGGCCTGGACGCGGGGGACATCGTCGTCATCGACGGTCTTGATCGTCTGCGCGCCGGCGCTTCCGTCAGCTATTAACCCTTCCTCGGCGTATGGCTAATCCATCACGATTGTTCATAATGAGGCCGGTGGCGACTTCGCTGCTGATGGCGGCGCTTTTTCTCGCCGGCATACTGGCCTATGCGCGCCTGCCCCTATCCGCCCTGCCGGAAATTGACTACCCGACCATTCAGGTGGTGACCCTCTATCCGGGAGCCAGCCCGGACATCGTCACATCAGGCATCACCGCGCCGCTTGAGCAGCAATTCGGGCAGATGTCGGGTCTGAACCGGATGTCCTCGCAAAGTTCAGGCGGGGCCTCGGTGATTACCCTGCAATTTATTGTATCCATGCATCTGGATGTTGCCGAACAGCAGGTGCAGGCGGCGATTAATTCGGCAAGCGCCTATCTTCCTTCCGATCTGCCCTCCCCGCCTGTTTATAACAAGGTAAACCCGGCTGATCCCCCCATTATGATTTTAGCGGTATCCTCCACGGGCATGCCCATGCCGAAACTTCAGGATTTGGCGGATACCCGCCTGGCGCAGAAAATATCGCAGATTTCCGGCGTGGGGCTGGTGAGCTTGTCCGGAGGGCAGCGCCCGGCCGTGCGGGTACGGGTGAACCCCCGCCTGCTGGCCTCTTACGGTCTGGGTCTGGAGGATGTGCGCAGCGCCGTGGCGAACGCCAACGTCAATATCGCCAAGGGAGGTTTCGACGGTCCGGAACGGGCTTCCACCATAGACGCCAACGATCAGCTCAGGAGCGCGGATGAATATCGCAATGTAATCATCGGCTACAAAAATAACGCGCCGGTATACCTTGCCTCGGTGGCGGAACTTACGGACGGGGCGGAAAACGAGCGCATGGGCGCCTGGCATAATCAGATGCCGGCCATTATCATGAACGTTCAGCGCCAGCCCGGAGCGAACATCATCCGGGTGGCGGACGAGATTAAAGACCTGCTGCCTCAATTGCGGAGTACCCTGCCCGGCGCCGTGGACGTGCGGGTACTGGCGGACAGGACGGAGACCACGCGGGCTACGGTCGCGGACGTGCGCAAGGAACTGTGCGTGGCTGTGGGCTTGGTCGTTGTGGTCATGTTCGTGTTTTTGCGGAATGTCCCGGCAACGATCATTCCCGGCGTGGCGGTGCCGCTTTCGCTGGTGGGCAGTTTCGCGCTTATGTATCTTTTGGGGTATTCCGTCAACAATCTCACCCTCATGGCCCTGACCATCGCCACGGGCTTTGTGGTGGACGACTCCATTGTGGTAACGGAAAACATCAGCCGATATCTGGAACAGGGGCGCGCCCCTCTGGAAGCGGCTATTACCGGCGCCGGACAGATAGGCTTTACCATTATCTCCCTGACCGTATCACTGGTGGCCGTCCTGATTCCCTTGCTGTTCATGGGAGATGTCGTCGGACGCCTCTTTCGCGAGTTTGCCGTGACCCTGGCCGTGTCCATTCTGCTTTCCGCCCTGATCTCGCTGACGCTGACGCCGATGATGTGCGCCTACCTGCTGCGGCCCGAGAGGCGGCGGCAGGCCGGAATCCCCGGCCCCTGGGAACGGGTGATCTCCCTGTATGATCGTTTTTTGCTCAAAGTCCTGGATCACCAGGGATTGACCCTGATTGTGGCCGCTTTGACCCTGGTTTTGACGGTCATTCTGTATATTGCGGCGCCCAAGGGCTTTTTCCCGGTGCAGGATACGGGGATGATTGTCGGCATAAGCGAGGGGCCGCAGAATATAGGCTTTGAAGCCATGGCGAAGCGCCAGCGGGAAGTGGCCTCTCTGGTATTGGAAAATCCGGATGTGGAGGGGCTTTCGTCCTTTATCGGCGTGGACGGGACAAATTCCGCCCTTAACAGCGGGCGCATGTCCATTGTCCTCAAACCCCTTGACAAACGCGCGGCCAGAGCGCCGGAAATACTCCGGCAAATCAGCGGGAGGCTGGAAGCATTGAACGGCATCACGCTGTATATGCAACCGGTACAGGATTTGACCATTGAAGACAAGGTATCGCGCACGCAGTATCAATTTACCCTTGAGGCGCTACGGCAGGACGTGCTGGATCAGTGGACGCCGCGTTTGACGAGCGAACTTGCCGCCCGTCCCGAACTTGCCGACGTGGTCTCCGACCTGTTGACCAGAGGCAGGCAGGCATATCTGGAGATTGATCGGGATCGGGCAAGCGCGTCAGGCGTATCGGTCGCGGCCATAGATAATGCTTTGTACGACGCCTTCGGACAGCGCATGATCTCGACCATTTTTACACAGACAAGCCAGTACAGGGTCATTCTTGAGGTACAGCCGGAATACAGGACGGACCCCGCAAGCGTGGAACACATCCATGTGAAGGGGAACGACGGGAAAATGATTTCTCTCTCCACCCTCGTTCGTGTGGAAGAACGCGACGCCCCGCTTGTGATCAGTCGCCAGGGGCAACTTCCTTCGGCGACGGTATCCTTTAATCTTGGGGACGGTTTCAGCCTGGGAGAAGCGGTGGCGGCCATTGAGGAAAGCGCCGCCGAGGTAGGGTTGCCGCCGTCGGTGCCCTTGCGTTTTGAGGGCGCGGCCAGGGCGTTTCAGGCCTCCCTTACCGATACCCTGTGGCTGGTTCTGGCGGCCGTGGTCACCATGTATATCGTGCTTGGGGTATTGTACGAGCACTATATCCATCCGGTGACCATTCTCTCCACCCTGCCGTCGGCCGGGGTAGGAGCCTTGCTGGCCTTGCGCCTTTACGGTATGGATTTGGGCATAGTAGGCGTTATCGGCATTATTCTCCTGATCGGCATCGTCAAAAAGAACGCCATCATGATGATCGATTTTGCCCTTGAGGCGGAACGCAAGGAAGGCAAAAGCCCCAGGCAGGCCATCCATCAGGCATGTCTTCTACGCTTCAGGCCGATTATGATGACGACCCTGGCCGCGCTGCTCGGGGCCCTGCCCCTGATGTTGGGCTCGGGCATGGGGTCGGAACTGCGCCGTCCGCTGGGCGTCACTATGGTGGGAGGACTTCTGGTGAGTCAGACGCTTACCCTGTTTACCACGCCGGTCATATACCTCGCCTTTGATCGTATAAGCCGCCGCTGGAACGATGGATAACTTGAATACGCACACGCCATTCGGATAAATGACATGACGCCGGGCGGCAAGGCATTGTTCCAAACGGGGCGCCGCGCCTGATGTGTGCCGGCAGCGGCCGCGAGCCCGCAAAAATCAGCCGCCGTTGAGTTCCGTCCGCAACTTGCGCGAAAGCCGAAAGACGACGACTTTACGCGGCGGCAGGGTAATAGCCGCGTTGGTCTGCGGGTTACGCCCCCTGCGCGCTTTTTTGCTGTAGGCTTCAAGTTTGCCGAGCCCGCTTATCAGCAAAAAGTGATCCTTTTTGACGGCATCTTTGCTGAGCCTGAGCAGAGACTCCACCAGTTTTTTCACTTCATGACGGTTTTTTTCGGTTTTTTCATAGATAATGTCAACGATATCAGCCTTTGTCAGTGTCTTCTCGCTCATTGGGAATCTCCGGCAGCGCCGCTGTCTATATGGGTACTGATGACTCTGGCCAGTTCCTGCATTGTTGAGGTATCGTCATACTTTCCCCCAGGCCAGTCAGGTAGGCCGTCATTATCAAAACGAGGGACGATATGCCAGTGCGAGTGGAAAACCGTTTGCCCCGCGCAACGAAAATTGTTCTGAATACAATTGAATCCTCCCGCTTTCGTCACGCCGAGCAAGGCGCCGGCCACCTTTTTCACAGCCTCGAGCAAAGCCTTTCCTTCGTCGGCGGGCGCGTCCAGGAGCGTGGGATAATGCGCTTTGAACGCCACCAGAGTATGTCCCGCGACAATGGGATTGATATCCAGAAAGGCAAAGATTCGCTCGTCTTCATAAACGCGAGCGCACGGAATATCTCCTGCGATTATTTTACAGAAAATACAGCTTTCATCCACAAATTTTTTCATGGGGCGTCCTTCTGTTACAAGCCGGCGAGACCGTGCCACGCTTCCACCGCGGCGGCCCTGTCTCCCTCAAACGCCTTTTCTCCGCGCGGCGTTATCACAAAGGAAGAAGTCTTCACCCTGTTATCTCTCCCGGGCAAGAAAAAATTTCATATACCGAAAAATTAACGATGAAAGGCAAAAGAATCAAGTAGGTTTCCGCATGCGGAACGATATTTTCCCAAAAACGCGTTTTTTTTCTTTTGCGCCGCTCCGCGGCAAGGGCCCTGCCGTTTACCCGATTTTTCTCCCTTTTTCGGGATGCCCGCGGCGCTGCCTTTTTTGCGCCCAGGACCTTCAGACAGGATATGCGGCCGCCCCTGTACGCCGGCATCTCGGCGAGGCCGAAGGCATCCTGGAGGAACGCCTCAGGCGGGATCTGCCCGCCCTGGAACTGGCTTTTTTCGGAGGGACGTTCACGGCCCTGCCTCCCGAAGATTTGCGCGACTGCCTTGACTTTGCCGCTTATTGGCGGAGACAGGGGGCCATCTCGGGCTTTCGCTGCTCCACCCGGCCGGATTGCCTCGATCATGCCGTGCTCGCCGATCTCAAAAACGCCGGCTGCGCCATGGTGGAAGTCGGGGTGCAAAGTTTTTCCGAACGCGCCCTGCGCCTGTGCCGAAGGGGCTACACGAGCGCGCAAGCCGAAACAGGCTGCCTGCTGATCAAGGAAAGCGGCCTGCCCCTCGGCATCCAGCTTATGCCGGGCATGCCCGGCCTTACTCCGGATGCGGCGCAACGGGATATTGCATCGGCGATTTCCCTTGAGCCCGCCTGCGTACGCCTGTATCCCTGCCTGGTGTTCGCGGGCTCGGCTCTGGCCGGACTTTGGCAATCAGGACTCTACGTCCCCTGGGATCTGTACGATTGCGTGGCATTTCTGGCAAAAGCCTGTCTGCGTTTTGAACATGCGGGCATCGCGGTTGCCCGCATGGGAGTGGCCGAAGGACCGGGGCTGCGGGAACATGTGCTGGCGGGGCCGCGTCATCCGTCTCTCGGCAATATGGTTCGCGCCCTTGCCCTATACCATTGCCTGCGCGAAAAAATACGGGAATTCAAAGGTCGCTTTCCTGAAACCCCTATGCGTCTTTTCGCGCCGCGCCGCTTCCAGGGAGAATTCTGGGGATACAGAAAAAATCTTGTCCCCGCCTACGCCTCCCTCGGCTTGAGCCGGGAACGCGTATCCTGGTGGGAGCGTGAACGCTTCGCCATCACCGCGTTATAGCGTCGCGCCGCGCATGCGCCCCGGGGCAACGCCGCCGCGCGATTTCTCCGGCGGCAACGTAACGTGGCCGGAAAGCTCGCCAGCCCGCCGGGTAAAGGAGGAGCTTACCGCAAGATCCTCTGATCGACGCGAAAAGTCAAACGGGATGCTTTCGCATCCCGTTGACGTTTTCGCTCGGGTGATCCCCCACCCCACAGGGACGGACTTAACCGCCGATAAGACGAAGGGCCATTTGCGGCAGGGAGTTCGCTTGCGACAGCATGGCGACGGCGGCCTGGGTGAGAATCTGGCTGCGCACGAATTCCGTCATTTCCGTGGACACGTCAACGTCGGAAATACGCGATTCGGCGGCCTGCATGTTTTCAGCCTGAATCTGCAGATTGCTGATGGTGTTTTCCAGACGATTCTGCGTGGCGCCGAGGGCGGCGCGGATCTTGTCCTTGGAGGTGATGGCCGCGCCTATGCCCGTAAGGGCAAATTGGGCCCGCTCCTGGGTGGACACGGTGAAGGCGTCCGTAAGGTTAGCACTGTTGCCCACGCCGAGGGCGCTGGCCGTGGAGTTGCCGATCTGGACGTAGTAGTAGTCTTCCGCCGAGTTGTTAAGAGGGCCGAAGTGGATCTTCAGCTTGCCCTTGGAGACCAGCTCGCTGCCGGTGTGAGTGTCGCTGGACAGGTTGCCGTTGAGCAGATGCACGCCGTTGAAGCTCGTGGCGTTGGCGATACGGGTGATTTCCGATGCCATGGCCTGATACTCGGATTCGATCATCAGGCGCTGGTCG
>JAITHT010000073.1 GCA_031279825.1 Desulfovibrio sp. | reverse complement strand
AGCGAAACCCACTCAACCCAAGGAATAAACTCGTCCATGGCCTTGAGAAACTCTTCGCGTTTTGTCGTGCGCTTGCGCAAACCGTATTCGATATCGCTGAAGCCGGGCTGCCGCATGTCCTACCTCCCGTGAAGTAAAGAGAGTATACAAAAAACTCAGCCTATTGGCGATCCTTGGGCGGCGATTAAATCAGCGGTTCCTTAAATCTGATCAGTTCAAAGAGCTTTTTCTGGTGCGTGGCCACAATATGAAAATACTGGTTTTGCGGGACGTAAATATAGGGAACATCTTCCTTTCTGCGAAAAAGGAAGAGGGAAAGAATCGTGCGGTTGATGGCCTGGTGGCCGATAATGACGATGCCGGGCTGACCTCCGGAAAGAAAAAGCGCCTTGCGAAAGCCCCGTTCCACGCGGGAGCGCAGGGTAACGTATCCTTCTCCCCCGGGATACACGTAATTATATTTGTCCCGACTGCGGGCGAGGAATTCCTCCGGCATCGCGGCGCGAATATCCGCATAACGCATGCCGTCGCAAACGCCGGCGTTAATTTCGTCCAGTTCCGGCACGGCTATGACGGCGGCCTCGGGATGGCTCCGGCTGACAGGATCCGCCGTCTCAAGCGAACGGCGAAAACCGGAGGTGAAGATGTACGGAATGCGTCTGTCGTGAAAATGCGCGGCAAGGGAGGATGCCTGACGCTTGCCGAGGGGCGTGAGCGGGGCGTCGCCGCCGATACGTCCCTCCACATTGTACTCGCTTTCGCCGTGGCGAGCGAGATACAACTCGCGCACCCAGTCGGACACCAGAATATCCCGAATGCGTATATGGTATGGAACAGCGTACGGCAGGGATTCGGCAAGGATCCGGTTGCGCAGGGTATCTACGCGCATGAAAGCGCCTTCGCCCTCAGGGCTCGTGTACATACGCTCGTAATAACCGATACGCTCCATAAAGGCCGCTCCCGCCTCTTCCTCGCGCAAATGCCCGAATTCCTGCGAGCGGATCTTGCGCTGCACGCTGGCGGTGATTAATTCGGCGTCATCATTAACGCACTCGACAAAAAGGATGGGATATTCCGATAGATGTTCCTTAAGAAAAGCGCGGCGCGAACGGCCGGCATTGGTGGCGTCCAGAATGGCCACCTGACCGTCTTCGCGTAAAAACGCTTTCGCTGATCTGACGTTGATAAGAGCGAGCCGCTCACGCTTACTTCTGCCTTCCCGATTATCGGGATGATAAAATGCCGGCAACGAGGATTCCGCCCCGAGGTGCCGGCGGCGCAGTTCGCCGTTGTTAAAGATGCGCACACAAAGCCCCTCGGCGCTTAACCCTTCATACAGGCGCAAGGCGATGGTGGACTTGCCCCGGGCCGGCAGCCCCACCATAATGATAGACAATTTGCTCATAGTGTTTCCGCTCCGTCGTCACCTGCGCTCTCCGACCAGAGAAATGCCTGTTCTTCCCCGCGCCGGCCCGCGGCGGAGTCCGGCCCAAGGTCACCCCCCAGCGGAGAAGCGGCTTGCAATTCGTCTTGAAGACGCCACATGCCCGCCACCAGGTCGTCCATTCCCTGCCCGGTCAAGGCGGAAACGAAAAATATCCGGCGTCCTTCGGATTCAGCCCGCTGCCGGAGCTCTTCAAAGGCTGCCCGGGAGGCGAGATCAATCTTGTTGACGACCTCAATCTGACGGCGTTTGGCCAAATCCGGAGAGAACAAAGCCAGTTCATTATTGATCAGCGCAAAACCGGCCCAAGGATCGTCCGGCGGGATATCCTGAAAACTAAGGATATGCAAAAGAAAACGCGTGCGTTCCACATGCTTTAAAAAGCGGTGTCCCAGGCCGTAACCCGCATGCGCTCCTTCCACCAGACCGGGAATATCGGCAATGACCATACGCCGGTCATAGCTGTCGCCGTCAAGCATCACCCCCAGCTTCGGCTCAAGGGTCGTAAAGGCGTAGTCGGCTATCTTAGGGCGAGCGGCCGACACTTTGGAAATAATGGTGGATTTTCCCGCATTGGGAAGTCCCAGCAAGCCGCAATCCGCCAGAATCTTCAGTTCCAAAGCGAGTACGCGCTCTTCGCCGGGTTCACCGGGCTGGGCGAAACGCGGCGCCCGTATGGTGGAAGATTTGAAATGCTCGTTGCCTTTTCCTCCTCGCCCGCCTCTGGCTATAAGCAGTTGCGCGCCCTCCTCGGCCAGATCTCCGAGCAGTTCGCTTTTGCGCTCGTCACGCAAAGCAAAAATCTGCGTGCCTACCGGCAAGTCCAGGATCATATCCGCGCCCTTACGTCCGTGACACTGCGAACCTTGACCCGCCTGTCCGTTTTCCGCCTCATACAACCGTTTGAGACGGAAATCATATAATGAAAGCAGGCGGGAGGACGCCCGTACAAGCACATTGCCGCCGTCCCCGCCGTTTCCGCCGTCAGGTCCGCCCTTGGGCACGAATTTTTCCCGGCGAAAGGAGACGCATCCCCTGCCGCCCTTGCCTGAACGTACGGAGATAACGGCTTCATCAACAAATCGCATGGTCTGAACCTCATAAAATACGCATAATGACGCTTGTCCGCCGTTATCGGAAGCAACCCGCGCCGACAAAAAAGGGCAAAAGCAGCAAAGGCTGCTTTTGCCCGCACAAAATGCAGGTACGATGTCTTTTATTCCGCGTGTGCGGGGACGACATGCACGCGGGTAAGCACCCGCCGTTTACGCACGTATTTTTCAAACCGCACCGTGCCGTCGCATGTGGCGAAGATGGTAAAATCGCGCCCAAGCCCCACGCCGTGCCCGGGATGCACCTTTGTGCCCAACTGACGCACGATAATATTGCCGGCACGAACCGGCTGACCGCCGAAACGCTTGACTCCCCGGCGCTGTCCCGCGCTGTCGCGGCCGTTACGAGAACTTCCGCCCGCTTTTTTATGTGCCATGATGCATGCTCCCTAAAAATCACGCCGTGATGGACGTAATCCTGATGGTCGTATAATTCTGACGGTGCCCCCGCATACGGCGGGAATCGTTGCGGCGCCATTTTTTAAACACCATAAGTTTTTCGCCGCGTCCGTGCTCAAGCACCTCAGCCGCAACGCTGGCGCCGGCGACATAGGGAGCGCCGAAACGCGCATTGCCGCCCCCCACCATAAGCACCTTGTCCAGCGTGAGTTCAGCGCCGACTTCGCCGGCAAGACCGGTGACCCGTAACTTGCTGCCTTCCTCAACGCGGAACTGTTTTCCGCCGGTTTCGATAATCGCGTACATAAAATCCTCCCAGAGAACAGGAAAGAGACACCTCTACCTCCTCCGGCGCATAAAGTCAAGAAAAAAACCAAAGCGGCGTAACTGCGCGCAAACGCTTCCCGCCGGTAAACGCCGGGTCTTGCCCGTCCTTCAGCATGTAACGAATCCAAATGAGGTAGCGAAGTCCTTCAGGGCCTCGCGGCTCGCGCTTGGGAGGGGTCCCAACCCCTCCCAAGCTTCCTCCCCGGAAAGAAACCCCGCCCTTCAGGGCGGGGTCGGGGCTATATGGCCTTTCGGCCGGGGTCTCAGGCCACAAAGGAAGTTCTGACAAAATGCGTCTGACGCTCCGCAAGGATTTGTCTTTGAATCCTCACCGCCACATAAGTTACAGGCGAGCTTTGCTCGCCGTCAAACAACTATGTGAAGCGTTACTAGCTCTAATGGTGCAGATGCTCGCCCTGCCGGATGCGGCCAAGCGCCATGTAAACTATCCAGGCGAAATATATACCTATGAGGCCGACGCCGATCACGGCGTCCGGCGCGAAGGAAAGACGGGAGGCGAAAATATGCCACATGCTGCGCTCCTCCTCTTGCAAAAAAGATGTTTATTTGCGAGATATTTATCGTATCATCGGATAAAGTCAAGAAAAATCATCAGAACTTCCTTTGTGGTCTGAAACCCCGGCCGAAAGGCCATATAGCCCCGACCCCCCTGAAGGGCTTCGCTACCTCATTTGGATCCACGCGAAAACACAGGCGTTTGCAGCAGTCCTTGACGCAGCCCGTCCAACATGGTAGGAAAACGCTTCAATCGGCGTTTCCCTTGACTGTCGCCATTCGGCGATGGGGTGCCCGCGCGGGCGGCGTTCACCATCGGCATGTTTGGCGCGCCTCTATACAACAAGCGGCGATCCTATGGCATTGCTGAAATTTTTTAAGATCGACGATACGCGATATATCACGGCCTTATCCCAGGCCGGCGTCATCGGTCTGCACATGGTAAGCGGGGTTGCCGTCGGAACGGGCATCGGCTACGCGCTGGATACATGGCTCGACACCGCCCCCGTATGGACGCTGATCTTTTTGGGCATAGGTATTGTCGCCGGCTTCAAAAACGTATATGTGGATACGCGGCGTCTGCTGGAAGCGCAGAAAAAAGAAGATGAAGAACACTTCGCCGCCTCGGCGCGCGATGCCGCGCCGTCGGGTTCCGCCACAACAGGGGTTTTGCCGGACGTAACGCGGCAGAAAGACTGACGCGCTTCGCCCCGTACGCCACGGTAGCGCATTGTATCCGGCGGAAGGGCGGCATCGGGGACATCCCCCGGTTAAACACATGGATAGGCTCATGAGCTTTTTGACCACGCTGCGTCAGAAAATAGAATTCCGGCTGTATACTCTGGGTTTTTCCTCAGATATCGTGCGGCATCTTTTATGTACGCAGATACTGCTGTGTGTCGTCCCCCTCATCGCCGGCATCCTCCTTTGCCCGATTACCCTGTGGCCGTTGAGCTTTACCGCCGGCGCACTCATCGCCACATACAGCATCTGGAACATTGCCCGCTTTGCCGAAGCGCATGTGAATCTCGAGTTTACAACGACGCTCGGCCTGAAGCTCTTCTTTTCCTTCAGCGGACGCTTTTTGCTCATCGGTGTTGCCCTTTTCGCCCTTATTGTCTGGTTCAAGCTCCCGATTATTCCGCTTGTAATCGGCCTTAGCTCCACGGTCGCGGGCATCGTGACATGGGGCGTCGCCAGACTCTCCCGGAAAACTGCCAAGGAGGCCTAAAGTATGCTGGAGCATCCACTTCTTTTTTCCACTCTGCTGGGTTTTGACGAAGGCTACAAACACGTCTTCTACACATGGTGCGCCATGGCGATTTTACTCGCCGTCAGCCTCATGTTGCGCGGCAGACTGAAACTGGTGCCTACAGGTATGCAGAATGTGGTGGAGGTCGTCATCGGCGGGCTGGAATCCTTTACCGTGACGACGATCGGCGAAAAGGGCCGCAAAGTCTTTCCCGTTCTCTGCGGCTGCTTTCTCTTTATTCTGGTGCAGAATCTTCTGGGGCTGGTGCCGGGTTGCGATGCTCCCACAGCCAACCTCAACACCAACGCCGCCATGGCCCTGTTCGTCTTTTGCTATTACAACCTTGTCGGGCTGCGTAACTGGGGGCCTGGATACATCAAACATTTCATGGGGCCCATGCTGCCCCTCGTCCCGCTTATGCTGCCCATTGAACTAGTGAGCCACGCGGCCCGGCCGATTTCTCTCACTCTCCGTCTTTTCGGCAACATCCGGGGTGAAGAAATCGTGTTGGTGCTGTTTTTCATCATGGCTCCCATCCTCGCCACCCTGCCCATGTATTTTCTCTTTTTGCTGGCCAAGGTGCTGCAAGCATTTATTTTCTATATGCTCACCATGATCTACCTGCAAGGCGCCATGGAGCACGCCCATTAAAAAATTTTGCACGGTAAGATGCGCGGGCAGGGATTTTTCAAGAAAATCCCTGCCGCCACATAGTTGCAGGTGGGATTTTCCCTCCTTTAAAGGAGAAGATTCAATCGCTATGGAAAGTTCCTTCCGGGCGGCGTCCCTCCCTTCCCTTGCGCCGATAAGGGGCCGCTGACTATTGAAGTAGGGAATGGTCAACCGCGACCACAACATATAACTTACAGGAGTTGTTTCATGCGCAAAGTGTTATCTCTCGTTCTCGGACTTATGGCCCTTATCGCCTTTGCCGGCATAGCCTGCGCCGCTGACGGCTCACTCCGCTACATGGGCGACAGCCCCCTCGGCATGGCCTATCTGGCGGCCGCCGTCGGCATGGGCATCGCCGCCGCCGGTTGCGGCATCGGCCAGGGCCTTGGCCTGAAAGCGGCGTGCGAAGGCACAGCCCGTAATCCCGAAGCCGGCGGCAAGCTGATGGTCACCCTGATCCTGGGTCTTGCCTTTATTGAATCCCTGGCGATCTATTCGCTGGTCGTCAACCTGATAGTCCTTTTCGTCAATCCTCTTTCCGCTCCGCTTAAGGGCTAAGAGCTTTTGCAGTACATCCGACTGATCCGTAAGCCGCGCGTCCGCGCGGCTTACGTTTTCTCATTCCGCACATACTTTCCCCTCACTTTGAGGTTTGATTATGAATCGGCTCTCCGCGCCCGTAGCGTTCGACGCCAAGCACACAATGCTTTCCCAGATTATTCCCCGTGCGACGATCCGGCGCTTGTCCCTATACCTCCAGGTGCTGGAAAGCCTTTGTTCCGAGGGTGTCGAGATCATTTCCTCCGAACCGCTGGCCAGAGCCTGCGACGTCAACGCCTCACAAATCAGAAAGGATCTCACCTATTTCGGCGAATTCGGCGTGCGCGGCCTCGGCTACAACGTCCAGGAACTCATCCGGGCCATTCACCGGTCTCTGTGTATAGACCGCCAATGGAATTACGTCATTATCGGCGTGAGCAACATCGGCAAGGCGTTACTCCGCCGTCGGGAATTCGCCGTGCGCGGCTTCTCTATCGTCGGCTTCTTTGACTGCGATCCCTCCGAAGTGGGAAAAGACATTTACGGGCTGGAAGTTCTCCCCGTCACACGACTTAAGGAACACATTCAAGACAAGAACGTACACATCGGTATTATCTCCACCTTGCCGGAATGGGCCCAACAGGCCGCCGATCACCTTGTGGAGTCGAGCGTTACAGGGATTCTCAACTATGCCCGAGCCCGTGTTGTCGTGCCTAAAGATGTCTGTATAGAGCACGTGGACCTTTTTCATCCGCTGTATGCCATGGCATTTACCCTTTCCTCCGACAAAGACGGAAAAACCGCCGAAGGGAAGAGGCCGTTGCCGTAAATGCCCGCCACGCCGCGCGCCGCGCATGCCTTGCGCCTCATATGCCGCCACAAGCGCATCTTTTTGCTGTCTTTGGGCTTTCTCTCACGCCTGGGACCGGCCATGCACGCCACGGCGGACGAAATGCGCTTGGCTTGCGTCTATTACCCCGCGGTCGGCGCCGTGATCGGCGCCGTTTCCGTCCTGCCGATCCTCTTCGACTGCTTTGCCGAACAGGTCTGGATACAGGCATGGCTGTATGTTCTGCTTTTAAGTTGGCTGACCCGGGGACTGCACCTTGACGGACTGGCCGACCTCGCGGACGCTCTCGGCAGCGCCGCGAACGGCGAAGCCTTTTACTCCGTGCTTAAAGACAGCCGCACGGGCGCCTTTGGATGCGCCGCCCTGATCATGGCCTTAAGCGGCCAGCTTGTTCTGGCGGCGGCCTGTCTCGAACGCGGATCGCTCGTCCCCCTTGTCTGCGCCCCGGTCTTCGGCCGTTGCCTGCCCATTCTACTCTCATGCGTCGCGCCGCGACACCCCAAAGCCAGCCTCGGCGCATTGCCGGCATCGGCCCCGCGCGCGCCCGCCTTACTCGTTGCAGCCGTCTCTCTCTTGACCGTCCTGTTCCGCCTCCCCCTCTCCGCCGCTTTTCTCTCCCTTGCCCAAGTCTTTGTGTGCCTGATGCTGCTCAGGCGCATCGCTTTGCGCCAGGGGGGCTACAACGGCGATTTTTGCGGTTTCGCCGTTGTAGTCGGGGAAATCGCGCTGCTACTGGCCGCAAGTGTTTGAAAAACAAGGAGACGCTTTCAATGAATACCGTTCCGGAGATGAACGAAACTCCAAAGAAAACGAAAAAAAACGGCGCGTCGGCCTTTATCCCCGAATTTTTCCACATCAGCAAAAACGGCTCCTTCGGCCTGCTCTTCCGCTGCCTGCTCATCATCGGCATTACCCTGCTCCTGCAATTGCCCCTGAGCATGGTGCAGGAAAAAGTCCGCGAACGGGAATATCTTTTTAAGCAAGCGGCGCATAACATCGCCGCAAGCTGGGGCGAGACCCAGACCGTCAGCGGCCCCCTTCTGATTATCCCGTATGTCGCATTGGAGGACTACACGGAAAATATTACGGAACTGGTCGAAATCACAATTAACGGCAGAGCGAAAGAGGTGGAACGATCCCGACAGGAGACGCGGCAGCGTCCCGTCACGCGCCATAAGGTCATCCTGCCCTCGCACATCCGCTTCGCAACGGAATTGGATACGGAAATCCGCTATCGGGGAATTTACCGGCAAACGCTCTACACCGCGCCCGTTGCCATTGAAGGGGACTTTACCCTGCCCGAACCCGGACTTTTCGACGCCAGGCTGCAGGAGGTTCACTGGGATAAAGCTTGGCTGGCCGTGGGGGTTACCGACCCCAAAGGCATTATCGAGACCGGCCCCTTGCGCTGGGAGGGCGGCATCCTTACGGCTTACAGTCCGGGCACCAAGGCGGAACGCATTTTGGGTTCCGGATTTCACGCCCCCGCGCCGATACGATCGCCCATGCCGGGAGAGCCCAAGGCAAGTTCCTCCGCGCAAAAAAATGCGGAAAAAAACCCCTCTCGGACGAATATTTCCTTTTCGTTGAGCCTGAAACTGCGGGGCAGCGCCGGCATCTTTTTTACTCCCGTGGGCGAGACGAGCGTCATCAAGCTATCCGGCGTATGGCCCAACCCGAGTTTTCAGGGCAACCTGCTTCCCGTGGAGCGCAACATCGGCCCGGGCGGTTTCAGCGCGCAATGGAATATTTCCAACCTGACCCGCAGCTATCCTCAAATCGGCGATCTGTCGGGGTCGGAATTCATCGGTAACGTCATCCCTACATCCACGGCAGGCTCAAAAGAATTCACCGGTAGAGTCATCCCCGCATTCACGGCCGGCGTGGATCTTTATGAAACGGTGTCGCTGTACCGCATGATCCAGCGGGCCATACGCTACGACATACTGTTCATCGCCGTGTCCTTCGTGGCCCTGTTCTCCTTTGAAATAGGCGCAGGGAGACGTATGCACCTCATCCAGTACGGCGTGGTGGGACTTTCCATGACCTTGTTCTATCTGACTCTCCTCTCCCTGGCGGAACACGTCCTCTTTGGCGGAGCCTTTGCGGCCGCGACCGCCGTCACGGTGATTATGAACAGCCTCTATGTAGCTGCCGTGCTGCGCAATACAAAACACGGCATGATCATGGCCGCTCTGCTGGCCGGCCTGCACGGCGTGCTGTTCTGCCTGTTACGTATGGAAGATTTCGCCCTGCTCATGGGAACGGGTTTGCTCCTCGTCATGATGGGCGCGCTGATGGTCGTCACCAAAAGCCTGCCACAACAGAGGGGGTAATCGAGGAGGAGGAGGAGGAGGAGGAGGAGGAGGCGCGCGTTTTCCGGTCGGGCTTACCCGCCCGCTTTTGCCAGCCAGGCGCGCAATTCGGCCAGTTGCCTGCCGACGGCATCAGGGGCTGTACCGCCGCTGATGCCGCGTCTGGCTACGGCTTGATCGAAGTCCAAAGCGCCGTAAACCTCCCGGTCTATGCGCGGGCAGAGCCCTTGCAGCGCCTCCAGAGGGAGATCTTCCAGGGCGAGTTTGCGTTCTTCGGCCAGGGCCACGGCCTGTCCGGTGATATGGTGAGCCTCGCGAAAGGGAAGCCCCTTGCCCACGAGATAATCCGCCAATTCCGTGGCGTTGAGAAAACCACGGCGCAATGCCAGGCGCATGCGTTCCGGCACAAAGACCAGTTCCGCCATCATCCCGGCCATGACTTCCAAAGACGAACTGACGGTGCGATCAGCATCCAGAAAGGCCTCCTTATCCTCCTGAAGATCCCGGTTATAGGCCATGGGTAGTCCTTTCATCGTGGCGAGCAGCGCCATGAGGGCGCCGTAAACCCGCCCTGTCTTGCCCCGCATCAATTCGGCGACATCGGGATTCTTTTTCTGCGGCATAATACTGGAACCGGTGGAGTAGGCGTCCGGCAAACGGATGAATCCAAAAGCCGGCGTAGCCCAAAGGATAATGTCCTCGCACAGGCGCGACAGGTGCATCATCACCACGGAGGCGGCAAAGAGCGCCTCCAGGACAAAATCACGGTCAGAAACCGCATCCATACTGTTGGCGAATACCCCGGTCATCTCCAGTTCCGCCGCCACCGAGGCCGGATCAAAAGGATAGGCGGCGCCGGCCAGAGCGGCCGCGCCAAGAGGAGACACGCGAATGCGCCTGTCAGCGTCCTTCAGTCTTTCCACATCGCGGCGGAACATGACGGCATAGGCCAGAAGATGCTGCGCCAGACTGACGGGCTGGGCCGGCTGCATATGCGTGAATCCGGGCATAAGCGTTGCCGTGTTCTCTTGCGCCCTGCCGGCCAGAGTTTTCACAAGTCCGATCGCGCGATCTTGCCAGACGCGCGAGCGGTCGGAGACGAAAAGCCGGAAGTCAAGAGCCACCTGATCGTTGCGGCTTCTGCCCGTATGCAATTTTTTGCCGATCTCTCCCACCAGTTCCGTCAGCCGGCTTTCTATATTCATATGCACATCTTCATGATCACGCCGCCAAACGAATCCGCCGGACTCGATTTCCTCACGCACACTTTCCAAGCCGAGACAAAGAGCATCCGCCTCCTCACGGCTGATGACGCCCTGACGGGCCATCATACGGGCGTGAGCGATGGAACCGGCGATATCCTGCCGGTACATGGCCTGGTCAAATGATACGGATTCGGTATAGGCCGCCGCCACATCGGTGACCCCCTCTTTGAAGCGCCCGCCCCATAACTTGCTTGTGCTCATGCATTCTCCGTTTCAAAACGCTTGCCTGCAAACAGGCGTGACGGCGCGTTCCGTCCGCATGCAGCGTCCTTGATACAGCATTAACGCTTCAAAGAGGGCAATTTCATTTTGAAATCGCCCTCGCATATCCTTGAATACGCAGACCGTTCAGACGGATGAAGCCGGCGGCGTCAGCCTGATTATATACCTCGTCACGCTCAAAGGTGGCCAGAGCCGCGCGGAAAAGAGAACAGGGCGATTTCCTGGCTACAGGATAGACGTTGCCTTTATACAGTTTCAGTCTGACGGTGCCGGTAACGCGTTCCTGACTCGCATCAAAAAACGCCTGCATGGCTTCGCGCTCGGGCGCGTACCAAAAGCCGTTGTAAACGGCGGCCGCGTAACGGGGAATCATGGCATCGCGCTGGTGCATCACCTCGCGGTCAAGGCATATCCCTTCAAGATCCCGATGCGCGGCGTGAAGAATCGTTCCGCCGGGAGTCTCGTAAACACCGCGCGACTTCATGCCCACGAAACGATTTTCCACCATATCGATACGCCCGATACCGTGGCGTCCGCCGATCCCGTTGAGCGTCTTAATAAGCGCTGCCGGAGAAAGCGCCTCTCCGTTAACGGCAACGGGATTTCCCCTTTCAAAGTCCACTTCCGCATATTCCGGCGTGTCCGGGGCGTCTTCCGGCGGAACGGTCAGTATATAACTGCCGGCCCCGGCTTCCTGCCAGGGATCCTCCAGTTCCGCGCCTTCAAAGGACAGGTGCAGCATATTGCGATCCATACTATAGCGCTTTGATCCGGAAGACAGGGGAATGCCGTGTTTTTCCGCAAAGGCGTTCAAATCGGAGCGGGACTTCAAATCCCAGATGCGCCAGGGCGCGATCACGGACAGTTCCGGCGCCAGGGCATTGACGCCGAGTTCAAAGCGCACCTGATCGTTGCCCTTGCCCGTGGCGCCGTGCGCCACGGCGTCCGCGCCCTCTTTAACAGCCGTTTCGACCAATTTTTTGGCGATAAGCGGCCGGGCGATGGACGTGCCGAGCAGATAGCGCCCCTCGTAGATCGCCCCGGCGCGCATCATGGGAAAGATGAAGTCGCGGGCGAATTCCTCGCGCACATCCTCAATGTAGGCCTTGCCCGCGCCCGTGGATCTGGCCTTGCCGTCAACGCCGGCCAGTTCTTCTTCCTGACCCAGATCGCAGGTCAGGGTGATTACTTCACACTGATAGACCTCTTTGATCCATTTAAGGATGACCGAGGTATCGAGACCGCCCGAATAGGCGAGCACCACTTTTGTAATAGCTTTACTCATAGTGTGTCCCGTAAGGTTGAGCGCATAACGGCATCCGCCGCCGGCACGCTTGCGGGGGCGCGGGAGAAAAGCGCCGCCGCAAAGGCCCGGCGTAGCGTCTCACAATGACGATACGGCTAACTGAATACCCATTCCATAATCGCCATCTGCATATGCAGACGGTTTTCCGCCTGATCAAACACAATGGAGGCCGGGCTTTCAAAAACCTCCTCCGTCACTTCCTCTCCCCTGTGGGCAGGCAGACAGTGCATGAACGCCGCTCCCGGACGGGCCAAACGCATCAGATCGGCGTCCACGCGGTAGTCCCTGAAAACTTTTTCCCGCGCGCGCTGCTCAATCTCCTGCCCCATGGAGGCCCATACGTCGGTGTTGACGTAGTGAGCGCCAGACACCGCCTCCCTCGGATCGCGGCAGAGCTTTACCCTCGCCCCTTCGCGGTTCGCCGCCGCCAGCAGGCCGGCATCCGGATCATAGCCTTCAGGGCACGCCAAGGTCAGCGAAAAGGAAAAACGCATAGCCGCCTCAATCCAGGAATTGGCCATGTTATTTCCGTCGCCTACCCAGGCCACATGCAGGGAAGGCAGATCGGGATGACGCTCGTACATGGTGAGCACGTCGCTCATAACCTGGCAGGGGTGCCCTTCATCGGTCAGGGCATTGATCACCGGAATCGCGCAATACCGCATAATCTGGTGCAGCTTGTCCTCGCCGAAGGTACGGACTATCATACCGTCGCTGTAACGGGAGAGCACCCTTGCCGTATCCTTGAGCGGTTCCGCTCTCCCGAGTTGGCTCTCGGCCGGAGTCATAAGAATACATTGCCCGCCAAGACGGCGGACGCCGACCTCAAAAGAAATACGGGTCCGGGTGGAGGCTTTTTCGAAAATCAGCACCAACACCTTACCCCGCAACACGTCGCCGACGTGGCGGGTCTCTTTCATTTCTTTTGCCCGGCGCACAAGATCCAGAGCCGTTTGCGCCGGGATATCCCGTATAGTGATGAAGTGTCTGAGCATACCAGTCTCCGTCATAAAGCCGCACGCGACTCCCGCATGCGCCTGCGCATCACGGGCGGCAAAAAAGGTTAGCCCTCCGTTCCCAAACGTATGCTCAATGGGAGCATAAAGAAATAGGTTGACAAAGGCAAGGTACAGGAGGATAAATTTAAAATTTTTGATGGTTAAGATATATGGATATCAAACAATACAATAGTGTAGTAACTGTAGTATATGACCCTCCCCAAAAAAGAAATGAGGCATACAGCGAAACAAAACTTGCCAGATAAACCATCACCTCGACGGGAAAGGATCGCCAATAAAAGAGTACTGCAAGATTCATAGCTGCAAAAAACAGAAGCAGGGCATACTCGCTCAGCTAATCACCGGTCACGTCCGTCTGTAGTCTAACTCCTCCTGTGATCCACAGTTTTTGATCATAAATTCTTTTCACATGGTATCCATACTTTTGAATATACTCCGATCTGTGGGTATTGTACAAACTTGCTACCGCAAGCAGAGTTTTTGGTTTCGCTCTGATAAAAAGTCTGTGCAGTAAAAAAAAACATCCTTCCTGTACATTGATATCGCTTTTTTCTAGTTCCGCTCTTGTCACCCCTCTGGCGGTAAGTAATGTTTCCCAAGCTGCGATATTGACATTCATAGGCCTGATAGATTTAACCTCTGCTCCGAATAAGGGCGCAAAGCTGTCATACCATCCATGCGTGGTCTCCATATAACAGATTGCGTTGACCCAATCCGCATCAAGTCCGAATTCAGCCGCATAGCGTTGAATAAACGGTTGAACGGCCGCGTTGTCGGCGTGAGCCGAAAGTTCAATTAAGGGTTTACCGGGGTCGGTTACGGAGCCGTCTTCAACCAGAAAAGTCATCAT
>JAITHT010000057.1 GCA_031279825.1 Desulfovibrio sp. | reverse complement strand
CAAATAGTTTTCCCATCATGTTGTAAGACCCTTTTCCCAGCGAATAAAGCAACACGCAAAGAGCTTTCAGCGCCGCAATTTTTTCATTTGTACGCCCATCCCCGATCACGAAGTTGTAGCCGCAATCTTTACACTTATACCGTTGTTTTCCTCTGATTTTTCCGCTTTTTACGACTTTTGCGGACTTGCAATTTTTGCATTCTGGCATAGTGGAGCCTCGCTTGGTTCCTCTATAGCATAACATATCTATAAGTCAACACTATCAAAAAAGCTTCATATCAAACAGAGAGTCAAATTTTTGAGCTTTTGCGTCTTCTAGAGTCCTGTAAAATATAATATTTCAATTTGTGTCATATGAGATTGGAAATAATATTGAGCCTGTCAGCATTTTATTTACACTCTTTGTAAATACTTTTTTTGAGGCAAGAGAAATTTCGTTTGTATCACTGAAAACATCTGTATAGGCTAAAATTCAGTTTTCTATATCAAATTAGTATTTGCTCCTAATTTTTGTCTTTCGGCTTGGTTATTATTCAGCCATTCAAAAACTTTGCCTGTTTCTTCTTTTGAAAATATATCAAAGCCTATTTCAGAGAAGAAATTGAGAGTATGTTTTTTATAGTATCTTTTTCTTTTGCTTTTCTTTTTTGTTTAATAATTAGCCTGGCTCTTTCTTTGTTAGCTTCTTTAATTAGTATATCGCTTTGTTGCATTAGCTCGGTTTCGTGTACATTTAAAATTGAAAGAATCTCGTCAGGGCTATTGGCTGTGGCAAGTCAAAGAGTGATATAAAGATTAGGGGCGATATTCAGCAAATTTGTTTTCAAGGTTTCAAATTCAACTCCTGAAATTTTAGTTTTCTCAATATGCTCTTTCATAGCTTTGATACTGGCTAGGTCATTTTCAAAGTGAAAATGCTCTATCGTTTTTGTGATTGCACATATGTATACAATGCTTGAGCATATTGTTTATCTTCTATATTAATATGCTCAATCCACCATTTTTTTAAAAATTCCAATAGTGGTGTTATATCATTTTGGACAATACATTTTCTTTCAATTGTATCAATTGATAAAGAAAGCTTATCATGTATTTTTCTATGCGATTCTAAATCTTGATATCCTGCCAATTCTAAGAAAGATTCTTCTGTAATAAAATGTATTTTAGAATATGTTTTCATTGTATCACTTATGCAAGAATACAATAATGATTTATTTATTTCTTTTTGAATCATATAATAAAATGTATTTATAATAGATACAATTCCCTTATGCTGTTCATCTATTAATTTTATTCCAACTTCATTTTTTTTATGCCATACGATAAAGAGTGACTTATGCATTGTTTTACCCGCGTCGAAAAGGTTAATGGCAAATCAAATCCTGTACTCTCTCTTATCGCGCCTTCACGCCTGCAAAAAGGCTTTATAGGCAAGCATGGTGGCATACAAATCGGCTTTGCTCGCAATTTCAAAAGGACTATGCATGGAGAGGATTGGAGGACCGCAATCAATGACGTTCATACCGTAAGCTGCCAAATGCATGGCTACCGTGCCACCGCCGCCGCCGTCAACCTTGCCCAATTCAGCCATTTGCCAAGGAATGCCTTTACTGTTGAGCACGGAGCGCAGCCACGCGATATATTCAGGATGGGCGTCGTTCGCTTCGTATTTGCCCCGGTGTCCGGTAAACTTGCAGAAACAGGGCCCATGCCCGATGGTGGCGGCATTGAGTTTTTCGTGCAACTCCTGCCAGTCCGGATCAACGGCGGCATGAACGTCGGCGGAAAGCGCCTTGCTGGCCAGGACAACGTCGGAAAAGCGGGTGTCGGATTCCCAGGCGGCAATGATCTCTTGCAGGCAGTATTCAAAAAAGCGGGATTTGGCGCCGGTGGAGCCTTCGGAACCGATTTCTTCCTTATCCCAAAATATGAGATACTGCGTGTGGCTCGGCCGGTTTTCCACATCAGAGAGAAAAGCCTCAAGGGCGGCGAATACGCAAATACGATCATCCTGACCGTATCCACCTATGAGCGCAGCGTCGAGGCCGACAAAACGGGCCGCTCCGGCAGGTACCGCCTGTAATTCGGCGGAATAGAGATCTTCTTCAATAATATCATATTGTTGCTGTAATAAAGAAAGAATATGCGTCTTAATCGGGGTCTTCTCCCGGGTATCGCCGCGTTCGGCATCCTGTTCCGGGGCTTTGCCGGCAACGGGTTTGCCGAGCTCAAAGGCTTTTGCCGTACGATTTTTCTTTTTGTCAACGTCAAAAAGCGGTTTATGCCCGAGTATGATATTCAACTTTTCCGGATCAAAGGCTTTAGCCACGCTTTGCTCTGCCTGTCCCTGCGCCAGATGGGGAAGCAGATCCGCTATGGTGAAGACCGGATCGCGCATATTTTCACCTAGAACGACGCTGATGACCGTACCATCCTGCTTCACCACCACTCCGTGCAGAGCCAGGGCGCGGGCAAACCACTGGTATTTGCGGATGCCGCCGTAATAGTGGGTTTTCGCCTGGCCGACGCCCGCTTGTTCCTGCAAGGGGTGCTGTTTAAGATCCAGGCGCGGCGTGTCGGCATGGGCGCATATCAGGCGGAGCCCCTGTTTCAAGGGGGCGTTACCCCGTCGGACGACGCACATGCTCTTTCCATGCAAGACGCGCATCACTCTGTCTGTTTTGCAATCAGGGGAGAATCCCGCCGCGCGCAATCGTTTCTCCGCATAATCGACTGTCTCGCGTTCCGTTTTGCACAGGGAAAGGAACTCGATATAGCCTTTCGCGAGAGCCGACATGGCTTTTTCATCTTTCTGGCCGCTATAGATTTCCCAGCAATTACGGGAGGTATGGGAAAGCATCATGATTTTCTCATTAATAATGTTGGCGATGAGGTTAGTGTCTAATTGCAAAAATTACAAGTATATTTTTGCAGGATCGTCGGCTGAAAAACATGGTTTTCAGCCGACTTACGCCGCCTTCGGCGGCGCAAAATCCTCCAGGGTTTTCTAGTGTTTACTTTTGCAAGTAAACACTAGAATTCCAAATTGCCCGGAGTACGGGGAAAAGGAATAACATCGCGAATGTTGGAGGCACCGGTGAGAAGCATAAGCAGGCGCTCGAAGCCGAGCCCGAAACCGGCGTGAGGCACGGAGCCGAAGCAGCGCAGTTCCAGATACCATCGGTAATGCGCCGCGTCCTGACCGAGTTCGCTGAGTCGCTGTTTCAGGACGTCGAGGCGTTCTTCCCTCTGGCTGCCTCCCGCCAACTCGCCGATACGCGGTGCCAGAAGATCCATGGCGGCGACGGTCATGCCGTCGTCATTGAGACGCATGTAAAATGCCTTGATGTCTTTGGGATAGTCGTGGACTATAACAGGTCCACCGAAATGCTCTTCAGCAAGAAAGCGTTCATGTTCCGATTGCAGGTCGGTACCGAAGAAAGGCGTAAACGTAAACTTTCTCTTGCTTTTACGCAGGATGTCCACGGCTTCGGAGTAACTGATACGGGCGAAGGGCTCCTTGACGAGTTTATGCAGGCGCTCAATCAGGGATGGATCAATATGGCGGTTAAAGAGGTCCATATCCTGCGGGCAACGCTCCAGGACGCGGCGCACTGTCTGCCGGACGCAATCTTCGGCAAGATCCATATTGCTGAGGAGGTCGGCAAAGGCCGCCTCAGGCTCAATCATCCAGAATTCGGCGCAGTGGCGCGGCGTATTGGAGTTCTCCGCCCTGAAAGCAGGACCGAAGGTATAGACCTTGCCGAGACCCATGGCCATATTTTCCGCTTCAAGCTGGCCGGATACCGTCAATTTACATTCCCGACCGAAAAAATCTTCAGCAAAAGGATTGCCCTTACAGGCCGAGGCCCCGTCGTCAGGAACAGGCGCATTGACCGGCAGGGTGGTAACGCGGAACATCTCCCCTGCTCCTTCGCAGTCGGAGCCGGTGAGGACAGGCGTATGCACGTGAAAAAAACCGTTTTCGCGAAAATATTCATGCACGGCAAAGGCGGTCTCGGAGCGGATGCGGAACAAGGCGCCGTATTTGTTGGTGCGTGGGCGCAGATGGGCTATGCCGCGCAAAAATTCGTCAGAATGCCGCTTTTTCTGCAAGGGGAATTCTGCCGTGTCGGCTTCGCCAAGGAGGCGTAGGCTGTGGGCGCGCACTTCCCACCGTTGTCCCTTGCCGGGAGATTCCACAAGGCGCCCCTGTACGCAAACCGAGGCGCCGGTATTGACTCGCGCCAAGCTGTCATGGGCCGGCGTGTCTTCGTCAATGATGATCTGCATGTTGGCAAGGCAGGAGCCGTCGTTCAGTTCCAAAAAACTCAGGTCTTTGGCGTCACGCCGGGTACGTACCCAGCCGCAGACGGTTATGCGCTCGTCAGGGGAGTCTGCGGCCAGGGCGCGGGCTATGACGGCGCGCTCAGCATAGCATCGGTCTTGAGATGTACTGGACATGCGGTTTCCTGAAATTACCCGTCGAATACGGGTTCCAACGTTACTCCTCTGAATAGGAGGAGTCAGGAGGAAGGAACCTCCCCGCGGGAGACATATGACGCCGGCCTTCCTCCCGCTTTTACAGATGAGGATTACTCCGCAGCAGATAATGTCGCACGTAATCGCTCACACCCTGTTTGAGACTGTACATGGGGCTGTTGCATCCGGCGGCGCTGAGGCGGCGCGTATCCGCCTCCGTGAAATTTTGATATTTTCCCTGCAGATGGGGGGGCATATCCACATATTCGATGTTTGCGGGAAGTTCCATGGCGGCGAACACGGCGGCGGCCAGATCGTTCCAGGTGCGGGCCTTGCCCGAGCCCGCGTTGAATATGCCGCAAACGTTATTCTGCAAGAACCAGACAATGATGTTTACGCAATCTTTTACATAGATGAAATCGCGCATCTGTCCGCCGTCGGCAAAGGCCGGATCCGTGGAGCGGAAGAGGCGCATGACGCCGGTTTCGCGAATTTGGTGAAATGCCTTGTTCACGACGCTGCGCATGTCTCCCTTGTGTTGTTCATTGGGGCCGTATACATTGAAGAACTTGAGGCTGACCATATCGTCAAGGTGCCTGTTCTTCAGCGCCCACATATCGAACAAATGTTTGGAATATCCGTACATATTCAAAGGACGCAGAGTATGGAGAGTATCCTTGTCGTCGATAAAGCCGCGCGAGCCGTCACCGTACGTGGCCGCGCTACTGGCGTTAATAAAGCGCGCCTTTTTCGCCTTGGCGAAAAGATACAGAATTTTGCTGTATTCCAGATTGTTGCGCATGAGAAAATCGGCATCGCGCTCCATAGTGGATGAGCATGCCCCCATATGAATCACGGCCTTAATCCTGTTGCCCAAGGAATCGTTTTGCACCAGGGACATAAACGCATCACGGTGCAGGTAATCGGCATAGCGGAGGTTGACCAGGTTTTTCCATTTTTCGGACGTGTTGAGGTTGTCCACCACTATAATATCTTCAATACCGAGATTGTTGAGACGCCAAACGACGGCGCTGCCGATAAAGCCCGCTCCACCGGTGACAATATGCATGCTTTTCTCCTGATAGAGTGATACAAAAGGCATATTATAAGGCGTCAAGGATGCTCAGCAGGCGAGCCGCGTCGGATTCCGGCCGTGCCTGCATGCGAATGAATCCTTCCGGCATGCCGGGGATGGAATCGCAGTCGCGTACCAGTATACGCCGGTTGAGCAGCGTCTTGCAAACAGTCTTTGTATTAAATCTCGGCCTGAGGCCGCAACAGAGAAAAGCGGGGCCTTCAAGGACTTTTTCCGGATTCACGCAGGCAAGACGGCGCAGTTCCCGACCCATATGGGCGACCGCTTGACGCAGAGGCGTCAGGCTTTCCCGATATGCTTCCACGGAGTCAAGAAACCTCTTGCCCATAACCTGGGCAAAGGGGCTGACGCTCCAGGCGGGACGCAGCGCCGCGATTCGGGCCAGGTGATTGCGATCGCCCATAAGATAGCCAAGACGTATGCCCGGACAACAAAAAAATTTCGTGAAGCTGTGCAGGGTAAAGATGCTGACTCCCGGCCTTGCAGATGCGCAGTAACTGTTCAGACTGTTATGATCATAGTCGTCCATGCCGTAAAGAAACTCCCGATAGCTGCAATCTATAAGCACGCGTGGAGCGCGCAGCATATGCAGCAGGCGGGCCATGTCGTAAATTGCGCCCGCCGGGTTATTAGGCGTGCAAAGCACAATCAAATCCGCATCGCTTTCCCAGATCGCGCTCAAATCGTCAGCCGAGTAGTTGAATTCGTTTTCCGAGGCAAGAGTGAGAATATCGAAGGGAATGGAAAACGCGAGGCACACCCTGACATATTCGGAAAAAATAGGTCCGATAAAAAGTACCTTGCGTGGTTCCAGAGCGCGCAGAGTCAGCCAGATAAGTTCTGTTCCGCCGTTGCCGGGCAAGATACGATCCGGAGCGACATGTTCATGGGCGGCAATGACTCCGGCAAG
Organism: Desulfovibrio sp.; assembly: GCA_031279825.1. Taxonomy (GTDB): domain Bacteria; phylum Desulfobacterota; class Desulfovibrionia; order Desulfovibrionales; family Desulfovibrionaceae; genus Frigididesulfovibrio. The sequence continues at coordinate 74,389 of JAITHT010000057.1, read as the reverse complement.
CTCTTCCGCCGCGCTGTCCGGATAGTGGAGAAAAGGATAGGGCGTGGCGTCCGTCAGCTTTTTGGTGAGCTGATAGGCGAAGATATTGGCATTGTTGCTGAAGTCAAGCAGCTTGTCTGGAGTGGTGTGCAGACGGCGGGCCGTTGTATAGACTTCGCCTCCATGCGCGTGATCCGATAGAGAGGTCATGGGCGCAAAGCCTTTTTTCGCAGCAATCCGCTGTAAAGTTGCTCCACCTTGTCCAGACGCACTTGCGGCGTATAGAATCGTCCCCGTGCAAGGGCACAGGCAGCCAGGCGCGCGCGCAGGCCGGGATCTGCGGCCATCCGGAGCATGGCATCGGCAAGGCTTTGCCTGTTGCCCGGCGGGAAGAGCAGACCGCAATCTTCAATGATGTCGGATACTGCGCCCACGTTCGCGCCGATGGAGGGCAACCCCGCGCGTACGGCTTCCAGCAGCGTATTGGGCATGGATTCGGACAACGAGGGCAGCACGAAGACCGAGCCGGCGGCAAGATAGTCCGCGATGCGCTCTGTGGGCGGGATGCAGTGGATGCGCCCCTCCATGCCGAGCGCATCGCGGCAGGGAAGCCAGATATCCGGCGAAATACCCACAAGCACAAGATGGACGGGTACATGGCGATCGGCGAAATGCGGACCGCCGGAAGTTGCGCGGCTCGAGGCGGAAACGCCGAAGGCCGAGGAGAATGCCCGCATGAGGAGTTCGCATCCTTTGTTCGGATGATTGTTGCCGATGAAGAGGAAAACCAAAGCGTCGTTTCCTATGCCGAGTTCGGCACGTATACTGCCGGGAGGAAGCGACGGAGCAATGCGGCTGTCCGGAACGCTGTTGGGCACGCAAGCGATGCGCCCGGCGGGCAATCCGATTGTGCGCAATACCTTGGCGCAGGCCCGGGAGTTGACTAAAAAAAGATCTATTCCCGGCAGCCAGTAGGGCAAAGGATTGCGGGGCATGTACAACACGCCTCTATGCGCGACGATCGCGGCGCGTTTTCGCCAGAAAAGCCCCCACCACGCAGCCAGTTTGACGGCTGCGTTGTGAAAGGCATGAAACACAAAAGGACTGAAGTCATCGGGCATAGCCGTCTCTATCTGCCTGCGCCAATGGCTCTTGCCGCCTTTGAGCAAACGCCAGTACGGCCAATGTGGGGCGAGATCGGGGAGAAGGGCCTCTTCAGGCACAAAAAACAGCACATTGTGTCCGCGCTCCTCCAGACCCTGGGCAAGATACAGCGCCTGGCGCGCGCCGCCGCTGGTATTGCTCGCGGAGGAAAGGAAAACGACGTTCATGGCTGGAGACATCCTGAAGATGGGCATACGTGCGGCCGGGCGGCAATATATCGCGGAAAAAGCGGATGAAAATACTTTCAAAGTGAAATCTCTTTCACAGGCGGCAACGATTCACGCATCTCAAGCACACATGCCACTGTAAGAATCGCAAAATACGGCTAACATATTCTTAGCAGTTTGCGGCGATATTTTCAAGACAAGACTTGCCACGGAGCCTTAGTAGGGTATACTAGAACCTTTCCCCTTATTTCTTTGTCGTTGCGGCGGAAAAACCTCGGCGCCCCGACGGGCGTTTTCGGCGCGATCCGCGCAGACGCTTTTTCAGGCTGGTTTCTATGGCTCTACTTGCTTTATTCCGCCGGCGCTGGACCGAACCCCATGGGTATGCGGAGATACTGCGCGTTGGTCTGCCTCTGGTGGCGGGGATGGCCTCTTCCACGGTTATGCAGTTTACGGATCGGCTGTTTTTGAGCCGCTATTCCGTTGATGCCATCGCCGCCGCTCTGCCGGCATCTCTCGCGTCTCTCTCCCTTACCATCGCCCTTATGGGCGTCTGCGGCTATACTTCTGTCCTTATCGCCCAGTATGTGGGCTCAGGAGTGCTTCATCGTGTGGGCTGCGCCTTGTGGCAGGGTATATGGATCGCCATAATCGGCGCCGTACTGCTTGGCCTCGCATGGTGGATTGCGAAGCCGGGTTTTGCCTGGGTGGGGCATGACCGCGTCGTTCAGGAACTGGAGGTGGTCTATTTCCGCGTGTTAACTGCGGGAGGAGGGGCGGCGCTTCTGGGGGCGACCTTGAGCGGCTTTTTTTCAGGCCTCGGCCTGACACGGCCGGTGATGATCGCCAACACAGCCGCCGCGGTCATAAATATCCCTTTAGATTATCTGTTGATTTTCGGCGGATTGGGTGTTCCTCCTTTAGGTGTTCTGGGAGCGGGACTGGCGACGGTAGCCGGATGGCTGGTGGCTTTGGCGATACTGGGATACCTGATTTTCATCGACGAGAATGAGAAACGCTATGCCGTATTCTCAGGATACCGCTTTGAGTGGAGCATGTTCCGCCGCCTGTTGCGCTACGGACTGCCCAGCGGCCTGAACTTTTTTATGGAGATCGCGGGTTTCGCCTGGTTCTGCTTTGAAATCGGCCGCTTCGGCAAAGAGGCTCAGGCTGCCAGCAATATAGCCTTTTCCGTAAATTCGGTAATTTTTTTACCTATGCTCGGGCTTAATCTCACCGTTTCTTCTTTGGTCGGGCAGGCAATGGGCAGGGGAAGGCCGAACGAGGCCGAGCGCGTGACCCTGAATACACTGCATATGGCCCTGACCTACATGCTGCCTTTTGCCGCGCTTATTGCCGCGTGCGCCGGCCCGCTCATGGATGTCTTCATTTCGAATGACCTGACCGACGCCCAACTTGCGCTGGTGCGTGAACAGGGAATGATCTTTTTGTATTTCATCGCGGTCTATTCTTTGGTGGATGCGGCTAATATCGTGTATTTCGGCGCTCTTAAAGGGGCAGGCGATACCTTGGGGATTTTGTACGTTCTTTTCGGCGGGATGGTTTTCTTATTGATATTGCCCATTGCGGCGCTCAAATGGCTGGATGCGGCCACCGTGACGCATTACTGGCTGGTTTTTACCCTGTACGTAATGCTCCTGGCGGTGGCCGTCATGTTCCGCTATTATCGCCGCGCCTGGCATTCCATCCGGGTTGTGGAAACGTCCGCCGGAACGATTTCGAATACAACAAGGTCACCCGTGGAATAATGCATCATGAAATGAAACGAGTCGCATGGGGCGTATCCCCGAAACGGCGTGTATCCGCCGCTGTGACTTGCGATTTGTGACAATCATATGTATACTGTTCTTCTGGTTATTGCACGGTCCCCGCGCGAAACTTCCCCAAAATACGCGGAAGCATGCTCCTATATCAAAAATTTTACGCTTGAGCCTTTCAATAGAACTCATGTCATAACGTCGGCCATTGACCGATTCATTCTGAAATTTCCCTGGAGCACTTCACGCTTGAGATGCTCCCGGCGTATCGTCACGGCGGAAAAACTTTTTTCCAACCCGCACGATCCGCTTCGCAAAGCGGGATAACCGCCATGTTCCATAAGCATCACCTATGCAACACTACCCTCTGTTTCTCGATCTTTCAGGAAAAAATATCCTGATAATAGGCGCCGGTGCCGTGGGACAGCGTAAATCGGCATCATTGATCCCCTGCGCCCCACGCACGATTACTATTATCGATCCGGAACTTTCCTCAGCCGCCATACAAAAACTAACGGCATCAGGGCCGGTAATCTGCCATGCCAGGGCCTTTGCGCCTGATGATGTACATGGAAAAGACCTGGTTTTCGCCGCTACCGACAGACGGGACGTCAACGCCCGGGTGGCGGCTCTGTGCCGTGAACGCGGTATATTCTGCAATGTTGCCGATGCGCCGGCTGAAAGCGACTTTTTTGTGCCCGCGCATTTCACCAGCAACGGCATCACGCTGGCCGTCAGCACCGGAGGGCAAAGCCCGGCGCTGGCCGGACGCCTGCGCGCGGAGCTCGAAGAATGGGTGGGTACACGCTATTCAGGATTGGCCGCACTTCTCGGACGCCTGCGTCCTCTACTGCTGGCTCTTGGACTACCCACGGAGGAAAATGCCGATATATTCAGAATACTTGTACAATCTCCACTTGCTGAATTGCTGGAGAGCCGCCAACTCGAAGCTATAGAAGCGCTTCTTCTCGAGCAGTTGCCGAAACCATTGCACGCTTCCATAGGAGAACTTCTGCATGGATTTTGAGTATATTCTGGCCATCGGCGTCATTATTCTCTATTCTCTTGGGACGTTCGGCATGCTTCTGGGTACCCTAGCCCTGCACCGCCCCCTGAAAGCGCTTGCGGACAGAATAACCCTTGCCGGTTTCTCCCTGCATACGGTCGTCGCCGTCGCCATGTTGGCGTCTAACGGATTCACAGCTTTGCCCATGGGGTATTATCCGCAGCTCATGGCGTGGAGTCTTATCTTTTTGTACATCTGCGCATGGGGCTGGCTGCGCCTGCCCTTTCTCGGGCTCACGGCCGCCCCCCTCGCCCTTTTGCTTTATATCCTGTCCATGCGGCTTTCCTATACCCCTGCCTTGTTGCCGGAACATCTTTCCGGCCTGTTTTTCACCTTGCACATCTGGTCGCTGTACCTCAGCCTCGGCCTGCTGGCCATGGCCTTCGGCGCGGGAGTCCTCTTCGTTTACATGGAAAGCAGGCTCAAAAAAAAGCTCCCCATGGCGGAATTCACCAGGGATCTTCCCTCCCTTGCCGCCTGCGACAAAGTCAACCATATAGCTGTTACGGCGGGCTTTCCTCTTTATACGCTGGGGCTTATGTCCGGTTTTATCTGGGCGCCCATGGCAAAGACCATTGTTGAAAATCCCAAGGTATTGCTTTCGCTCGTTGTCTGGCTTCTCTACGCCCTGTTTTTCTATCAGCGCACGGCCCTTCGTTACCGCGGCAAAAAAACCGCTGTCATGGCTATTGTCATCTTCGGCATTTCCGTATTGTCCTTCGGCATAGATTACGCCATATCCCACCACAGCACACAGATGTTTCCGTAACATGAAGAAAGAACTCTACCTTGTCGGACTCAGTCATAAAAACGCCCCGGTGGAGGTACGCGAACGCTTCGCCTTGAGCGATCCTGACGTGCTGGAACGCGGCATCCTCCCCCTTGACGGAGATATTCGGGAGTACCTTGTCCTCTCCACATGCAACAGAGTGGAAATGCTGGCCGTCGCCCATAGAGCCGACTGTACTGACATGCTGCTGGAATACTGGGCGCGGGCGCGGGGAGAACATATTTCCTCCCTTCAGCCTTATGTCTACATATATACAAACGAAGATGCGGTACGCCACCTCTTCACCGTCGCCTCAAGCCTCGACTCCATGGTTCTCGGCGAGCCACAAATACTGGGGCAACTCAAGGACGCTTACCGCGCGGCCGCACAGCGCCGTACAACAAAAGCTATCCTGAACAAATTGCTCCATAAGGCATTTTCCGTAGCCAAACGCGTCCGCACGGAAACCGCCATCGCCGCGAGCGCCGTGTCCGTCAGCTATGCGGCCGTGGAGCTTGCCAGAAAGATTTTTGACGATATGGGGCAAATTCAGGCCATGCTCATCGGCGCGGGAGAAATGGCGGAACTCGCGGCCACTCACCTTGTCAACGCCGGAATAGCCTCTATCCGCGTGGCCAATCGCACGCATGAACGCGCGGTGCAACTGGCGGATCGATACGGCGGTCGAGCTGTTTTTTTCGACGATCTGACGCAACATCTGAGTCAAGTGGATATCGTCATCAGTTCCACAGGCGCGCGCGAACCCATTATCCGGGTGAACGACATGCGCGAGGTACTGCGCAAACGCAAAAACAAACCTATGTTTTTTATCGATATCGCTGTTCCCCGCGATATCGATCCGGAAGTCAACAGCCTGGACAATATCTATTTGTACGATATTGACGACTTAAAAGAAGTAGTGGAAGAAAATCTCGCCGGCCGGAGAGAAGAGGCCGTCCGCGCCCAGCGTATTGTGGCCGAAGAAACAGGCATGTTCTGTCTCTGGCTCAAGTCTCTGAATCTGCAGCCGACGATTGTGGACATGATCCGTAAAAGCGAAACTATCGCTCAGCTTGAGCTTGAGCGTTCCCTCAAACGCCTCGGCCCCCTGCCCGAAGGTTCGAGGGAAATTCTGGCGGCCATGCTTTCTTCTGTGGTAAAGAAACTTAACCATGAGCCGATTATGTTTCTCAAGCGCCACATTGCCGAAGAAGCGGATGCCGACGATTACTTCATCACCCTGTTTCGCCGTATTTTCAACCTGGATGTCGAAGCGGGACAGGAGACGTCCCATCACAAAAGAAGATGCTATGCCAGGCAGACATCTTCCTCCCGTAGCGAGTTATCATGAGAACCTACACGATTGATCAGCTTGAAGAGGCGGATATCGCCGCCGTCAACGCGCGCCTGCTTGATATGGAACTCCAGGCGGGTCTTGAAGGAATATACTGGCTTCCCGTGCCCCGCGAAATGCTCTCTTCCCTCCAGCAGGAACATCTCGACTCCTGCGGTCCTTATTGTCTGGCCATGGAAGTGGAGCATAACGCCATACATATGGAATTGCTTGTACGCGGCATGGGCCGCATCCGTTGCGAATGCCTCGCCTTTGCCCCGCAGGAACTTCGTAACCATATGATTAAATATCTCGAAAATTTGCTCCACGAACTGAATATTATGTTTTAGAGCATTTTCACTTTGAAAATGCTCTGTCAACCGGCAGCGTAAGCGCCGGTTGCGTGCACGGGGAGTAGGCGAAACTTGTTTTCACCGAGGGCGACGAGTGCAACGTTTCAAAGTTAATCTGCTCTAGTTCCCCTGTTCCCTCAGCCCTCCACAGGGATCGCCGATCCCGGCGAGCCTGTGTCCCGGGGGGTCTATGTTTTGCCCTGCTTTTGCCCGCATTCCTTCCTCTCTACAGGAGCTGGCGCCCTCCCAGGCCAGATTCTGCCTTGCCGTCGCGCGTTTTCTTACGCACGATCTCAATATACGCCTCCACGGCACTTCCTTGCTGGTCGGTTTTTCGGGCGGCGCCGATTCCACCGCTCTGCTCCTGACCCTCCATTGTCTCGCTCCTTCATTCAAGCTCACGATTGTCGCCGCCCATCTTGATCACGGCCTGCGGCCTTCGTCCGCTCAAGAGGCGGAACACTGCCGCGCCTTTTGCCGCGCTATGGGCATCTTGTGCGTGACCGAACGACATTCCATAGCCGACCAGGGTCAGGGGGATACAACCGGCTTTGAGGAAAAAGGCAGGATAGCCCGCTATGACTTCTTCGCCAGGACGGCGGAGCACATCGGGAGCGAGTGGATACTTACCGGGCATCAAAATAACGACCTGGCGGAAGATCTGCTCATGCGTCTTATCCGCGGCGCCGGCTGGCCCGCCTTAAGCGGTATGCCGGCAGTGGACCGAAGACGCAGGCTCCTGCGTCCTCTCCTGCTCACGCCGCGCCTGGAGATTGAACGCTTTCTTCTTTCGCTCGGCCTTGACTGGCTGCGCGATGAGAGCAATACAGACCTTTCTTATTTGCGCAATCGTGTCCGAATGGAACTGCTCCCGCTCATTCTTCGGGAAAATCCGGCATTTCTGACAAACGCCGCCGGTCTCTGGCGGCTTGGACTCATTGACGAAGAATATTTCACAGCCCTTCTGCCCTCACCGGAGCACTTCACGTATACAGCGACGTCCTCGGCAGGACAAGACGGTTCAAAAATTCCGCCTCACATTTCCCCAGACAGGCCACACACCCTCATCCACGAGTCACCCGCGACGCTCGTCACGCGCGCGGATCAGCTTACGGCACTGCCCAAGGCATTGCGTCTGCGTCTGTATAAAAGACTTCTGACCCGACTTGGTCCGGGTCAGGCGCTTTTGCCTTCCCTGCTCCGCCTTGATCGGGCATGGCTCTCCGGAAAGAGAAGGACAACGCACGACTTCCCCGGTGGAAAAAGCGCCGTTGTGGACAGCAAAGGCATACTCTGGATAAAGAGGTCCGCGTGATATGGCCCTGGCGTATCCGGTAATGCGCTTTTGCGCGAGCTTCCTGATATTGGCTTTTTTCCTGACTTATATTAAGGTGCCGATACGGCTTTACCGCCTCAAAGGAGAATGCCCATGCTCCGTCACCGCCAAGCCTTGCCTCTCTTTCCGCTTGCCTTCGTAATCCTCGCGGCTTTCGCACCGGGATGCGCGCCGCGCAGGATGGAGGCGTTTTCTCAGGGACTCGCCGGATCCGGTATGGCTGATTTCAGCATATCCGTCGCCGCGCCCCTCACTTTGACCGCAACAGGAAAGCTGACGGCGGAGGTTCCGGGGGACGATTCCGCCCTGCCGCCAAGCGCCACCCTCGCCTTCGCCCTATTTGGCGAAGGCGACAGCGGGCAGGTCAACCGCCACGCCCACATTATTTTCAGCGAACTGCCCATGTTCGCTTGGCGTTGGGAAAAAGAGACATGGGGCAAAAACGAATCCATGCTTTACGCCACCGCGCGCGCCGGCGGAAAAAACTGGACCATACAAATATTCCCCGTCATCGCCAAAGGGGATTGGTTCAGCGATCTCTGGCACAATAACAAACGGCAGAGTCCTCAATTCTGGCTGGCGAAACGCTGGTCGGCAACGCCGCAGGAAGAAATGCGCTTACTGGCGGAATACCGCGAACCCGCCCCGTCCTGCGTACGGGAAATCCTCGCCGCACTGCCTGAAATCAACGGAAAACCCGCGCTGTCCAAAGGAAAAGAACTCCGGCGCCGCTGCCCGCGCGATATGGAAGAATTCAGCGCCAGAGCGGATGCCTCCGTTGACCTGGAAAAAGCGTACGCGGCGCCCGCGGAGCCGCTCAACACAGCCGCGATCCTGCCGAAAAAGTCCCCGGACATGTCCAGACTCGTCGGCCGGTCCGAAATGTCCGCCGTCTTCATAGACAACAGATGAGCGCCGCCGTGTATACCTTGCTCTCCGCCGACATCGGGGCCAGCCATTGCCGTTTTGCCCTGTTTCAGGCAAACAGGGACGACCCCGGCGCTCCCATGCTCCGTCTGTTGCGTGAACAGTGGCTCGCCGGCGCGGAGTATCCTTCTTTCCGCGAGGCGTTACTCGCGTTGCGCGCCGCCAGGGTGCAAGAAACAGGAGAGCCTTTTCTGCCGGACGATCCGAAGCTGCGCCCGGCCATCGCCGTTCTTGCGCCGGCCGGTCCCATTGAAGGTGACCGCTGCCGCATGTCCAATCTGTCTTGGCTCATCCAAACGCAGGATCTGCGCGAAGAACTCGGCATCGCCACGGCGTGCCTGATAAACGACTTTGTCGCCCAGGCCTACGCCTGTCTGCTGCCGGACAGTATCGATCTTTCCGTCATCCTGCCGGGACAGGCTGAAGACAATGCCCCCAAAGCGGTGACCGGCGCGGGCACGGGTTTCGGCCAGGCGCTGATTCTCCCCAACGCGGCATTTCCCGCAGCCTCTCAGGATATGAACGCCAAGGCACATGAACAGACGCTACGCCGGTTGGCGAGGGCCGTAATCCTGCCGAGCGAAGGCGGCCACTGCGATTTTCCTTTTACCGGCAAAGACGAACTGGCGCTGGCGGATTTCATCAGACAAAGCACGGGCCTTGAGCGGATCATCAACGACACCCTCGTCAGCGGCTCGGGTCTGGCCCATATATTCGCCTTTCTTACAGGCGAACGCCTCCCGGCGCGCGAAGTTCCCGCCTGTATTGATTCCTGCCCGCAAGCCCTTGAATGGTATGCCCGCTTCTACGGCAGGGCATGCCGCGGCTATACTCTCTCCTCTCTCGCCCTTGGCGGTCTCTATGTTACCGGCGGCATGGCCTTGCGCGTGCCTGTCCTCACCCACCCTGCCTTTGCCGAAGAATTGCATCACAGTCAAGCGCAACGACGCCTGCTGCAACGCATACCCGTCTATCACGTCCGCACGCCGGAGGCTGGGCTTTGGGGCGCCGCCCTCTACGGAATGCTGCGTTTGTAAGCGCTCTATCCGCCGAGATAGGCCGCCTTGATCTCCGGGCGCTGCAGCAATGCCTTGCCGGCGTCTTCGGCCACGATCTCCCCCGTATCCAACACATAGCCCCTGTCAGCCAGTTGCAGAGCGATACGGGCGTTCTGCTCCACCACGATGATGGTCATGCCCTCGTCGTTCAATTTCTTCAGGGTGCGGAACATCTCATACATAAGCAGCGGGGCCAGCCCCATGGAAGGCTCGTCCAGCAGCAGCACAGAGCACTTGCTCATGAGCGCGCGGCCCACGGCCAGCATCTGTTGCTCCCCGCCGGAAAGGGTGTCGCTGCGCTGCCGCATCCTCTCGGCAAGGCGGGGGAAGATGCCGAACACGTGATCCAGATTCCTGCGGGTATCGCCGGTATTGGTCCACGCCGCCAGCGTCAGATTTTCCACAACCGTAAGATTGCCGAAAATCTGCCGCCCTTCCGGGACCAGGGTCATCCTGAGTTTGCCCACCACATGGTGGGCCTCCATGTTCATAATGGATTCACCGTCGAACAGAATATCTCCGCCCGTCACCGTGGGGCATTCCGGGAGCTTGAGGCGCATCAGCGCCTTGAGGGTTGTGGATTTGCCCGCGCCGTTGGCTCCGATGAGGGTGACTATTTCCCCCCGGCGGACATGAAAGGAGATGCCGTGCAGGGCTTCTATTTTGCCGTAGGAAGCTTTCAGATCGGTTACGGTAAGCATCAGAGCGTGTCGTCTCCCAAATAGGCCTTGATGACGTCGGGGTTCGCCTGGACTTCCGCGGGAAGGCCGTCGGCGATGGAGCGCCCGAAGTCGATGACGCAGAGCCGCCGGCAAAGGGCCATGACCACCTTCATCTGGTGTTCGATCATCCAGATGGCAATGGGGAAAGAGTCGTGAATCCAGCGGATATGCTTAATCAGACCGTCCACATCGGCGGAGTTGAGACCGGCGGCCGGCTCGTCCAGCAAAAGCAGCTTCGGACTTGTGGAGAGTGCTCTGGCCAGTTCCACACGGCGCTGCAAGCCGTAGGGAAGATTTTTGGGCAATTCGTCGGCGACGTCGTTCAGCCCCATCATCTCAATCACTTCGCGAGATTTTTTCTCAACGGCCGCCTCCGAGTTCCTGTAGCGCGCGGAACGCCAAACGGCCCCCCAAAAGCCGTAGCCCAGCCAATGGGATTGCGCGATACGGATATTATCCAGCACGGGCATATCATTCCACAGCCGGATATTCTGGAAGGTCCGCGCGATGCCGAGCCCCGCCACCTGATGCGGCCTCAGACCCATGATGGGCGTTCCGTCGAAAACAATTGTTCCTTCCGTAGGGACGTAGAAGCCGGAAACAACGTTGAACGCCGTCGTCTTGCCCGCCCCGTTGGGGCCGATGAGACCCACCAGTTCGCGCTCCTCAAGGGAAAAGGAGAAATTGGTCAGAGCCTGAAGACCGCTGAAACGTTGCGTCAGGCCGTTAATTTCCAAAAGAGCCACACAGGTCTCCTCGCAAAAGCCGCCGGAACGGCGGTTCGCTACTTGAACGAAACCCAGCGCCTTAGGCGCGGGAAGACGTGGGTCAATTCCTTGTTACCCAGCAGCCCTTCAGGACGGAGTTGCATGAGCAGGATCAGTATGAGCGGGATAATGACCCATTTCCATATCTGGCTCAACTCAGAGGAAGCAGGCAGAATCCCCCAGATATGGAGCAGATCGTTAGCTGCCGGAATGACGAAACGCAGGGCCTCGACCAGCAGGGTAAAGGCGACGGCGGCCAGAATCACCCCGGAAATCGACCCCATGCCGCCGAGATAGACCATGACCAACCCCTCGGTGGATTTAAGGATATTAAAGGCCTGGGCGTTCACGTAGCCGTAAACGTGGGCGTAAAGCACACCCGCCATGCCCGCCAGGCCGGAAGATACCATAAAGGCCATGATTTTCACCTTATTGGTGTTCACACCCATAATCTCGGCGGCCACCTCGTTCTGGCATACGGCGGGGATACCCTTACCGTAGGTGCTCGTCACCAGGCGGTAAAGGACGGTAATGCAGACAAAACAGCCGATAAGAACCCAGATGAGCATCCAGGGCAGATGTATCACGTCCCCCATGACGTTCATCGTCCGCTTCATCCCCGAAAAGCCGCGTGGTCCGCCGATGGCGTCGATGTTTTCCACTATGGAGATGATGATATAGTTGGCCGCGATAGTGATGATAGCCAGATAGTCGTCCCGGGTATGGAAGGAAGGCAGGGCCACAATCAACCCGAACAGGGCGGCCGCCAAACTCGCCAGAATCAACACCAGAGGAAAAAGAAAAGGCGCCGCCTCCGGAGGAAAGAGGGGATCGCCGAAAAATTTGTTACTGGTAAAAAAAACGACGGAAAGCAACGAACCCACATAGGCCCCCACGCACATAAAGCCGGCATGTCCGCAGGAAAACTCCCCCATGTGTCCATTCACCAAATTCAGGCTGGAGGCGAAGATGATGTTGATGCCCATGAACATGAGCACGGTTAGAATATAGTTGTCGAAAAGTCCGGCGGCCGCCGCCGCCACGAGAGAGACGGCGGCCGCCAGAAAAATAATGTTGATGGTATAACGTTGCATGAGCGCTTCCGGTTATATCTTGGTGGTCAGGGGCATGCCGAAAATTCCCGTGGGCCGCTTCCACAAAATCAGCAGAAGAATGGAAAAGGCGAACAGGTCCCGGAAGGTGGAGGGCAAAAAGGCCGCTACCATGATTTCCACAAAGGCCAGCAAAAAGCCGCCCAAAAAAGCCCCCCGGACATCCCCGATGCCGCCCACCACGGCGGCGATAAAAGCCTTCCAGCCGGTCATGGCTCCCATATACGGCTCAAGAACCGGATAAGACATGGCAAAAAGCACCCCGCCGAGGCCGGCGATGCCGGATCCCAGCACAAAGGTGAAGACAATCACGCTGTCCAGGGGGATGCCCATAAGAGGCAGGGCGAAACGGTTATAAGAAACGGCGCGCATGGCCATGCCGATACGCGTTCTGGTCACGATGCCGTGCAGAAAGACAAATACCAGAACAGCGGTGAAGATGACCAGAAGCTTCAGATTGGTGACGGCAATACCCCCCAGGGAATATATCCGCTTGTCCAGCAATTCGGGCAGAGCCCGGCGGCTGGCGCCGAGCAGGGCCAGGTTGCCGTTTTCCAGAATCAGACCGCACATAAGGGCGGTAATGACCACATAGAGCCTGTGCGCCCCTTTGCGGCGGAGGGGACGGTAGGCTATACGCTCCAGGGTGACGCCGCAGCAGGAGGTCAGCAGCATGGTCAGGGGAACCGTCAGAGCCAGGGTCAGTTCCCGTGAAAAGCCGAACATGCCGCCTTCGGCGAGCATGCCCGTGGAGAGAAAAAAGGCGATATACGCCCCCACCATGAATATGTCGCCGTGGGCGAAATTGATGAGACGCAACACTCCGTAGACAAGGGTATACCCCAGGGCGATAAGCGCGTAGAAGCTGCCCCACTGCAAGGCGTTTACGCACTGTTGTATGAATGATTCCATCAGGCTGCCCTTTTCATGATCCGCCGGCGCCCTCCGGGGTGCCGGAGCGGGAAATACGGCAGGCATCCCGCAACGCACCCCGCCCTTCTTACAAAGGGAGAAACACCGCAAGGGGAAAGAATAACCGCTTTCACGGTTACGGACAAACGGATTCCTTAAAGGAGAATTGCCCGTCGTTGGTAATTTCCACGACCACCGCGCACTTGATGGGATCCCCCTGCTCGTCAAAGCTCATTTTGCCCGTGATGCCGTCAAACTCCTTGATGGCAGCCATCTTATCGCGAACAATCCTGCGTATGTCACGAATATTGCCTTCCACCTTCCCGCCGGCCTGGATGGCCTGAGTAACGAGACGGACGGCGTCCCAGGTCAGGGCGGCGAGATCGTCAGGCACATAGCCGTATTTCTTGGTATACTTGTCAATGAATTCCTTGGTGGCTCCCCGGGCTCCCGCTGCGGCATAGTGGGTCGAAAAAAACTGACCCTTGCAGGCATCGCCGCACAGGGACATCAGTTCGGCGGACCCCCATGCGTCGGAGCCCATGAAGGGATTCTTATAGCCGAGATCACGCGCCTGGGGAATAATCAGGGCCGCGAAACTATAATTTTCCGGCAGAAAGATGAAATCCGGCTTGAGGGCGATGATCTTGGTCAACTGGGCGGAAAAATCCTGATCCTTGGGTCCGTGCGATTCAAAGGCCAGCACAGAGTCCTTGCCGTTACGCTTTGTCCAGGCATCCTTGAAATTGTCCGCCAGCCCCTTGGAATAGTCATTGGAAATTTCAAAAATAACCGCTGTCGTTTTTGCATTGAACTGTTTGGCGGCAAAGTTGGCGGCCACCGGCGCCTGGAAAGGATCCAGGAAGGCCGCCCGGAAAACCCAGGGGCGATCTTTTGTCGTATCCGGATTGGTGGACCAGGGGGAGATCATCAGCGTCTCGTTATCATTGGCGACTCCTCCGGCAGGCACCGCCTGACGGGAGGACTGCGGACCGATAACGGCTATGACCTCATCCCGCTCAATGAGCTTCAAGGTGACATTCACAGCGGATTCAGGCCTGGCCTCATTATCTTCATAAATGAATTCGAGAGGATATTTCTTATCTCCCACCTGCAGTCCGCCTTTGGCGTTAATCTCTTCCTTAAACATTTCCGCAGCGAATTTCGAGGATTCCCCCACTTTGGGAATTTCACCCGTCAGTTCAAGGGGAAATCCGATTTTGACGGTTTGCGCCGCCCGAGCGCCGCCGGCCAAAAACAGCGCCGCCATACAGGCCAGTCCCAATACGCGAATGCGCATGCTCATAATGTGCTCCTTTTTGTGCCGCCGTGGGCCACAAAGTTACGTTGCGCGCCGCAGGCGACGCATCGCCGCCGGGCAGATAAGGAATATCCCGCACACAGCCCGGCGTCAACCTTAGAGAAATTCCAAAATGAAATTGCTTTCACGGCGACGGCCTTCCTGCCCACTGCTGAGAAAATTTTACTCGCCATCCGGACGTTGTGGGTAAAAAAAACTCAGGGATAGGAACCCGTCTTACACTCCTTGCCTACAACACGCATATATTACGCCATGATATACAATAAAAGGGGTTGGCATAGTGATTGCTAGGCATATATATAACTAACGGCGCGCGGACGGGAATCCTGCTGATTGCCGGACGGCAGGCGCGCGACATTTCCACCATTTAAGGAGGCTATTGAATGAAAAACTTGCGGTTAGCGATCATACTGGCGGCTGTCGGAATGCTTTCGGTCCTCGGCCTTGCCGATGCGGCGGGCGCCCAGCCGCCGCACCACAATGCGATGATGCCCGAGATAACGCAGGAACAGCAAGCGGCCCTGCAGCAGATATATGCCGACTACGAAAAGCAGGCGCTGCCTCTCCAGCGGCAATTACGGGCAAAAAAAGCGGAAATTGACGCGCTGTATTACGGCGGCGGCGACAACTCCAAAGTCCAGAGCGGCAACTCCAAAGTCCAGAGCCTGTTCCGGGAGATCGGAGATATTGAGGCGAAGCTGTTCGAGGCAAAGTCCGAATTCCATTCCAGACTGGATGCCAAAGGACTCTCCTCATTCGCCCGCCATGACGGCATGAACGCTTACGGCCCCTGCGGCGGCGGCCGGAGCGGCGGGTACAGGGGGGGCGGCTGCGGCTCCTGGTAAAGAAGACTCTCCCGCCCGGCGACCGTCACGTAACGGTGCACGTACAGCGAGGGAGCGCAAGACCTCCATGCCGATTCTTCCCTTGTCCGGCGGGCATGTGACGCTTTAGGGAAACGCTGAATAATGAAGTCAGGCAGGCTTTATTATTCAGCGTTTCCTTAAGTTCGATTTCGGCCATGTTGAGCCGGCTTCCATGCTTGGGCGTGTGAATAAACCCAGATCTCTTTTGTTTTTGACGGCAAAAACGCCTCATACAGCGAGCCTGGCGTGTGTGTATTCAAGTTATCCATCACCAAAGTGATTCTCTCTGCATGCTCATAACGTGCTGCTATTTCTTCCAGAAACACTGTCCAATCTGTCCTGGTCTTGCGCTCGGTTACACACACAAGTCGTTTGCCTGCAAGAGGCTCTTCTTGCGTCAACGTCACTCGGTATAAAACTCTCGGTATAACTTCCTCCCCTGCTTGGAGGAAAGTCCACCTCAATTTATACGATATATCAAGGATGACATGACACTAGAGCAACGTTTCAAAGTTAATCTGCTCTAGCCTGCGCCGAAAGCGGATTGTACGGATATTCCTCTCGCGTTCCCTCAGAAAATCCACGGAAATTTTTCAAGAAAAAGCTTGACTTTTGCTTGGCATATTAAATATTATTATTTCGACCAATTTAATGATATTTAAGTTCTGCCCCACAGGCGCACGGCAGAGGAAAGTCTGCCTCAATTTATACGACATATCAATGATGACATGACACTAGGAGTGATGCCATGCCCAAGACATTCCCCTGACACCGTCCTGACAATTGTCCGGATACCCGGACAATTGCCCTGCCGCGACACTCCCCCTCCGATCCCATATGAACTTTTTCGGCTACGCGCACAAGGAATGCGCGGCCTTCATCGCAAAGGCATGCATATTGCTTTATCCGGAAAAAGGCCGTTATTCCAAATGCCAAATACATCCTGCCTGTATATCGACGATGAGCGTCGCTCACCGTAAAAACCGCCATACGGGCAACGCGCATCCTATGCACAAAAGCCGGAGGTTGCATGAAAAGCGTCAGCGAGCTTCTAAACGCCGCCCGAAAGGCCCAGGAACAAATCAACGGGTACAGCCAGGAGCAGATCGACGAGGTCTGCCTGTCCATCGGCTGGGAAGTTTACAACGATTACAACATCGACATTCTTGCCCGCATGGCCGTGGAAGAAACCGGATACGGCAACTATGGGAGCAAGATCGTCAAGCACAAGCGAAAAATCGGCGGCGTGCTGCACGATATCCGGAACGCCAAAAGCGTGGGCTGCATCGAACGCGACCCGGCATCGGGCATTTCCAAGTACGCCAAGCCCGTGGGCGTGGTCTGCGCTATTTTGCCCGCCACCAATCCCACCGCCACTTGCGGAGGCAAGGCATTATCCGTTCTCAAGGGGCGCAACGCCGTCATCTTCAAGGCCAGTTCCCGCGCCAGAAAGTGCACGGAAGCCGCCGTGGGTATGATGCGCCGCGGGCTTGAACGCGTGGGCGCTCCCCTTGATCTTATCCAGATCATGGAACTGCCGGGACGCGAAGCCGCGGCGGAACTCATGGCCGGATGCGATCTGATTGTGGCCACGGGCAGCGGCCCTCTGGTCAAAGCGGCCTATTCCAGCGGCACGCCGGCCTTTGGCGTGGGCGCGGGCAACGCCGTGGCCATCATCGCCGAAGACGCCGACATCGCCGATGCGGCGCGTAAAATCCACGCCAGTAAAACCTTCGACAACGCCACCTCCTGTTCTTCCGAAAACGCCGTCATCGTGCTGGACGCCGTGCGCGAGGCCGTTCTTGAGGCATTCAGGGCGCTACGCGCCCACATCTGCACCCCCGACGAAGCGAAAAAACTGAAAGCGCATATGTGGCGTCCCAACAAGAAAGGAACGCTAGCCCTGAACGAGGACGTCATCGCCAAGTCGGCCATGGTCATCGCCGAAGGCGCGGGTCTCGCCGTGCCTCCGGATACCACCATGATCCTGGTGGAAAGCGGCGATGCTCCGGCCCTGGACCAGTTTGCCGAAGAAAAAATCTCGCCGGTACTCTCCATGTACCGGGCGAAGGATTTCGCCGAAGCGGCCCACACCCTGCGCATCCTCACTTCACGGGTAGGGCCGGGGCATTCCTGCGGCATTCATACCTTCAAGCGCGACTATATTGAGCATCTCGGCGAAACCATGCCCACCAGCCGGGTAACCGTACGCCAGCCCATGGCTGCGGCCAACGGCGGGCACCCTTGCAACCGCATGCCCTCCACCGCCACTCTCGGCTGCGGAACATGGGGAGGCAACGTCACCACTGAAAATATCCATTACAAACATTTTCTGAACATCACCTGGGTCAACGAACCGGTTGAGCCCTGGTCCTTTACGGACGAAAGCATGTGGGGCGATTTCCGGAAAAAATATCCCGACACCTTGTAACGTTGAGGCGCCGGGCCGGGCGCCTGACGGCGAAAAGGAACACGCTCATGAAACTTTTTGAATTCCAGGCCAAAGAAGCCTTTGCCGAACAGGGCATCCCCATTCCCGCGGGCATGGTCGCCACAAACAGAGAAGAAGTTCTTAAGGCCGTCAAAGGCACGGGCCTTCCCTGCATGATCAAGGCGCAGGTGCTCAGGGGCGGACGCGGCAAAGCCGGCCTCATCAAACGGGCGCTTTCCGAAGCTGAAGCCGTGGAAAAAGCTGAAGGCCTGTTCAACTCCGAATACAATGTCCGCAAAGTGCTTGTCGAAGCGGCCGTGGACATTGACAGGGAATTGTACATGGCTGTCACCTATGATCCGGTGGATGCCCGCGCCATGTTCATCGCCTGCGCCGAAGGCGGCGTGGAGATCGAAAAACTGGCGGCGGAGCATCCGGACACAATCGTCACCGTCACAGTGGATATGGACTGGGGTCTCATGCCGCACCATGTGCGCGATCTGACCTTCGGTCTCGGCCTGGAAGGCGAGACGGCCAAAGCCGTGGGCGACGTCGCGCGCAAGCTGTTCAAGGTTTTTCGCGACACCGGCGCGGAACTGGCGGAGATCAACCCTCTGTTCATTGTAAAGTCGGGCGGCGTCATTGCCGGCGACGGCAAACTGAATATCGACGATTGCGTGGCAGGCGGCAAATACCCCGTCACCCGCGAGTATTTCGACAGTGATACGGAATATGAAGCCGCCCTTGAAGGCATCCCCTATATTCCCTTTGACGGGGATATCGCCCTGATGTGCGGCGGTGCCGGTCTGACCACCACAGTCTACGACCTGGTGCACTATGCCGGCGGCAGCGTCGCCGCCTACGTGGAATTCGGCGGCCCCAACTATACCAGGGCCAGGGACGCCATGCGGCTGTGTCTGAAAAAAACCTGTAAAGTGCTGCTTGTGGTCACCTTCGGCACCATCGCCCGAGCCGACGTCATGGCGACCGGCCTGGTGGAGGCCATACGGGAGCTCAAGCCGGCCATGCCCATTGTCACCTGCATACGCGGCACCAATGAGGAAGAAGCCTTCGCCACTCTGCGCGCCGCGGGGATCGAGCCTTTATATGAAACCGAGGAAGCCGTGCAACGCGCCGTGGCTATCGCCGCCGGGAGGAACGCATGAGCATTTTTCTTGATGCAAACACCACAGTGGAAGTCCAGGGCGCCACAGGCAAAGAAGGCGCTTACTGGCTCAAGCATATGAAAGAAATGGGCACCATGGTCGTCTTTGGCGTCACCCCGGGCAAGGAAGGGCAAAAGATCGAAGGCGTGCCCGTTTTTTCCTCCGTGCGGCGGGGCATGAAACAGCACGCGGCGGATCTGGCCATGCTCTTTGTGCCCCCGCGTTTTACCAAGGACGCTATCTTTGAGGCCCTGGACGCGGGTATAACAAAAATCGTGTCCATAGCCGAAGGCGTGCCCGTGCATGAACTGCTGCAAATACGCCGGGCCGCTCTGTCGTGCGGGGCCATGGTCATCGGCGGCAACACCTCGGGCGTCATTTCGCCGGGCCGGGCCCTGGCCGGGTGCATTCCCTACTGGATTGAACGGGTATACCGCCAAGGGGACATCGGGGTCATGACCCGTAGCGGCTCTCTGACCAACGAGGTCACGGCGGAAATCGTCAAAGGCGGCTTCGGCGTGTCCACCCTTATCGGCGTTGGCGGCGACATGGTGCCCGGCACCCGCTTCGCCGAGCTTCTCCCCCTGTATGAAAACGACCCGGAAACCAGGGCTGTGGTCATCATCGGAGAACTCGGCGGCAGCATGGAGGAAGAAGTGGCCGAAGCCATGCAGGCCAAAATCTTTACCAAACCCATGGTGGCCTTCATCGGCGGACGCACCGCCCCGGAAGGGCGGCGCATGGGCCACGCCGGGGCCATCGTCTCGGGCGGACGCGGTTCCGTGTCCGGCAAGGTGGCGGCCCTGGAAAAGGCCGGGGCGCTCACGGCGGCTAAGCCGAGTCAGGTGGGCCCGCTGCTCAGGGAAATCACGGCGGCGCGTTAGCCCCATGCGCCATGCAGAGCGATACGCCGCAGTGTGTTCGGGGTGCCGCCCAAAACCCCGCCGGGAGAAATGATTTCCCCCGGACCCCCTCATGCCGGGGTTCTTATTCGATGTCCGCATACAGGCAAATCCTATGCGGACGTGGCTTTACGCCATGCCCGCCATAACGGCAGGCGACCATTGGAGGATACATCATGCTGGAGATGCTGGAACATTTCAATCAGTTGCTCAGCTTCGGCAACATGGCGGTACTGCTGCTCGGTTCCGTCGCGGGCATTTTTTTCGGCGCCATGCCGGGCCTCAGTCCCACCATGGCTGTGGCCCTGCTTGTGCCCTTTACCTTCTACATGCAGCCCGCCACCGGGCTTATCCTGCTCGGCTGCGTGTATACCTCGGCGGTGGCCGGCGGCGCCATCTCCGCCGTTCTCATCAATATTCCCGGCGCCCCGGCCAGTATCGCCACCATGCTGGACGGCAACCCCATGGCCAAGCAGGGCAGAGCCCAGGAGGCCCTGTACATCGCCTTTTTCGCTTCGTTGCTCGGCGGCTTGGCCGGAGTGCTGGCGCTCATCTTCCTCACTCCCCCGTTGGCGGCTTTCGCTATGAAATTCGGCCCGTCAGAACTGTTCTGGATCTCCGTATTCGGCATTTCGATCATCGCGGGCCTTTCCAGCGGAGCGCTGCTCAAGGGGCTCTTCGGCGGGGCGCTGGGCATGATGATAAGCACCATCGGATACAGCCCCATGTTCGGCGAGCCGCGTTTCGTCTTTCACGACGTCCTGCTCAGCGGCATCGCCATCGTGCCCGCGCTCATCGGACTGTTCGCCGTCCCTCAAGTGCTCACGCTTGTGGAAGAACTGTATATTGTGGCCACTAAGGCCGATTACCGGCCGAGACCCGGCCTCATCGCCTCCACCGTCGCCATGTTCCTGCGCTGGAAGCGCACGGTGACCCTGGGCAGCCTGCTCGGCATCACCATAGGCATCATTCCCGGCGCGGGAGGACAGGTGGCCGGACTGATCACCTATGATCAAGTCAAAAAACTCTCCAAGGATCCCTGCAGCTTCGGCAAAGGCAATCCCGAAGGCATAAGCGCTTCCGAAACGGCCAACAGCGCCACCGTGGGCGCGGCGCTCATCCCTCTGCTTACCCTCGGCATACCGGGCAGCCCCACGGCGGCCGTACTCCTCGGCGGGCTGCTCATTCACGGGCTTTTTCCCGGGCCGGATCTGTTCACCAAATACGCCGACGTCACATACACCTTTATCGGCGGCATGTTTATCGCCCAGTTCATCATGTGCGGCATGGGCATCCTTTTCTCGCGCTATTCCCAGGCCGTCATGAACATCCCGAATCTGATCATGTTCCCCGCGGTGACCATCCTGGCCGTCATCGGCACCTACTGCGTGCAGAACAGCATGGACGACGTGGTGATCATGTTCGTGCTCGGCCTGCTCATGTACCTGGGGCAAAAACTCGGCTTTCCCTCGGCGCCCGTGGTGCTGGGCATCATCCTCGGCCCCATCGCGGAAGAAAACTTTCTGCGCGGCATGATGATCGCGCAAACCGACGTAGGGGCGTTCTCCTACTTCTTCACCGGCGGGCTTAACCTGCTGCTTATCGCCTTATCGGCAATTTCCCTGCTCTGGGGCGTCATAGGCGACCTGCAATACCGCCGCCGCATGAAATATGCACACCCGGCCGGCGCCGCGCAACTTTCCTCCACATAAGGAGAACAGCCATGCGTTTCTCAGGAGAATGGATCGTCGTCATCATCATGTTCATCGTCTGCGCCTTTTTCTACGCCCTTATTTCGGCGGCGGATCCCCGCTCGACGCAATTTCCGCTGCTTATGCTCGTACTGATGCTGTCCATCGGCGCCCTGAAAATCATCGCCCAGATTCTGGAAAAGAAACAACTCACAAATGGAGGAGAACGATATCCCTTTTTCCGGGTGAGCTTTATCATCGCCGCCATTGCGCTCTATATCGTGGCCATGGACTACATCGGCTTCTACACGGCGAGTTTCGTCTTTTTTTTGGCTTCCACCCTGGCGCTCCAGAATGTTCCACATACTCCCAGGGTTATCGCCATGCGGGCGGGGCTGGGGCTGACGCTTTGCGCGTCTCTCTACCTGCTGTTTACCGTATTGCTTAAGGTTCAGATTCCCAAGGGTATTTTCATGTAACCTTGCAACGCTAAAGGATCGCGCCATGAGAACACTTTTCCTTTCCATTTTCGCGCTGCTGTGCTGCGCGCTTTTCACAATCCCCGCCGGAGCCGCCGACTGGCCGGACGCCCCCATCAGCCTCATCGTCTGCTACACGCCGGGAGGAGCCACGGACTTCCAGGCCCGCATCGTCAGCATGCCGGCCGGGGGAGAAAAATACTTCGGCCAGCCTATCGTCATCGTCAACAAACCCGGCGCGGGTGGCATGACCGGCTGGAACTGGATGATCGAACGCGGCGGCATGGACGGCTATACCATGACCGCCTACAACATGCCCCACCTTGCGGCCCAATCCATTGTGAACAAGGCCAAGTTCACGGTGGAGTCCTTCGAACCTCTCGCCAACTGGGGGGCCGACCCGGCCGTGCTTATCGTGCCGGCCGACAGCCCCATTACAAGCGTGAAAGAATACGTGGACTACGCCAAAGCCAATCCCGCCAAACTGACGGTGAACGGCGCGGGCCTTTACGTGGGGCACCACATAGCGGCCCTGCAACTGGAACAGGCCGCGGGTGTCAAGCTGACCTATATCCCTGAAAAGGGCGGCACCGACGCCTTTCAGAACGTTTACGCCGGCACGGTCATGTCCGGTTTCAACAATCTGGCCGACGCCTACAGGGGGAAAGAACGGGTGCGCATCCTGGCCATCGCCGACCTCAACCGCCATGAGTTTTTGCCCGATGTGCCCACATTCAAGGAACTGGGCTACGATATCGACGACACCAGCGTGAACTACCGCGGTTTCGCCTTTGCCAAGGGCGTGCCGCAGAACATCATTGACAAGGCGGCCGCAATTGTGCCCGCCATGTTTACTGATCCCATGGTCACCGCGAAAATGAAGGAAAGCGGCAGCCCTGTTAAGGTTCTGAACCGCGAAGAAGCGAAAAAAATGTTTGCCTCCCAAAAGGAGAAGCTCGAAAAGCTGCTGAGCAAACCGGCGAAATAGACGGGAGTGCATAAGTACCGCGCCGGGCGTGCGGCAATCTGAGGAAGCGCTGAATACGCTGTGCCTTGGGCAGCCATTTTCCTCAAGACGGAAAATACGCCATTGTATTCCCTATTCAGTGCCCTTTTTCTGAAAAAAAGCGCAACTCCGGCAGGTCATTATGGCCTGCCGGCAAATAATCCCCCCTTAAAAGGCACTGCGGGTACCGTTGCGGATTGCGCGCAAGTCTTGACGGGCTCAACAGGGATCTGTCATATGCCAGGGAAATGACGAAAGATCCACATTCTGAAAAGACACAAATAGCCTTTATCACCATCCCATA
Source organism: Desulfovibrio sp. (assembly GCA_031279825.1). Classification (GTDB taxonomy): domain Bacteria; phylum Desulfobacterota; class Desulfovibrionia; order Desulfovibrionales; family Desulfovibrionaceae; genus Frigididesulfovibrio. The sequence goes on along the minus strand of JAITHT010000057.1, from coordinate 50,780 downwards.
GTATTCATCTCAATAGTTTTCATCGCACAGCTATTACAGTAAAACATCTGCTGATCTTTCATTTGACAATATCGAAAATCGGTAAAGTTGGAGTTATTTCATGCCCAGCGCCATCTACGACAAGGAGCAACGGGCTCTTCTCCACGAGCGCATCCTCAACAGCCTGACTACCGGCATCTACGTCTGCGACAGCGACTACATCGTCCGCTTCATGAACGAAGCCTACGCCGCCTATTTGGGCCTACCCCGCGAGGAAATCATCGGCCGCCCCATCACTGACTTCATCCCCGACACCCGAGCGCCCTTCGTCACCTCCACGGGCCGCGCGGAAATGGGCAGCCTGCGCACCTTCAAAAGCCCCAAAGGAGACCGCGTCATCGTGGTCAACCGCCTGCCTTTCAAAGACGGCGAACAAGTTATCGGCATGCTTTCGCAAACGGTTTTCGGCTCATTGGAAGAACTGGAGCTTGTCAACAAGCGGGTGGAAGAGCTTAATAAAAAGGTGGCGTCCTATGCGCGGCGCATCAAAAGCGCCCTTTCTCCCCGTTATTCCCTACAGTCCATTCAGGGAGAGAGCCGGGCCATCCGCCAGTTCAAGGAACGCCTGACCCGCTATGCGCGCACGGAACTGCCGGTGCTCATCCTCGGCCCCACGGGCACGGGCAAGGAACTGGCCGCTGGCGCCCTGCACTGTGAAGGACCGCGCCGCGAAGGCCCCTTTGTCAGCATCAACTGCGCGGCCGTGCCCAACGAACTGTTCGAATCCGAACTCTTCGGCTATGCCCCGGGCGCCTTTTCCGGCGCCCATAAGGACGGTAAAGTGGGGCAAATTGAACTGGCCGACCGGGGCACCTTGTTCCTTGACGAAATCGGCGACACCCCCCTGGCTATCCAGGCAAAGCTCTTGCGGGTGATTGAAGAGCGCACCCTGTACCGGGTGGGCTCCACCCAGCCGCGCACGGTGGATTTTCGCCTTACGACAGCCACCAATCGCGACCTGGAAGCCATGATCGCCGCGGGCTCCTTTCGGGAAGACCTCTATTACCGCATAAGCCCGTGTATCCTCCAGTTACCCCCCTTAAACGCGCGCAAAGAAGACATTCCGCTGCTGATCCGCCATATTCTGCAACATATGGGGCGGGAAAACGTCCGCATCACCGACAGCGCCATGAAAACCCTTTCTTTATATTGCTGGCCCGGCAATGTGCGGGAACTGCGCAACGTCATCTCCGGCACCCTGTCCCTGTGCCGCGACAACACCATTGATATGGGGGATCTGCCGCCTAAAATTCTTTCGAATTTCGGCGTCTGCTCCACGGACGCCTCCCTTGCCTCCCCTCCCGCCAGTCTGCCCCTGATGCTTGCCAACAACGAACTGCGCCTTATTATCCTCACCCTGCAAGAAAATAACTGGCATGTGACGCGCGCGGCCGGCATACTGGGCATCGCCCGCGCCACCCTCTACGAAAAACTCAAAAAACACGGCATTACGCGGGCAAATTGCGCCCGCCTCCTGCAAGACGGCGAGACAACGGCGTAGAACGCGTTGCGGATGAGCTGTCCCGATGCCGGACAACCGTCCGGAAATCCGGACAGTCCGGCCGTCCGGAGCCTTTCCTCCCTCCTCAGCCGTCGCCTGTTTCCGAACAATGCGCGCACTTGGCCCGATCTTTGCTCACAGCGCAGGGACAACCACGGCACATACCCCCTTGACGCAACCAACACATTCAAAAACGGAGACAGCGGCAATGCCCACAATGACCCCCAGCGAAGCAATGACGGAAGTATTAGTGCAGGAAGGCGTAAACCATATAAGCGGCATTCTCGGTTCCGCTTTCATGGACATGCTGGATCTTCTCCCGGCGGCCGGCATCGACTTCATATCCGTGCGCCATGAACAAACCGCCGGGCACATGGAGGACGCTTACGCGCGCATAACCGGCCGTGCGGGCGTCGTTATCGGACAGAACGGCCCGGGCATCACCAACTACGTCACGGCTGTGGCCACCGCCAATATGGCCCATACGCCCATGATCGTGCTTTCTCCCAGTGCCGGCAGCATTTCCGTCGGCTGGGACGGCTTCCAGGAATGCGACACATGGAACCTGTTCAAGCCCATTACCAAGGCATCCTTACGCGTGCCGCATCCCAAACGGGCCGCCGACATTCTGCGCACGGCCTTTCGCATCGCTTACGCCGAACGCGGTCCGGTGCTGGTGGACATTCCCCGCGATTATTTTTACGGTGAACTGGACGAGGAGATCCTGCATCCCTCGCAGTACCGCGCGGCCCCGGGCGGCATCGGCAACCCCGAACAATTTTCCGCCGCCGTTGCCGTGCTCAAAAACGCTAAAAATCCCGTCATCGTCTCCGGCCGCGGCGTGGTGGATTCAGGCTGCATCGACACTGTCAAGGCCATAGCCGAATACCTGGGCGCGCCCGTGGCCTGCACCTATCTGCACAACGACGCCTTCCCCTGCGAACACCCGCTCTGGACAGGCCCCATCGGCTACATGGGCTCCAAAGCGGCCATGCGCATTCTGGCAAAGTCAGACGTCATCCTGGCGGTGGGTACCCGGCTCTCGTATTTCGGCACTCTGCCCCAGTACGACATCAACTATTTTCCCAAGACGGCCAAAATCGTGCAGATTGACATCAATCCGCGCCACATCGCCAAAACCCATCCCGTATCCGTGGGGCTGTGCGCCGATGCGAAAGACGCCTGCGAGGAACTGTTCAAACGTCTGAAAGCCTCCATGCCGGCCGTCGGGGATCTTCAGCCCGTCTACACTCTGGTAAAGGCCGAACTGGCCGACTGGCACAAGGAAATAGCCGCCATCGCCGAGGAACCGGTGGAAGAGGGGCGGATGCATCCGCGCAAGGCGCTGGAAGTGGTGGGCGCATTCATTACCCGACATAACGCCATTGCCACCACGGACATCGGCAACACCTCGTCCACGGCCAACAGCTATCTGCGCTTCAACGCGCCCAAACGCCACATATCCACCCTGACGTTCGGCAACACCGGTTTCGCCTATCAGGCGGCGCTCGGCGCCCAGATCGCCTGCCCCGACGACGTGACGGTGGCCATTGTGGGCGACGGGGCATGGGGGATGAGCCTTTTTGAAGTGCCCACAGCCTGCCAGTACAATCTGCCTGTCATCGCCACCGTATATAACAACGGCGCATGGTGCGCGGAGAAGAAAAACCAGATTGACTTCTACAACAATCGCTTTGTGGGCGCCGACATTTGGTCGAAATCCTATGCCAGTATTGCCGAAGCCATGGGCGCGGACGGATACCGCGTCGCTACCCCGGCGGATCTTGCCGACGCTCTGGAAACAGCCAGGAAAAATCGCCGCCCGGCGGTCATTGAAATCATGACCGACGGCAACCGCCTTGCCCCCCCCTTCAGACGCGACGCTCTGGCCTTGCCTACCAGGCTCCTGCCCAAGTACGCGCATCTGGACAAAAGCAATTTCAACAAAGCCAAGTATACGCTCTAGTGTGGTGCCTCAGAAATTTGCTTACAAATTTCTGAGAAGATCGCAAGCCGAAAAACGTGATTTTCGGCTTGCTCCCGCCGCCTGCGGCGGCGGCGCGCCGGGTAATACGGCCCGGCGGCTGGTGTCCTGATTTTTTCAGGACACTAGTGCCTGTTATAACACTATAGAATTTTTGTTTTCTGGCAAGGAAGATGAGTCTGCCATACGGTATTTGACCGAGATGGCAGACTCAATCTGACGCAGCAGGGCAAAAAGGCATAGCGTTAACATGCCCTAAATAAAAGGGGCAAATGCCCCCTGACCCCGTTATGCCCGGCGGCATTGCGAAGCAATGCCGCCGGGCCATGGGGGATGCGGGGAATATCTCCCCTGCCGCCCGCCCCTCACGGGCGTCCGACATGGGGGCCGAGATAACGGCGCAGCACGACGATCAACTCCGCCAATTCGATCGGTTTGCTAAGATGTTCGTTCATACCGCTGACGAGACATTTTTGCACATCTTCCCGGAATACGTTGGCGGTCATGGCGATGATGGGCACCGCAGCGGCCCGAGGATCGGATCCTCTCCGGATACGCTCCGTCGCGCCGTAGCCGTCCATCACCGGCATCTGCACGTCCATCAGGATGAGATGATAGCGATCCGGATTCTTTTCGAACATTTCCGCCGCCTGTTCGCCGTTTTCGGCGCATTCGACGATAACGCCCGAAGGCTCCAGCAGCGTAGCCACGATCTCGCGGTTCACGTAAACATCGTCCGCCAGCAGAATGACGCTGCCCGCGAATTCTCCTTCCTGTAACCCCTCGACTCCGCCGGCACCCTCGTCTTCCGGCGGGATCTCAATAACCCGCCCTGCCCGGACGGTGAAGGCAAAAACGGTGCCCTGGCCGAATACGGAATCCACGCGGATTTCACCGCCCATCATTTCGACAATCTGCTTGGAAAGCGCGAGCCCCAAACCCGTGCCGCCGTATTTGCGCGTCGTGCCGCTCTCCGCCTGCTGAAAGGCGGTGAACAGCTTCGCTTTCTGCTCTTCCGTGATGCCGATGCCCGAGTCTTCGACCAAAAAGCGAAGGACGCACCCCTCCTCGCTTTCGCCGTCGCAGCCCACCGACAGCGTGACACGGCCCTTCTCGGGCGTGAATTTGATTGCGTTGCCGATAAGATTCGTGAGCACCTGCGCGATGCGCATATCGTCGCCGTATACGGCCGCCGGCACGTCGTCCGCGATGCGGATGGAGAATTCCTGGCGCTTTTCGTCGGACTTGAAGCGCATGACGTTTTCCACGCGCGAAACCACGTCCCGCACCCGGAAATCACGCTCGGACAATTCAAACTTGCCCGATTCGATTTTTGAAATATCCAGGATGTCGTTGATGACGCCGAGCAGGTGTTCCGAAGCGCGCCGGATGTTAGCGAGAGCGTAATCCTTGCGGGCCGTGTCATCGCTCATCTCCCCGATGTTCGTCATGCCGATGACCGCGTTAAGGGGCGTGCGGATCTCATGGCTCATGTTGGCCAAAAAATCTCCTTTGGCCCGTGAGGCCGTGCGGGCGATCAGGGCCTGCTCCTCAAGTTCCCGCGTACGCTCTTTCACCGTGAGTTCGAGCATCTCGTTCAATTGAGCCGTCAGAGTGAAGTGGACGGCGTATTTTCTGGCAAGAAGCATGGCCATACAGCAGGTCAGGGCTATAAAGCTGTAGCGCGTAAGGAACAGATTTCTATGCAGGAAGCTGGCGTCTACGATATCAAAAAGACTCGTACTCAGGCAGATCATGAGAAATATAAGGATGACGCCGAGATCCGTCCCGTACAGGGCTCTGTACAAGACAGGGAGGAACGCGGCGCCCGCGGCCGTTCGCTCTTCGTTCACGCGCCGGACAAAAACGCACAGCACTTCAAAAACAATGACGAAGAGCATGAAGACAATGCCGTAACCGTGCCATATTTCACGCAGATCGTAGGCGAACCAGATGGGAAACACACTTTGCAGGACGATGAGCACGATACAGGACAGGCCGTAGCCGATGGTGGCGGGCGAAATCCTGTCGAAATTCATCGTCTCCAGAAACGCCGCCATGGAGAACACAAGCAGATAGAGCGCGCCGAACTCGAGCCGTTGCGTGTCCGCGGTATCGGGCAGCACATGGTACACGGCCGGGCAGCGCGTAAAGGAGTACACGGCGGCAATACAGGAAAAAAGGCCGTACAGGAGATTGGACCTTTCGGTTCTGCGCAAAAAATACAGGAGGGTATGATACCCTCCCAAAAAAATATAGACCGCGCACAGGGCGATGGTCTGCAGACTCTCGCCGCGGTTGGCCATGCGCGTAAAATCGCCGATATAGTAGGGAGAAGTATAAAAAAGCCCCGCATGCTCGCTGTCGGGAGCGCCGAGGATGCGCATGACGAGAAAATTTTTACCTTCCTTGAGGAAGCGCCTGTCAAATGGAATGCTGACGCCGCGCTTGCTGCGGAAGGAGGTAATGTCTCCCCGGGCGTTCACGTGCAGTTGTCTGGCGATCACGTTCCCGTTAAGGTATATTTCCCAGTTTTCGCCGATGCCCGCCAGATACAGGCCGGGGGAGACGGGGTTGTTATTGTCGTAAAGAGGCGCGATTTTACCTTTTTCTATCTCAAAGGGAATCAGGAGGGTATATTCCTCAATCCGGCGCCGTCCCGGATATAAAAAATTATAATTCGGCTCACCGCCGCTCCCCATCAGACCGGAGGTGATCAGCGCCCTGCCGTGATTGACGGGCAACTCCTCCTCCCAATCCGTTATCTCCGGGTCGTCCAGCGAAGCGTAGGCAGGCTCGAAACCGCTTTTCATATACGCGGGGGAAGCCATCAGATCCACATAGACGGCGTCGCCTTTTTCCGTCGTTCCGCTGCTCAGGCAAAAAAAGAACAGCACGACGAAAGCCAGCGTGGCAAAAAGTACGACCCAGGAAAAAAAGTCAGTACGCACGTGCGTCTATATCCGCCTTGCTTATAGTAGCCGCGTCAAAGGCGGTTTCATCCACGTATGCTATTTTATGCGGTTTTCCGCCGTTCTGCAATTCCCGTATGATCTTTTCCACCCGGGGGCCGTGCAGGGGGTTGCATTCCACATTATAGCTGATATTGCCCGCGAGGGTCTGTTCAAGGCCGGCGCGCGTCGCGTCGAAGGAGATGATTTTGAGGCCGCCGCTCCGGCCGTAAGGAACACGGGCGTCCTCCAACGCCTCCATGGCGCCGAAGGCCATATTGTCGTTTTCGCAATACAGCACGTCTATATTCCTGTTTTCGCTGAGAAAGCGCTGCATGATCTCCTTGCCTTTCACCTGGGTGAATTCCCCGCTGTCGCTCAGGAGAATCTTCCAGCCGGGATTCTTGGCCGCGCCTTCGCGCAAGCCTTCGGAACGACCGAGCTGCGCCGAAGAGCCCATGGTTCCCTGCAAATGGGCGATGGTCAGATCCTTTTTATCCGCAAACGTCTTTTCCATCCAGGCCACCGCGGCGTCCCCTTCCTTGCGGAAGTCGGCTCCCACCCATGCGACGAAGAGATCCTCGTCCGCCGCCTGGATCATCCTGTCCACGATGATGACGGGTATGCCGGCGTTTTTGGCCTCCCGCAGCGCTTCGTCCAAGCCCTGTTCGGCGATCGGCGCGAGGACTATGTAGTTCACCTTCGCCCTGATGAACTCGCGGATCGCGGCGGTCTGCTTATCCTGCTTCTGCTGCGCGTCCCTGAGGATCAAGGTGTAGCCATTGTCTTTGCTGAAGGTTTCCCGCATGGACCGGGTATTCGCTCGCCGCCAGTCGGATTCCGCGCCCACCTGCGAAAAGCCCACAACAATGGATTTCCGCGCCGAGGGGGCCTCCTTTGTTTTTTTGTCGGCGGCGACGGCGCCTTGGGGTGTGAGGAAAAAGGCGGACAACAACAGACCCAACAGCGTGTTCGATATTTTCATGATCCGTACCTGCCTGACTAAAAGGTATTTTTGAGGGCACATCACAAATTTTTATGGCAAAGGGCGCGTTATGGCAAGCGCTATCCTGTCCGCCGCGCGAATTTTAAACCGCGTCCCCGTACGGTTTGCCGTATGCGGGCGTTCATCCCGCAGGCGTTTCGTTCGTGTAGCCGCGCTCCCGCCGGGCGGCATTATGAAGGCAAGCGCAATGTTTTTTTTGACAAAAGAGCAAAAGACATTATGTATACATGCAAGCTGGACGCAGCCGTTGCAAACGTTTCGTACCTGAAACGCTCCGCAGGGATTTGCTGAAAGAAAAAGCATTATGAAATTGTTTGTAAAGCGTCAATCGCTCTCATTGACCGCGCCGCTGTTCGTGAGATACAAGAACTGCGCGATACGCTTTGACATTCCGTAACACAACGAGGATTCTCATGACACCATTCCATGTTTCAGACAGCCCGCCGCAAACAATTCTTTTTCAGGAAGGGGCGTCAGAAACACTCTCCGCAGAAGAACACTCCTCGGTGACATCCAGTGCCGAGACGAAACTGGAACTGCCGAACAGGCTGCCGGTGCTGCCGGTGCGGGATGTCGTCATATTCAACTATACTATTCTGCCCTTGTTCGTCGGCCGGGACGCTTCCGTCCAGGCTGTGGAAGCCTCTTTGCAAAATAACCGCTATCTGCTTGTGCTGACCCAAAAAGATGAACACGTGGATAAACCCGGCACGGCGGATCTGCATGAAGTCGGCACGGTGGTCATGATCATGCGCATGCTCAAACTGCCGGACAGCCGGCTCAAGCTTCTGGTACAAGGAGTAAGCCGGGCACGCGCTTTAGCCGTTATGGACGACAAGCCCTATCTTGAAGCGGAAATCCTTGCTCTGCCCGAACGGGAGGAAATCCCCCAAAGCCTGGAACTGGAAGCCATGATGCGGGCCGCCAGAGAACAAAGCGAACGCATTCTGAGCCTGCGGGGAATGACCTCGCCGGATATCATCAACGTGCTTGCCAGTATCGACCATCCCGGCCGGCTGTCCGATCTCGTTGCCTCCAACTTGCGCCTTAAAATCTCCGAAGCCCAGTCCTTACTGGAATGCCTGGATCCTGTGATACGGCTCAAACTGGTAAACGAACACCTGGCCAAAGAGGCCGAAGTGGCTTCCATGCAGGCCCAGATTCAGGAAACCGCCCGGGAAGGCATGGATAAGGCCCAGCGGGACTACTACCTGCGCGAGCAACTCAAAGCCATTAAAAAAGAACTGGGAGAAAACGCCGTCAATGAAGACGACGAACTGGGCGAACTGTCCGATGCGCTCACCAAAGCAAAATTGCCGCCGGATGTGCAGAAAGAGGCCGACAAGCAACTCAAACGCCTTACGGGCATGCATATGGAGTCTTCAGAGGCCGGCGTCATACGCAATTATCTGGAATGGCTCGCCGAGTTGCCCTGGGCCAAATTGTCCCGCGATCGCCTGAATATTCTCAAGGCCGGCGAAATCCTGAACAAGGATCATTACGGGCTGGAAAAGGTGAAAGAGCGCATTCTTGAATTCTTATCCGTGCGCAAACTCAATCCGCGATCCCAAAGCCCTATCCTGTGCTTTGTAGGTCCTCCCGGCGTCGGCAAAACCTCTTTGGGCCGCTCCATCGCCCGCTCCATGGGCAGGAAATTCCAGCGCATGTCTCTGGGCGGCATGCGTGACGAAGCGGAAATACGCGGCCACCGCCGTACCTACGTGGGCGCGTTGCCCGGCCGCATCATCCAGAGCATCAAACAGGCCGGCACGCGCAATCCGGTCATCATGCTTGACGAAGTGGACAAGATAGGCTCGGATTTCCGGGGGGACCCCTCCTCCGCTCTGCTTGAGGTGCTTGATCCCGAACAAAACAATTCCTTCAGCGATCACTTTCTGAACGTGTCCTTTGATTTATCCAAAGTCATGTTCATCTGCACGGCCAACCACCTGGAAAACATTCCCGGCCCTCTGCTTGACCGCATGGAGCTTATCCGCATACCCGGCTACACCATGCAGGAAAAACTGGGCATTGCCAGACGCTACCTGGTAACGCGGCAGGCGAAGGAAAATGGCCTCAAAAGGAACGAATTGTCCCTGTCCGACGATATCCTGCGAGCCATTATCCACGGCTATACCCGCGAAGCCGGCGTACGCGGTCTGGAACGCGAAATCAGCGCCATCTGCCGTAAGCTGGCCCGCAAAAAGGCCGAGGGCGCTAAAGGCCCCTCTGTCATCAAACAGGACGACCTCAAAAAACTTTTGGGTGTCCCGCGTTTTATGGATGAGGAACTGGAAAACACCGCCATGCCGGGTCTGGCCGTCGGTCTGGCCTGGACCCCTCACGGCGGCGAGGTTCTGCATGTGGAAGTTTCCACCATGCAGGGCAAAGGCAATATCACCCTGACGGGACAACTGGGCGACGTCATGAAGGAAAGCGCCCAGACGGCTATAAGCTACGCGCGCAGCCACGCGAAAGAACTGGGCATTGATGCGGATTTTCATCGCAAACTCGATCTGCACGTGCATGTGCCCGCGGGCGCGACTCCCAAAGACGGCCCTTCAGCCGGAATAACCATAGCCGCCGCCCTGGTCTCGGCCCTGACAGGGCGTTGCGTAAGCGATCTCCTGTGCATGACCGGCGAAGCCACCTTACGCGGTCGGATTCTGCCCGTAGGCGGCATTAAAGAAAAAATTCTGGCCGCCGTAGCCAGAAAGTTGCCCGATGTGCTCATACCCAAACAAAATATTAAAGATCTCGAAGATATCCCGCAGGACTTACTCAAGCATATTACCGTTCATCCGGTGAGTACCCTGGATGAGGTTATCGCACTCGCTTTTCCCGACAAAAAACGCCCGGCAAAAAAGATCGGCCCTTCCCCCGAAGTGGAAAAAAGTAAAAGAATCGGTAAACGAGCGGTATCCGCCCGTATGGAGGCGTTTTTACCGTGACGACGCCTTCTTGAATATCTGCGGCGCCCGCCTTGCTCCGCGGAAATCATCGCCCCCGGCGCGACCATCTCGCCGCGTCGGGGGCGATTTTGTTATTTTTACAAGGCTGAGGAATCCTTACTTTACATTCCATAAGGGCTTGCCGAAAAGCGCGGAGCCCTGTATCTTCAAGTCGCCCGTGGGGCAGAACCGCGCCTGGAGTATTTTCACTCTGAAAATGCCCGTCAACCGGTAGCGCAAGCGCTGACTTACGTGCACGAGGAGCAGGCGAAACTTGTTTTCGCCGAGGGCGACGAGTGCAACGTTAATCTGCTCCAGGACCGTCCCTTACGGTAAAGCATGCGGACGATGTGTCGCACCTTACACTCCTGATACAAACCATCACTGGGGAGAATCCCTGCAATGAAAACAAAAATACTCGCCACCCTGGGCCCCGCCAGCGATTCAGAGGAAAAAATTTCTCAACTGATAGAAGCCGGCGTGCGCATCTTCCGCCTTAATTTCTCTCACGGAGACGCCTCAAAATTCGTGGAACTCATTAACCGCATTCGCCGTATGGAGCTTAAACACGGCATCCCCATCACCATTTTACAGGATCTTTCCGGGCCTAAAATCCGCATCGGCACTCTTGAGGAAAATTCCATCTCTTTTGAAAAAGGCAACACGGCCTTTCTCGGGCCGCAACGTTCCGATGCTCCCAAGGGAACACCCTTCATTCCTTTTGACAAACGCGAAATTCTTGACGGACTTGAAAAGGGCGATCTTCTTGTGCTGGCTGACGGAACACTGCAATTTCTCGTCCGCGAAAAAATTGCCGGCGGCTTTACCATTGAAGCGACCAACAGCGGCATCGTCACCTCCAGAAAAGGACTCGCCCTGCCCGGCAAGTCAATCAAACTTCCCGCCCTTACGGAAAAAGACAAGGCGGATCTTACCGAAGGGCTGCGTCTCGGCGTGGACGCCGTGGCGCTGTCTTTCGTACAAAGCCCTGAAGATATTCTGGAAGCCCGCGCGCTCATCAAGGCGGCCGGCCGCAATATCCCCATCTGCGCCAAGCTTGAACGCCACAATGCCGTGGCCAGGCTGGACGAAATACTGGCTGTCACCGATATTATCATGGTAGCCAGAGGAGACCTGGGCATAGAGTGCCCCCTCCCCAGTCTGCCTACCATGCAAAAAAGGATCATCGCCGCCTGCAACAACGCCAACAAACCGGTCATCGTCGCCACCCAGATGCTGCTTTCCATGGTGAACAACCCCGCGCCGACCCGCGCGGAAACCACGGATGTAGCCAACGCCGTACTTGACGGCGCCGACTGCGTGATGCTGTCGGAAGAAACCGCCATGGGCAATTACCCGGTGGAAGCTGTTTCCTTTATGGCCCGCATTGCCGGTGAGGCGGAAACGCTGCTTGCGGAGCGCAAACGCTTCGCCCTCAGTGATATGCCTCACTCCACGCCCGATTTTCTTGCCTATGCGGCCTGCCTCATGGCGGACAAAGACAAAGCCGCGGCCATTGTCGCCCATAGCCTTTCAGGCGCGGCAGGGCGTAATATCTCGGCCCAGCGTCCAACCCAGCCCATTTATGTTCTCACGCCCGATCCCTTAATACTCCGGCGTTTGAACTTTTCCTGGGGCGTCATTCCCTGCCTTGCCGAAGAAAACATGCCCGGACATCTTGAACGAGCGGAATTTTTTATCGATTCCAGCCCGCAATTCGCCTCCGGTTCCCGTATTGTGGTTACAGCCGGCCAGCAGCGTTACGGAGAAGCCCCCAAAGGCACCAACCTGATAAAAATCTATACAAAATAGGAATGCTCGTATGGCAACAGCAGCCGTACCGGACAAGATTTCCGAGGAATACTACCAAATCAGCGAAGCTATTCTGGAAAGTTTTCCCAAATACCGTCCCCCGCTTGATTTTTTCGTATTCAAAACAGACATCGCGCAACTTGTGGCGTATTCCCGCAAAGGGGACAGGCTTTCCAACGAGCAGGTGGAGGAAACCCGCCGCCTGTGCTCCGAAGGAGATCTGTTTGTCGCCCGCTCCGATCATCCGATATATTCGCAACACATTGTCAAGCAACTGGATCTGGTGCTGGTGGATCAGAATCTGAAGGAAGCTGAGGTCGCCGACATCTGCCTGCGAGCGCTTGACCTGCGTCTTGCCGATTTCCTCGAACAACCGGTAAAGGCTTTATTCGACTTCCTGTATTCGGACATTCAGGTGATCACGGAATACTTATGGAACGATATGCACAGGATGCGCCTCTTCATACGCAGACTGCACAGAGGAGAGTATTCTTTGCAGCACCACTGCATCAACACCTTCTGCATCGGGCTGTGGCTCTTTGTCGAAAGCAAAGGAGAAGAATTGCGGCGTAAGGATTTTGACCAGGCGGCCCTCTCCCTTTTACTCCATGATGTGGGTATGGTTAAAATTCCATCGTTTATTCTCAGTAAAACCACGCCTCTCAAATCTGAGGAAAAGGATAAAATTCCGCCGCATACACTGCTGGGGTATAAGATCATGCATAAGCTCGATCAAAGCTTTGACACCCTGCGCCAGGCGACTCTTGAACACCACGAGAGATTGGACGGCTCAGGGTATCCCCAGCACAGCAAAGACATCAGTAGCTTCGGAAGGCTGGTGGCGGTGGCAGACGCCTTCTCCGCCATGATCCAGACCCGCCCGTACGCTGCCGCCAAGGACTGCCTCGGCGCGGCCAGAGAACTCACTGAAGAAAAAAACCGCTTCGATTTTGCCTATTCCAGTAAACTCCTTGGCGCATTTATTTCCGAGGCTTTCGGCCGGATGAAATAAGGGTCCGTTTCCGCCGCATGCCGGAGTAACGATCCAAATGAGGTAGCGGAGCCCTTCATGCTTTCGCGTCTCGCGCTTGGGAGGGGCTTGGCCCCCTCCCGAGCTTTCCGCCCCGGAAAGAAACCCCGCCCTTCAGGGCGGGGTCGGGGCTATATGGCCTTGCGGCCGGGGTTTCAGACCACAAAGGAAGTTCTGATGAGCGCTCGTATGGATGCCGTTCCGCGCTTTGCTTTTTTCCTTGCCGATATCCATCCGGCATGCGAGAGGCGGATACTTTCAACCTTGCCGAACCCTACATGACATATAGCAGTTCTTCTCCCGTCCTCACCCCGAGAAAGCAAAACCCGCGCGCCGGCTCCGCGCGCCTTTTTCTGCCCTTATCCATAATAGTATGGCTGCTGTCGTGCCTTCCGGCAATGGGCGTCCCACCCCATCGTCTGCTGGTTGCTCCGCCTTCCGCCGTCATCAGCAATGACAACCTGTTTCTTACTCTTTCCCTGACGGCGAATGACGAAGACGGTCTGCGTGACTTGCTGAAAGACGGATCTGTTCTGCGTTTGGGAATCACCGTCAGCATAAGCCGTCAACGTTCGTGGTGGACCGACACTGAAATCGCTCGCCACGAGTATGCCTCCATTCTTCGCCACGATCCGCTGACCCGGGATTTTATGGTAAGCCTTCCCGCCCATGAAGAAGAAAAAATTCTCAGAGACAAAAATCTTACCCGTCTGCTTCATGTCAGTTGGCGCAAGCTTTCCCTGTTCGTCGTTTCCCTGCCCACCCTCTACAGGCAAGAGAGCAATGAGGAATTTCTCATAGAATTCACTCTCAACCTGCAACATACCGAGGTGCCTCCCTGGCTTGAAAAAAATTTCCTTTTCTGGTCACCTGATATAGTCCCGCAGGAAAAACATACGCTGCCGTTTCGGCTGCCCACGGTACGCGACCATGGAAATTAACGCTTCAACCAGTCAATTGAGAGCAATTTCGCTACAGGATTGTCGTTTAACAGCCTTCGAGACCCGGCCCGCGCCTCTGGAGCAGATTAACGTTGCAACGTTGCGCTCGCCGTTTACAGCGGAAACAAGTTTCGCCTGCTCCCCGTGCACGTAACCGGTGCTTACGCTGCAGCTTGACGAGCGATTTCATTTTGAAGTCCCTCTGACAGGCACTGACCTCTTGCTATACTTCAGGAACTCTTTGGAGTGCTCATGCAATCCGAACCTCTTCCAGAATCTCCGGCTGAACCCGCATCGGAAAGCTCGCTTTCTCCGGCAGGGCAATACCGGCGAGAACGCGAACGCCGCCACCGGGAACTGTTCTTCGCCGCCGTCGCCTTTATTGTCGTATTAATCCTCACCAGCATACAACTGCACCAGTTCCAGTCCGGCGACGTCCTTTTCGTCTTTATGTTTAACATCAATTTCGTGCTGCTCATCGGCATCTCGCTGGTGGTGCTCCGTAACGGAATCAAACTCATACTGGAAAGACGCCGCCAGGTATTGGGCTCCCGGTTGCGCACCCGTCTGGTGTTGTCCTTTGTGCTGCTCTCTCTTCTCCCCTGCCTGCTCATGTTTTTGATCACCACCAAATATGTGCAGCTCTCCATGGATTTCTGGTTCAAGGATCAAGTGGAAAATTCCATGGATGCGGCTCTGGAATTGGCAGGCAATGTTTATGAAAAAGTCGGCATGACCGCGGTGGCTCAAGCGCGGGAGATCAAGACGGAAATACTCGAGCGCGGCTTAGCCTGGGGCGGGCAGGGCATGAATACGCTTATGGAGCGTAAACAGCGAGAACACAGGATGGCCCTTATAGGTCTGTATTTTCCCGACGGAAAACAACGCGCCTGGCATGCGGGAAAAGAAAGCCGGGAAGTCTGGAAAAAGGCCCGGGAAGAAATCAATCTGGAACAAGCC
Source organism: Desulfovibrio sp. (assembly GCA_031279825.1). Classification (GTDB taxonomy): domain Bacteria; phylum Desulfobacterota; class Desulfovibrionia; order Desulfovibrionales; family Desulfovibrionaceae; genus Frigididesulfovibrio. Next base: position 35,605 of record JAITHT010000057.1, on the reverse strand, counting down.
AATAGCCAGGGATTCGTCTACACCTTGATACGGGGCAAAGAAAACGATTTTATATTCTCTTTATTGGCCGTTGATGGAGGAAAAAACGGGTATCTGGTCATAGCCTACGATATGGGCGAGGGCTTCAAAGCCCGTATCGACCGGATCGTACGCGGCTCCGGGGAATATTCAAAACTGCGCGGCATTAAAACGCCTCTGAAACATATGCTCTACAGCAGTCTCGGCGTATTAACGGCCCTTATCATGCTTGGGGCTATCTGGTTCGGCTTTCGTCTGGCGCGTGAACTTTCATCTCCTATTTTCGCCCTGGCCGCGGGCACGGATCGCATATCCAAAGGCGATTTGAGCGTACGTCTGAACGATAACTCCCAGGACGAATTCGGCATGCTGATTCGCTCGTTCAACCGTATGGCTCAAGATCTGGAACAAAGCCGTCGGGAAACCACCGAAGCCTATACGATGCTAGAGATACGAAATCAACAAATCGCCCGACACAGCAAGTATATTGAAACCGTGCTGAATAACGTCGCTGCCGGAGTTGTCTCTTTTGACAGCAACGGCTACATTGGCACGGTTAACCGTTCTGCCTGCGACATTCTCAGCATGGAACCCGAAGAACTTCTGGGGAATCGAATAGAGGATTTTATGCCCGCATCCTACGGAAAAATGGCACAGGAGATACGCGAGCGTTTCAGGCAGCGTTCGGAAACGCGGGCTCGGCGCAATATCAGTGTCCCCATCGGCAATGAAGAGCGCCGCCTGCTGTTCAATGTGGTCGGTTTTTCAACGGATGACGTGTACCAGGGAGCCGTGGCTGTTTTCGAAGACATTTCAGAACTTGAACGTATGCAGCGCATGGCCGCATGGAGGGAGGTAGCCCGCCGCATCGCCCATGAAATAAAAAATCCTCTTACGCCTATAAAGCTCTCCGCCCAGCGCATCGCCCGCAAGTTCGGCGAACAGGTAAATGACCCCGCTTTTACCCAGAGTACCGAACTGATCGTGAAACAGGTCGAGCATCTCCAGTCCATGGTTCAAGAATTTTCCGCCTTTGCCAAACTCCCTGAAGTCGTGCCTCAGCCGGGCCGATTGGAGCCTCTGTTGGAGGCAATTGCCGAACTGTTTCGCAACAGCCACACAAACATCTCCTGGGAACTTCACATTCCCGCCCCCTTGCCGCAACTTCCCATGGATAAAAACGCCCTCAACAGGGCCTTTATGAACATCTTGACCAACGCGGCCGAAGCCCTGTTGCAGTCAGACAACCCGAGTCCCGCAGTGAGCATCCGCGCCATCTGTCAGCCGGCGCTCAACCTTGTTCGCATTGATTTCGCTGATAACGGCCCGGGACTCAGTGAAGAAGGGCGTTCGCGTATCTTTGAACCCTATTTCTCACGCAAAAAAGGCGGTACCGGCCTGGGGTTGACTATTGTCCGCTCCATTGTCACTGATCATCGAGGCTATGTGCGCGCCTTTTCCCGAGAGAGCGGCGGCGCCGTCATCACAATGGAACTCCCGCTGGCCTGATACACGAATACTTATCAAGGAGATAACGTGGATATCGAAATAACACTCATGCTGGCTGCCGCGTGTGTCGCTGTCTTCATTATCACGCTCAGCGTCAAATTATCCAGAAACCGCAAGGGAACACCCAAAAGCGTTCCGAACGAAACTCCGCCGCATGATGACGACCTGTTTACCCAATATAAAAAACTTACCGCCGAGCAGCCGATGAATCCGGAACTTTGGCTCAAGTGGGGCAAGGCGCTCTCCGCCGCCGCCAGTACGGCTAAACATCCCAATATGCGCATGCATCGCTATAATGAGGCATGCACATGCTTTCAACGCGCGGCGGAAATCAATTCGGGCTATATAACAGCATGGCAAAACTGGGGGCAGACCCTGTACGATCTCTACAAATTACAGAATAATCAGGATAGACTCATTCTGGATAATGCCCATACGAAATTCCATGTGGCGACCCGCATGGCCCCAGCCGATGCCGCTCTCTGGCGACATTGGGGAGAAGAGCTCTATATGGCCGCTTCTTACTGCCAGATACAGGAACAGCGGCAGGAACTCCAGGATTTGGCCGACGCGAAATTCGCCAAAGCCGTGCAGCTTAATCCGGAACTCATGACGGAATGGAAAAAATGGCGCGGAGGCAGCGGCGCTCAAGATTGTATAACGGCCTTTTCCTCTGATTCCATAAGTCCTCCCCTGCGCACTCCATACGCCGCAACCGAAACGAATCCCCCCGGCGAAAACCCGGCCAATGACGCTCAACCGGTTGAGGCGTCCCTCCCCTGGAGCAACGATCCCCTCACTCCGGTGAAGGCGTCCGCCTGGCTGACGGAAGGCGCCTCTCCCGACTCCGCCCCTCCAGAAGAACGCGATGCCCTTTCGTTCCCCTCGGTCTCAGACGGCAAGAAACCCTGATTCTCCCGACAAACGCTCTCCAACAAGGACGCCCCTGATGTTTCTCTCCAAACGCGTTATGGTCACCGGCGGCGCGGGCTTTATCGGTTCTCACCTTTGTGAGGCTCTTTTGGCGCAAGGCGCTGAAGTATTGTGCGCCGACAATTATTTTTGCAGCACTAAAAGCAATGTGGAACACTTACGCGATAATCCGCGATTTGAACTGTTACGGCATGACGTAACCTTTCCTCTGTATGTGGAAGTGGATGAAATCTATAATCTGGCCTGCCCGGCTTCTCCCATCCACTATCAGCGAGATCCCGTGCAAACCCTGAAAACTTCCGTGCACGGGGCCATCAATATGCTGGGACTGGCCAAGCGAGTCCGGGCCACAATACTGCAGGCGTCAACGTCAGAAGTTTACGGCAACCCGGAGCGGCATCCGCAAAAAGAAGAGTACTGGGGCAACGTCAATCCCATTGGCCCGCGCGCCTGCTATGACGAAGGCAAGCGGGCTGCGGAGTGCCTGTTTTTCGACTATCACCGGCAACACCGTTTGCGCGTCAAAATCGCCAGGCTATTCAACACCTATGGGCCGCGCATGCACCCCAACGACGGCCGGGTGGTATCCAACTTCATCGTCCAGGCATTGCAAGGAAAGGATATCACCATTTACGGCGATGGAACGCAAACCCGCTCTTTCTGCTATGTGAGCGATATGATCCGGGCGCTGATGTCGCTTATGAACGATACGCCGGACACCTTCACCGGGCCGCTCAACCTGGGCAACCCTGAGGAATTCACCATTCTCGCACTGGCCACGCTTATTATTGATATGACCAATTCCCGTTCACGGATTATTTTTCACCCCCTGCCCGTGGATGATCCCTGCCGCCGCCGCCCGGACATCTCTCTCGCGCGCGAAAACCTGAGGTGGACGCCTGAAGTCCCCCTACGGGAAGGATTAACGTCCACCATCGCCTATTTTGAGGAACTGTTCCGCCGCCAATAACATTGTTACTTTGCAAGCGATACGCGCGAGCAACTTCATGCCGAAACCGAATCTAGAGCAGATTAACTTTGGCTCTAGCGCGGCAAAGCGGCGATTCTTTCAAGCAGGGAGAGCGCATACAGAAAAGATTCGCGGCTGCCCAGCGCGTTTTGCACGTACATGTCCATATAGCCTGAAAGCGGATGCAGAAAAGGCGGCGACCGCTTCCAGACATCCGAAAAATCCGGCGCGTTCGAGCGATTGCCGCGCATGTGTTTAACCAGAGCCGCCATCATGAGGACGGCGCCGTTACGTAGTTGCTCCGAGATATGCGGATGTTCCACCCGTAAAGACTCCCAGGCGGTGAAATCTTCCCGGGCGGTAAAACGGCCGAACAGCGTGCCGAACCATGATTTCCAGAATAACGCCAAGGATCGCCGCACGGCAACTGTTTCTGTTCCGGCGCTTACGGCATTGTCGTCCGGGATCTCCCTTCCGAACGTTCTGCCGTATCTTTCTTTTTTCACCGGCGGGGCGCGAAATACTTCCTCCAAAGCATACAAACCATAACACCCTCTATTGGTTCTCAATACTTCAAGCCCGCCGCATTGCCTGCCCAAAGAGGGCAGATCGCTATTGCCGCCGCTGAGTAGCGCATCTATAAAAACAGCTATTTTTTCGGCTGTCATTTCCTCCTTGCACACAGCGCTTTCTTGCGTACAGCGCCAACAACCGACGCAATCAAGCGCAGCGCGGACAACGTGGTGCCCCGGCGCAAAAGGCCCTGTCTCCCAGGGATTCACCGGCCCCAAAGAAAGATTGACAAGCGGCGTGCCCATCCATGCCGCGATATGCATAGGGCCGGTATCCGGAACGATCAGGAGGTCAAGCTCGCCGATAAACCGGGCAAGGGCGCTGATACTGAAATGCCCGCATAAATTGAGAGCGTGCGCCTGCAAAGTATTCGCCACGGCGGAGCCGAGAAGCTTTTCCGCAGAGCCGCCAAGCAGCACGGGCTTATGGCCGGCCCGTAACAGCCACTTAGCCAGTATGCTCCAAAATCCGGCACCTGGATGTTTCTCCGCTTCGCTGGCGCCAAGAAACAAACCTATACGCGCCCCACCCCGCCTGAAACGCGGGTGCCGGCGGCATGGCCCCCCCTCCTTGCGCTCAGGCGAATCGCACAACGGCAAAGGGCGCGCACGGGGCCAACGGGTACGCGCCATAATCCTGTCCGGTATGATATCCAGAGCGTTGAGATCCGACCAATGGAAAACATTATACCGGTTATTATCGGTAAGCGAAGCGCGGTATAAGTGCCAGTCGCCGTTAATGAGCAAACGTCCCTTAGCGTCCAGATACGGGCCGAAGATGCTATCGCTCCGGACCCCGCCTGCCAGGACGGCGGCTTCGCGTCGATGGCTCAGATTAATGACGGCATGGAAGGAGAGATCTCGAAAAACAGGTTTCTCTCCATAATCAAAATACGTAACCGCAGGAGAAAGAGGCAGCAGCGGCTCAAAAAACATCCGTTCACCCACCACCCAAAGAGGATGAAGGGGAAACACTTCGGCGAGCCAGGCAAGCAGGGGAAAGGAGAGCACAAGATCTCCCATGCGTTGCATTTGACAAATAAGGATAGGGGCGTTCATTCACGCTTATCCGAAAAACTCCCGCATTCCGGCTATGAGAGAACGCAGGCGATGTTCGTAGCTGTGCTCATTCAGAATGCGCCTCCTTGCCGCAGCGGAAACGGCAAGACGCGCCTCCGGATGCGCAAGGTAATAACGCGCGAGATCGCCGGCCTCCTCCGGCGAACGGTAGCAAATGATCTCACGGCCCGGTTCAAAAAGGTTTTCCACTTGCTCGCGGTAATCCGTCAGAAGGAAAGCGCCCGTTGCCGGCACGTCGAAAACCCGCTGATTCACGGCGCCCTTCATTTGCTTACTGGTACAGTTGAAATTGACGGCCGCGCGGGGATACAGACGCGGCAATTCGTCATAATAGCCCACTTCCGGACAATAATGCCAGGAAGCCTTAAAACCGCGCGCCGCATCTCTTTCGGCGAATATATCCTTCCAGCCGCTATCTCCCACAATAAGCGGAGCAAAGGGCAAAATGCCTTCCACGCAGGATAACCGGTATTGCCGCGTAGCCTCCCATGTGATCATGGCTTCATAGCTCAACTTGACTTCCACGCTCTCAAGACCGTCGAAACAGGGCAGTAGCGCAGGGTGGTTCCGCATGAGGTAGGCGCGTACGAATCGCTCGTCAGTCGCGGCAAAACCCGCGGCGATATCCTGATAACCGGCGAGCAGTTCCGGCGGGAACGAGGTACGTTCGATACGGGCGGCGACTTTACTATGCATGGAATTACCCACAAAGGCCACTTCGCCGTTCCAGGCTTTGGGCGGATCCGGCAGGCCGCTCCATCCCGGAGTGTGATCCGGAGGCAGAAAACGATGGACATCCGTCCCCAGCGGCAGGTAGGCAACGCGTTCAAAACCGTAGTCGCGCAAAGATGCCAGATTGTCCACATCCCAGGAAAAGATGGCCGTCCAGGGATTGAGCAACTGCGAATACATGTACAGAATCAAATGCGGGTTATCCACGAACCAGGAAGCGAGCGGGAGACGCAAACGTTCCAGAAGTTCCGCAAGCACCCCCTCCCGATCCATCCCCAAATGATTAATGGTAAAAATAAAATCCGGCCTGAAGTCCGTCACCTCGGTCAGCAGGGTTCTGACGAATTCATCCTGGCCATACTCTACCCTCGGCAATTGCAGCAGTCGATGGGGAAGGCCCAGTCGGATGCAGGCCGCCTCAATCTCGCCCATGAGAAAGTAGGTGCTTGTGAGCAATAGAATACGGGGCAACGAGTTCTGAAGCTTGGCATAATGAGCGCGGTTCCAGAAATCTATTTGAGCGCTGGCGTCGCACGCGCTTTTTACGGCGGCGTAATACTCCCGATCAAGGCGGAGATAAAAAGGATTGAGCACGGGCAAAAAGGCTTTGCCTCCATGCTCGTTCTGCCACATCGTCAACGCTTTGAGGGTATCGTCAGCGCAAGGGCGGTGGGACGACGCGACAGGCCAGAAAATCCCTTTTTTTCCGGCGAAACGTTCGCGTACGCCGTTTACGGCGAGAATATCCTCTTCCCTGTCAATCACCGCCAGCAAAAAATCGGGGCCAAAAGCATCCTCAAGGCGGGCCGCCAGTTCTTCAAGAGCCCTGCCCGTGCCTGAACCAATCAGCACGGGCAAAACATTCTGCACACCGGCCTGACCGGGAAATTCCGCCGGCAAACAACGCAATTCTCGAGCGGAACCCGCAGCGCCGAGCATGAGCAGGTCCCGCCCGTTACGGCGCACGCGAATATCCTCAATATGGCCGTCGCTGTACAGCGCCTCGGCCGTGCCGGCGCTCAGCCGGGCATCTTTTTCCATACGCGCTGCTCCAGTCGAAAGAAGCCCGTCTCCGCCAACCGGCCGCCTGCTCATGCCTGCGTATATCTGGCGGCGGGAGATTTGGAAACTATCTCGTCATCCACCAGCGAGAAACTGAGATTCGAACCCATATCGTGCGTCTTGTAAAAGGCCTTGGCTATGCCTATCTCACAGCCCGGCATGACTTTGCCCGGGACAATAACGCGGCATTTGGGCGCGTTCTGCTCATCCACGGAAAACCTGCCCCACAAGGCAGTCCTTTTGGCGTGGGCAATCTTGAGTTTGCGGGCCATCAAGTGCACTCGCGGGCGGTACTCTTGTTCCATAACGGCATTACGGGCGGCCATCTTCTCAAAATAGGTTACCGTGTTTTTCAGATAGGCGATCTGACTTTCCAGTTTTTGCATGGTAAGGAAGTCAAAGGGATTATAGCCCATCATCACCTTGGTAGTGGAAGTATAGTCGCTGCCGAACTGCCCCTCGACATACACCACATTGTTGGCATAGACGGCCCCGCCTTGCAGCCTGCCTTTTATAATCAGGCTGCCACCCACATAGAGAGTACTGTGCAGGCAGGAGCCGTCAATAATAAGGTTGCCGCCCGCCCTGATCTGCACATGCTCGCAAAAAGGGAGACGGACGTTGCCACCGGCCTCAATCAGCGTGCTGGGAATCAATCCGTCCGCATCAGCGCTTTGAATAGGCTCATCCTCAACCATACTGGGGTTGGCGCCCTTGATTCCCGACAGGCAGACCAGATCTCCCACGGCTTTGACCTTGGCGCTTTCAATGTGTCCCTTTACCAGCACGTTATTTGCCCGTATGGAAAAATCCGTCAGCACGTCGCCGTGTATGGCCAGATCTCCCACAAACAGAATATTTCCCGTGCGGAAGCCGACATCGCCGCGGACATTCAACAATTTTTTCACTGAAATCAAGCCGTTGTGGTAGAATACGTATCCGTTGGCCGCAGCCACTATTCTGTCCGGATTCTCCCGGTGAAATTCGCAATTGGGGCCGACGGGCAGATGCCTTTCAGGATAAATGAAACGCGGATCACACGGCATGTCGGGAAACTGCTCCAAGTCAACGCTTTCCGCCAACACCTGCCCGGCAATGACATTCTGCACATACCCCAGATAATGAGGATTCGCGGTGCCGTCTCCCTCTTCAGAGGGGGTAAGCCGCACATGGCTGAAGTCCGGATCAAAATAGTGATGCAGGTAATACATTGGAACCTTCCTTGCTTGATAGGAGAGGTTGTTACAATACCAGGGTAGCGATGATGTCATCCTCTGTCTCAAGATACGAAAAAAAAGCCGTGACCCCCAATTCCTTCAATACGGCACGCAACTGTGCCGAAGAACGGTACAGATACAAACGCTTATTATAGCCGTGCATGGCGGCGGCAAAGGCTATCAGCGCGCCCACCGCGCTTTTGGTCAGACGAACGGCGGCGACGTCAAGAATGATTCTGGAAATATTTTTCGACATGAGATCATTAAGAGCATCCCGGAACTCTTCCAGATTGGGCAGGCCGATCTGCCCCTTAAAGCGCCCGAGCGCGGTGTTGCGCTCCGCCGTATACGTAGCGAGAGGCCTGCAGGGAAAACGCACTCCCTCAAAGTCGCTACTGATGTCCACCACCATAACCCTTGCCAACGCACCGAGCAAAGGGGAATCAATAAATTCATTCATGAACGCCCCGCGAAGTATAACGTCAAGAGTACAGCACGACCCTTACATAACAGAACTACTACGCTCATATAGCACAATTTTTTCTCATTACCACGGCATGTCAAAACATGCCAGTCTGATCCGCAAGCGCACGCCAGAAAAAAACAATGTTTCATGCCTCCGGCTGTTTTGAATCAGGTACTCCTCCGAATGCAGAGGCGTCGGTCCGCTTTCGCAGTTTTTCCTCTTCTTCAGCGCGCAGTACCCGGCGCAGCATTTTTCCCACGATGCTTTTGGGCAACTCGCTACGAAACTCGATAATACGCGGTACTTTGTAATTCGCCAAGCGTTCCCGGCACCATTTGATTATTTCAGCCCGCCCGCATTGTTCTCCTTCTTTGAGAACCACGTAGGCTTTGAGGATCTCCCCCCGGGAGGCATGAGGCACGCCGACGCTGACCGCTTCCCGTACTTTCGGGTGCTCGTAGAGCACCTCATCAATTTCGCGCGGGGACACGTTATACCCACCCACAATGACCATGTCTTTTTTGCGATCGACTATATAAAAAAACCGTCCTCATCCATGTACGCTATATCGCCGCTATACAGCCAACCGTTACGCAAAGCCCCCGCCGTTTCATCCGGCTTGTTCCAATACCCGCTCATCACCTGGGGCCCGCGTATCATCAGTTCGCCCATTTTGCCCGCAGGCAGAATGACCGTGCCCAATTCCATGTCCACAATACGGGCTTCGGTATCAGGCAGGGGCAAACCGATGCTGCCTACCTTGCGCATCCCCTCAGCCGGAGTCATGTGGGTGATGGGCGAAGCTTCAGACAACCCGTACCCCTCCATAATCCTTGCTCCAAAAGTCTTTTCAAACTGCCGTATCATATCCGGCGGCATGGGGGCGGAACCGCAAATGCAAATTTTCAAGCTTTGCAACGAAGCGCGTTCTTTATCTTTTTGCTGTAACAAAGAAATATACATGGCCGGAGCACCGGGCAACACCGTCGCTTTGTATTTCTCCAGACTCAACAGCAGTTCGCGGGGAGAAAAACGAAGAACAGGCGCCACGTTCGCATGAAACAGCGTGGGGAGCACCATGCAGGTATTCAATCCGTACACATGGAAAAAAGGAAGTACCCCCATGAAGGTTTGCGGCGTGCCACGCAAAGAGCGGAGCAATTCCCCCATTTGCACAATATTTGAAGCGATATTGTAATGAGTGAGCATAACGCCTTTAGAAAGGCCCGTCGTCCCGCCGGTATACTGCAAAAGAGCCGGAGTGCCGCGCGGATCGTCCACAGGCACGCTCAATCGCCGCCGCCCCTTGAGCAGGGAAGAAAAGGGCAATACCGTCTTGCCGTCATACGGCACGGGCGCGACGGCTGCGCGCCGCCGTCTGAAATACCGCAGCAGGTTCGCGGAAAAAGACAGGCCTTCATCCTCCGTTGTCAGGTAGTACCGCTTCACCGGAAGCTGTTCGCGCAGCTTTTCAAATTTGGGCCAGCATGCGTCATAACTGATCAAATGCCGAACATCCGCATCGCGCAGTTGATGCACCAGTTCCTTTTCCCTATACAGAGGATTGATCATGGTCACAACCGCCCCGGCCTTGAGCACCCCCCAAAAGGCCACTATGGTCTGAGGGAGGTTGGGCAGCATAATGCCCACCGCGTCTCCAGGCATGACTCCGAACGCGCGCAAGGAAGCCGCCACGGTTTCGGCATCCTTGCGCAAACGCGCGTACGTGATTTTTGTATGACGGCAACTGCAGGCTAAAGCAGCCGGATTGCGCTCCGAAGCCTGATCAAGCCAGTAGTAAAGAGGCACGATCGGATATTCAATGTGGTGGCGCACGCCGTCATCATAAAAAAACAGCCAGGGAGGATCTGTTTTTCGGGCGGGTGGAGCGCTCGACTTTTCAAGGGATATGTGTTTCTCTTCCATGGCAGCATCAAATAATGAATGACATATAAAGGAAAACATCGTTACGCTGCACGCTGTGTATCCCAAGCTTCCCGGTAAATCAAGATGCGCTGCCGCTGTTCCGCCGCATGTCTCCCGCGGCAATTGCACACTAGAGCCTCGGTTTGCCCCGGACCTATGTATATATTCGGAGATTGGCGTGCGACATGTTCTCGTTTTCCAATTGGCCCGTTTCGGAGATATTATCCAGAGCAAACGCCTGATCGGCAGCATCGCGGCGGAATCCGGCACCAAAGTTCACCTGTGCGTTGATTTCTCCCTTGTCGCCTTAAGCCGCCTGCTGTACCCTTTCGCCGAAGTCCACGGGCTTCCGGCGCACGGCGCCGACAGCCGGACGCCGGCGGAGGTCTTCGCCGGCGCGCGCGAAAGTTACGCCGTACTACGAAGCATCGACTTTTCCGAGATATATCCGCTTAACTTTTCTCCGCTGTCTTTCGCCTGCGCGGCGCTCTTTCCGCCGGATCGCCTGAGGGGATACGGCCGTGTAAACGGCCAGGATATGCACGGCCGTTGGACCGCCCTTTCGTTTAATCTGATGCGCGACAGGCGGTTCGCTCCCATCAATCTGGTGGATTTCTGGGCCGGTCTCCATCCTGCGCCCCTTCCCCCGGAAGCCGTCAACCCCATTCCCGCCCCGGCGAAAAGCGGCCGTATCGGCATTGTCATGGCGGGCAGGGACGCCCGCCGTTCCCTGCCCGCGCCCATACTTGCAGGCTGCGTTCAATCCATTTTTCAGGCGCGTCAAGGACCGGCTCTGGTCTGTATAGGCACAAAAAACGAAAGCCCTCTGGTCCGCAAACTGAGCCGGCTCTTGCCGCCGCAAACGGCCAAAAAACTTGAGGACCGTACCGGAGCCACCAGCCTGCTCGACCTGCCGGAACTGCTGCGCGGCCTGGATATGCTGATCACGCCGGACACGGGCGCCATGCATCTGGCCGCCCATCTCGGCGTTCCGGTACATGCCTTTTTTCTCTCATCCGCCTGGTGCTTCGAAACCGGCCCCTACGGTCTCGGACATGTCGTCCGGCAAGCCGTACCGCCCTGCTCGCCCTGCCGGGAACATGCCGCGTGCCCGCATGCCCTGGCCTGCCTGGCGCCTTTTGGACACAAGGGCCTGCTGGCGCATCTCTCCGGCGAATATGCTGAAAAGTGGCCGGAAGAATTACTCAGCTGCGTCAGCACCCTGGATTCCCTGGGTGTGACCTATACCTGCGTGGACGGCGAAGATCCCTACGCGGCGGGCAGGGGCGAACTCAGAAGCGGCATTAAGGAATACCTCGGCGCCGGCGACGCGCGGACCCTCCCGACGCGCATGTCCTGCGAGATGGGAGAATTTCTCTACAAAGAAAGAGACTGGATGCTGCCCGGCAATTGGAAAGGCGGGTAAAGAATGGAGTATACGCGACATGGTTTCTATTGTTATTGCCACGTATAATGCCGGACCGAATCTACGGCGCTGCCTGGAATCAATAATCGGCATTCCAGGCATTGAGGACCATGGCCCGCCGCACCGGGGTAAAAAAAACTGCGATTATTGTCAATCCTTCATCCTTGATCTATAACCCCAACACTATGTGTCCGTAAAAGGGCAATCTTCATCACCTTTTCCCTGGAGGCGTCATGTCCGCATCGTTAACCGTCGCCGTTGTCGGCGCAACCGGCGCCGTCGGCCGCGAAATGCTCAGCACCCTCGCCTCGCGCGATTTTCCCGCAAGCACGTGCATCGCCCTCGCCTCAGCCCGCTCCGCCGGCGCCGTCGTGCCGTTCAAAGACGGCGAACTTCCCGTGCGGGAACTCACCGAGCACTCCTTCAAAGGCGTTGACCTCGCGCTATTTTCGGCCGGCGGCGGCACATCGGAAACCTTCGCTCCCCACGCCGTCAAGTCCGGATGCGTGGTTGTGGACAACTCCAGCGCCTGGCGCATGGACGAGCGCTGCCCACTGGTGGTGCCGGAGGTGAATCCGCACGCCCTGGCGTGCCATAAGGGGATCATCGCCAACCCCAACTGCTCCACCATCCAGATGGTGGTGGCCCTCCAGCCCCTGCATAAAGCCGCCGGAATTACCCGGATCGTGGTCTCCACGTACCAAGCGGTATCCGGCACCGGACACAAGGCCGTGACGGAGTTGGAAACGCAGGTGCGCCAGATGTTTAACATGACGGAGCCGGCAGTCTCTGTCTATCCTCACCGTATCGCCTTTAATTGTCTGCCGCAGATAGACGCCTTTCTTGACAACGGCTATACGAAGGAAGAAATGAAGATGGTGATGGAAACAGCGAAAATCATGGAAGATCCATCCATCAAAGTTACGGCTACCACGGTGCGTGTCCCCGTATTTTACGGGCACTCCGAATCGTTGAATGTGGAATTCGCCAGACCCCTGACGGCCAGGGAAGCCCGCGCTGTTTTGAGTGTGGCGCCCGGAGTGACGGTTTTAGATAATCCGGCGGAAAAAATCTATCCGATGCCCATTCACGCCGCCGGCGAAGACAACGTCTTCGTCGGGCGCATCCGTCAGGACGAAAGCCGGCCGAACGCCCTCAACATGTGGGTGGTAGCCGACAACATCCGCAAGGGAGCCGCCCTGAACGCCGTGCAGATAGCTGAACAACTGCTCCGGGATAAGCTCCTGCGAGTGCCGGATCCCGGGGCTTTCGCGTAGCCGGATCTGACGCGGGGACGGTGCGGACGCCGGCGGCGGGAAAGGGCCGTTTTTCGCGTCAGTCCATCTGAAAATCCACTTTTATCTTGTACAGACGCTTAGCCGGCAGATTCAGGATGGCGATGCCGGTTTTACGGGATATGCCGTCGAGAAGCGCGCATACCTCTTCCCGGGAAGGGCCGATACAGGTAAACCAGACATTATAGGCATGATTACGCAGGTAATTGTGGGTAACGCCGACATGGCCGTGCAATTCGGCGGCAAAAGCGTCAACGGCCTCTTCAGGCACCTTGGCGGCGCACAGCGTACTGTGAAATCCCAGCCTGGACGACTGAAAATTCGCCCCCAGCCTGCGGATAATCCTGTTCGCCTTAAGCCTGCGTACGCGGGCGAACACCTCCTCCTCAGACAGGCCCACTTCACGGCCTATAACCGCATAGGGGCGCGGTTCCAGAGGAAAGGCGGACTGGATGATCCCGAGTATGCGCCGATCATGGGCGTCCGGCGCGACATCCGGTCCGGCGCCCTCACTCCTCTCGCCGGATTCCCGTCTCGCTTGCTCCATAACGTCCTCCTCCCGCGTTATTTTTTACGGAGGCGGGAACATACGCGCAAAGCGGCTCTTCAGCCATATAACGGCCTGTGAGGCTGTACGCCCTCGCCCTGCACCCTCCGCATACCCTATGGTATTCGCAGCGCCCGCATTTTCCCTCATAAGCCGCCGGATTGCGAAATTGCAGAAAGGCTTCGGCAAAGCGCCAGATATCCGGAAATGGCGTTCGGCGCACGTTGCCGCAATCAGTCTCAAGATAGCCGCACGGCTGCACCTGGCCGGTATGGCTGATAAAACAGAACCCCGTGCCGCCGAGGCATCCCCTGGTCAAGGCATCCATACCGAAAAGATCGGGGGTGACGGCCAGTCCTTCAGCCTTTGCCCTCTGGCGCATAATACGATAGTAATGCGGAGCGCAGGTGGCCTTAAGATGCATTGGCGTGGTTTTACGGAAATCATAAAACCAGTTGAGCACATCCTCATATTCCTCCGCCGAAATCACCTCATCGGTCAAGCCGGTGGCTCTGCCCATCGGCACCAGAAGGAAAATATGCCAGGCGACGGCGCCGAGATGTTGAGCCAAAGAGAATATTTCCTTGAATTTCGATAAATTCCCTTTGGTTACCGTGGTATTTATCTGAAATTCAATATCCGACTCCCGCAAACAGGCGATACCCCGCATGGCTTGATCAAAAGCGCCGACCGTGCCGCGAAAAGCGTCGTGGCCGGTCGCGTCCGGGCCGTCGATGGAAATGGAGCAGCGGGCGATCCCGGCTTCTTTTATTTTACGCGCGTTTTCCTGGGTGATCAGCGTGCCGTTGGGCGCCATGACGCAACGCAGATTCCTGGCATGCGCGTACCCTATCAGTTCAAAAATATCCTTGCGCATAAGCGGCTCGCCGCCCGTGAAAATAATAATCGGATCGCCGGTTTGCGGAAAAGTGTCTATCAGCGCTTTAGCTTCGTCCGTACTGAGTTCGTCCGGATACGGCTCGCAATGCGCCTCTGCCCGGCAATGCCTGCACGCGAGATTACACGCGCGCGTGACCTCCCAGGCGATAAGGCGCAGGGGAGGCGCGCCGCCTTCCGGCTTTCCGCCGGAAGGCGGATGCGAAGAATGGGAGGAAAATTTCACGAAAGTATCCCTCGCTGGAGAATTTCCTGCGTAAAATAAGAAAGAATGATTCCAGCCCCTGCCCGCTTGACGCTTATTAACGATTCCAGCATGACGGCATCGCGATCGATCCAGCCATGGCTTGCGGCCGACATAATCATGGAATATTCGCCGCTGACCTGATATGCGGCCACTGGCAGATCGAAAGTCTCGCTTACGCCGCGGATGATGTCAAGATACGGGCCGGCCGGCTTCACCATGAGTATGTCCGCTCCCTCTTCCGCGTCGGCTCGGGCTTCGCGCAGAGCTTCACGCCGGTTTGCCGGGTCCATCTGATAGGATTTCCTGTCCCCGAATTGCGGCGCTGAACCGGCCGCCTCGCGAAACGGACCGTAATACGCCGACGCGTACTTCACCGCGTAAGACATAATCGGCACCGAGGCAAAACCTTTTTCATCCAACGCGGCTCGAAGCGCGCCGACCCGCCCGTCCATCATGTCCGAAGGCGCGATCATGTCCGCCCCGGCCCCGGCATGAGAAACGGCCGTATCCGCCAACAGTCGCAGGCTGGAATCATTGTGGATTTCACCTTCCGGCGATACCAGGCCGCAGTGCCCGTGGCTTGTATACTCGCACAGGCAGACGTCCGTAATGACATGAAGGAGCGGAAAACATTTCTTCAAACGCCGTATCGCCTGCTGCACGATACCGTTTTCAGCATAAGCCATTGAACCAACAGGATCTTTTTTTTCAGGTATGCCGAACAGGATACAAGAACGCAAGCCCGCATCCACAGCCGCGCCGACCGTCTCTTCCAGCGCATCCGGAGAAAGCTGGAACTGCCCCGGCATGGAAGCGACGGGATGGCGGACATTACTCCGCTCCGTTTCGAGAACAAAATAAGGCATGACGAGATCTTCCGGCAGCAGCTTCGTTTCTCTGACCATTTCCCGCAGCGCCGCGCTTTTGCGCAACCGTCTTCCTCTATACAGCATCTTTCGTCCTCCTGGAACAAAGAGGCGCTTTACATGCCTATTTCCCCGTCAGTAAGGTAACAGGCCGGATCTTCCGCCCAGATATCGCCATGCCAGGCTTCGGCCCGCGCACGGAAATTGCCGCCGCAGATATTGAGAAAACGGCATTTGGCGCAACGCCCGCCGACATGGGCTTTTTTATTTTTCAACTTGGCAAGAAGCTCGATGCTCCCATCTTCCCATATTTCGGAAAAAGGCCGTTCTCCTATGTTGCCGAAACTGTGATTGCGCCAGAACTGATCGGCGTGGACTTGTCCGTCCCAGGAAACGCAGCCGATGCCGCGCCCGGAATTATTGCCGTCGTTATACTGGAGCAGCTTGAAGACTTCCTCAGCTTTTTCGGGATCTTCCCGCTGCAAACGCATCCACAGGTAGGGGCCGTCCGCATGATTGTCCACAGTCAGGACTTCCTTGGGATTGCCCTGATCAAAAAATTCACGCGTCCGATCCATGATCAAATCGACGACGTCGCGGGTTTGCGCGTGGTCGAGATCTTCCCGTATCAGTTCCGAGCCGCGCCCGGCATACACGAGATGATAAAAACAAATGCGGGGTATCTGCAAATCACGCACCAGGTCGAATATTTTCGGCACCTCTCCCACATTGCGTTTGCTAATGGTGAAGCGCAACCCCACCTTGAGCCCCTCTGCCTGGCAATTTTCGATGCCTTGCACGGCTTTCTTAAAAGATCCCGGTGCCTTGCGAAAGAGATCGTGTACTTCTTCAGCCCCGTCAAGGGATATACCCACATAGGACAGACCCACCCGCTTCAACTCTCCGGCTTTTTCTCTGGTGATAAGGGTGCCGTTGGTGGAAATGACCGCGCGCATCCCCTTGTTGACGGCATAATGGGCCAATTCCACCAAATCCTTGCGCACCAGGGGTTCTCCTCCGGAAAAAAGCATCACGGGAGCGCCGTAAGCTGCCAAATCGTCGATAAGGGCCTTGCCCCGCCGCGTTGAAAGATCGTCGGCCCCCTCTTCTTCAAGGGCGCCGGCATAGCAATGCACGCACTTAAGATTACAGCGCCGCGTCATATTCCAGACAACGACGGGCTTCTTGTCCTGGGAAAACTGCAGCAGGTGGGACGGCAGCTTTCCGGAATGACGCCCGTAACGAAGCGCGTCGGAAGGCTCCACTTGTCCGCAGTACAGCTTGGATATGCCAATCATGCGATCTCCTTAAAAGAGCTACTTTATCTGAAGAAAAGGAAGCGCGCCGGCCGGAACCATTGTCTGAGGCAGCTGGCCGTCCCACTTTTCCGCCTGGATGAGGTGGATTAGATTCTGGTTTTGAGCCAAAGCCTCGGAACGCGCCTTGATAGCGGTTGCTTCAGCCTCTCCCCTCAGCTTGATGGATTCAGCTTCGGCCCTGGCCGCCATAATCTTTGCATCAGCCTCCCCCTGGGCCTTGGTGCGGATCATATCGGCGTTCAGTTTTTCGCGTTCAAGATTTTGCCGCACTTTGGCAACCTCCACTTCAGCCTTCATACGTTCCTCGACGCTGCGCTCATATTCATCGCTGAAGTCGATGTTCTCCACCTGTACGCTCTCAATGCGAATGCCCGTTTCGGCAAACTGACGCTGCAACTCCTCCGAAATCTTTACCGTGAGCCTTTCGCGCGACTGCACTATTTCAACGGCATTATACTGCCCGAAAACATCCTTGGCTTTCGCCATGATTTGCGGCGTAATCACACGGGCCTCGTAATCAACGCCGTATTTCGTATAAATATCGTTCACCGCGGTGGAATTAAGGGAATAATTAAGCGAGAGCAGTATCTCGGCCCCCTGGATATCTTTACTGTAGACGGCGAGTTTATGCGTTATTTTACGGGTACGGACGCTGATTATTTCAATGCCGTCAATGAAGGGAGCCTTGAAATGCAGACCGGGACCCGTCGTTTCAATCACTTCTCCGAAACGCAGTACCAATGCCCTGTCCCCCTGGTTGACGGAGTACCATGCCTTTAGCATCGCCATCAAGAAAATCAGAACGGCAATGCCGAAGGGAAGCGTTCTTCTGATCATTACAGGCTTCACCATTTCATATACCGCTTTATGCTCCATGACTTTCTTGTCACTCATAGCCGTCTCCTTAAAAGCCTGTTAACGTTGATTGGGGCACACCATACGCAACGCAATCCCGACCGTGCCGCTTTCGGAATCCCCCCAAGATCCCCGCGCTTTTCCGCCCGATGCTTGCGAGCGCCTTCTCGAATACGCGGCAGGCAGTTTTCACCGCTCGGAGAACATCATTACATAGGCTTCATAACAGCGGGCGACAGGAGACGCGGGATTGAGCTTGCCGACAAGGGAACCGAGTTCCCTCGGTTTCGGAGGAAGAGAGGGGCGCAGCGGAATATCGGAAAGACGGGGTCGGACAGGCAAAAGAAGCTGCCGGCTTTGCAGGAGCGATATGTTGACACGTCGGAAACATTCGCCGTCCATAAAGGCATTCACACGCTGCAGGATCTCCGGAGATTGCAGGGAAAGTTCCTGCAAGGCCATGCTGTCTTCAGCGCCTATAAGCAGCAGCGCGTCTTTATGGCCAAGGGGAAACGCCAATCCGGCAAGATTTTCGCCCATAACGACACTCCAGTTTTGCCACAAAGCGGCCAGATGACGGGTACGCTTGCCGCCGCGGCTGTCCAGAAAAGCAAGGGCGGCTTCCCCAAGGGCAATGCAGCGTCGCTCGCGAGGAAAGGCTTGAGAATTTCTGCGCATAACAAACTGCTCGTGCGTAAGGGCTTATGATCACTTTTCAGCGGCGGCGCCCGTAGTCGCGGATACGTCTTCGGCCAGTCCTTTTTCCACAGGAGCAAGAGCGGACAGGGCCAAGACGAAGTCAAACATGGATAAAGCCTTGGCCGCCGTAGCGGCCGCGGAACTGTCTACTTTTTTTATCATGTGTTCGAATTCGGTAAACATCTGGCAGGCGGCGGCGTCATCATCGCGCAAAAGAGTGTTCAGTTTCACCAGTTCTCCCAAAAGCGCTTTTTTATCTATACCGGCTTCATACCGCGGTTCAGGGGAAACCTGCCGGTTAACGCTGTCGTCTTCCGCAAAAAGGGCTTCGCACTCGGGCAGAGAGGGCGCGGCAACGGCATCTTCCGCCGCTTCGCCTGTACGGGTATGCTTTGCCCGTTCTCCTTCCGAAACGAAGAGGCGTATCAACGCGGCGTTCAAGGCAGTGGAAAGCAGCGGACGGGTGATGACGGATATTCTCGGATAGAGGGAAGGCTCGGCCATAAGCGCATTATTACGGCTTTCGTCAAAGCCGAACGGCGCGACAGCCACGATGGAAAAGGCATCGGCAAAAATCGCGACATCCCGTAAACGCAGGATATTTTTTCCGTTGTCTTCCTCCACAAGCGACATGGGCACAACAAATGCGCGCGGAAAGGCGTCCGGATCATCGCTGCCGGCGACAGCGGCAATACACTGCTCTATATCGCCGAAAGCCGTGACCCGACAACCCATAACCCGCAACGCGTCACAAAGATGCGCGCGCTGCATGCCGCTTGGGGCCACCAGGGCAATCGCCGCGCCTGCAAGAACCCCGCCGTTCGCGTCCGCCTCGGCGGCTTCTCCATCGGGGTCGACAGCAAGAGGGAGAAAAACGGTAATCGTCGTACCTTCTCCCAATGCGCTTTTAAGTGAAAGATCCCCTCCGATTAAGCGCAGCAGATTTTTGGAAATGGCGAGCCCAAGGCCGGTGCCGCCGTATTTGCGGGTAATGGAGGCATCCACCTGGGAGAAAGATTTAAAAAGCAGAGACTGCTGCTCCTCGGAAATCCCTATGCCGGTATCGTGTATAGCAACGCGCAGGTGCACCTGCCCATTATCAACCTTGTCCAGACTGCAACGGACGTCAACGCCTCCCTGTTCAGTAAATTTGACGGCATTGCCCACAAGATGGTTGAGTACCTGTCCGATACGCGAAGAATCGCCGATCAGACGGCGCGGCACGTCGGGCGCGATACTCAAAATCACATCCAGGTTCTGTTCTTCAGCCTTGCTTCCTACACTGGACGCAACGGCCTCAAAAAGCGATTCCAGGCCGAAAGGCACCTGCTCTATTTCCAGCTTGCCCGATTCTATTTTGGAAAAATCAAGGATGTCATTGACCATGCTCAACAAGGAAGCCCCCGCTGCATGCATCTTGCTGACATAATCCTGCTGCTTGGGAGAGAGGTCGGTATTGCGCAACAGATAGGTCATGCCTATGACCGCGTTAAGCGGCGTTCTCACCTCATGGCTCATATTAGCCAGAAATTCGCTTTTTGCCTTACTGACCAGTTCAGCCTCACGGGCAAGCTCCAGCGAGCGCTGAGCCGAAATTTCCAATTCTTTATTGGCAACTTCCAAGGCTTTAAGGGTGGCTTTGAGATTTTTCTCCGTGCCTTTCGCCTGCGTAATGTCCAGACTGGTGCCACGAAGGCCCGCTATGCCGCTTGGCCCGAGAAGGAGCTTGCCGGAGGCGAACAACCAGATTTCTCTGCCGTCCCTGCTTTTGATCCTGTGCTCAAAAGCCTGGAATGAACCGGTGGCCGCGCTGGCGTGGAACATATGACCCGTCAGCGCTTCGCCGTAAGCATCCAGAGCGAAATCCTCCCAACGCATGCCGCGCACTTTTTCCGGAAGATAGCCCGTTAACGTGAACATACGCTCGGAAACATACGAAAAATACCCTTGGGCATCCAATTCCCAGATAATTTCGCCGGACGCCAGTGTAACATCACGAAAACGCTCTTCGGATTCCGAGAGAGCCTCCTGGATTTGCCGGCGCTGTATGATGGCCGCCAGCAAAAGACCGACAGAGCGCAAAATATCCTCTTCTTCCTTGCTCCAACTGTGATTGACGTCGCGTACTCCCAAACGGATAAAACCCCAGAAGGAAGAATGAAAAATGACCGGAACCGCCAAAACCCCCTTAAGACCTTGAGATTCAAGATAGCTATATTCCTGGGGCGCGAGATCGCGAGTCAGCGTGTTGATGCACGCGCCGGAAGCAAGCTGCTCCTCCCATCCGGGCAAGTGCGTCCTGTATGCGGTTGTGCTGAAAGACGGACTGAACCGGCAGAAGGTATTATGCTCCCTTGCCCAACTATACAGTTGCGTACACAGAAGGCCTTCTTCAGAGCTCTCGTGGTTGCGCCATACATCCGCCTGATCCACCTTGGTGACAACACCGATGCCGCTGAGCACCCGAAAAGCGAGAGCATCTATATCCTCATTGTCGGAAAAGAGCAGTAGCGCGGCATCGTTGGTGGCCTGCAACAGAGTTCTCTGATGCTGCAAGGCCTCAGCCGTCGCCTTCGTCATGGAAATATCCCGGCACATGCCGAAAATGCCTCGAATGGAGCCGTCCGGAGCAAAGTCGGGGAAGCTGTTGTTCTCATAACAAATCACACTGTCCTGCTCCATGCCGTCTATTTCATGGGAAAGGACCAATCCCGAGGAAATCACGTCACGATCGTGGACGCATAGCTGTTCAGCGAACGACGGTGGTAAATCAAGCTCTTGTATCGTCCGGCCCAGGATGTCGGACCGATCTTTTTTGCAGGCGCGCGCAAAGGCGCGGTTGCATAATATCAAACGGCCGTCCAGATCCCGAAGAAACAGCATTTCCGGAAAAGCGTCGAAACTGCGGTACAAACCGCTCAAAGTCATGGCGGTGACCGCGTTTACCGCTAAAAACAGCAACGAGGGCACACCGGATATGCGCTGTATGAAAAAAAGGGTGAACTGCAACGGCATGCCGTTTCCTGCAGCGGTTTTCAAAAGACACGGCAAGGTTTTTTCCTGAACGACCCCGCCAGGCGACGCGTTTTCGGCTTCCTCCCCTTGAGCGGCAAGGCGCCGCAAAAAGCTTTCCACCTTGCTTCCGTCAACGAATAAATCCGGCAGGAAGACATCGGGCTTCCATGTCAGACAAAATTCCCGGGCGCAGGCGGCATTGACCGCATAAAGACGCAGACTTTGCGCCTCTACGATAATAAGGGGAAGAGGAGCGGCCAGTATGGCGGCATGCGCGTCATCCTGAAACCGATCTTCAGCGCCGACCGGCTTTTTCATTCCCGCTCCTGCCGGCAATACCCGCAGCACAAGCGGGCATACCAAACATACGCTAAACAGCAACAGGAAAAAAAGCGCACTAGTGACCACGAAAAAGCCTCCGGGCAAGGCATGTTCCGCATGAAAAAACGACTTCAAAAAATTTCTTTACGGCTTTCACGCGCTTTGCCTCAAACTTCCGTTCATATAACAGAATCAAAGCAATTTGCAATCCCGCCGGAAAGCAGACGGACAACTCACTCTTCCATAATAATCAGGGCCGGCGCGATGTATCCGCCGCACGGGCCGGCTGCCGTATCCCGTGAGCCCCGCTTTCCCCCGGCCAAATCGGCCCGAGAACCTTCCCTGTGGGGTCTATCTCAAATTCTTGCACGACAACGGGAGCAGCGGGCGCAGCCGGATCATCATCCGGGCCGGCCCCTCCCGGAGGCACGTAGAGAGGAGCGCCCGGAGATACGGCGGATCGGGAATCCAGAGAATCCGGAAAAACCTCTCTTGGAACGGAGGAAGGAGGAAACGCCGGCGCGGCGGACGGCGGCGCTATGGGCTTTGGCTTGCCCGCGATTCTGCCCGAAGCGTCCACAGGCACTTCGATCGCGGGAACGGCAGGCGCCGGACTCGGATCATACGCCTCCCGTAGCGCGGCGACAGTCGCTGCGGGAGGCAGATCCGGCGTATTGCCGGAGCGTACGGGCCGCGTAGCGACAGGTACGGTATCCTCGTTTGTCGCCTGAGCGGTTGGCGGGGCCGTCGCTGATAACGGCGGGAACATAGCCGGTAGCAAAAGGGCAAGACATATTTTTACAGCGCATGTATGAGATATTTTCTTCATGACGGGTATCCCCGGCGATCAGCGACGCAAAGGCGTCAGATCTCCACCAACTCGTATTGGGTTGTGCCGAGCCCGAGGGATTCGGCATGGGACAGTTGCACTTCCCCCTTGGTATATGCCCAGACGCCTTTAAATTTGTCCTCTCCCGGCGCAAAGTTTGTTGTAAGCCGTGAATGAGCGAAGCCGGACCGGCTATTCACCAAATCATAAGAAGCCATATCCAGCGCCACGGGATCGGAGGATGCCAGTATGCCGATGTCGGGCACCAGAGGGACATCGCTCCAAGCGGCGCAATCGCAGTCAGGCGTGATGTTCATAAGGAAATTGAAAAAGCCGACACGATCTTTTTTTCCGCTTACCGCCCCGAGCGCATATTCAGCCATACGCTCGCAGAAAGGTTCGAGTTCCACCCGCCAGTCGATTGTCACGGCCTTGGGGGCGCACACGGTCAGGCATTCGCCGCAGCCCAGACAGTTTTCTTTATTAATAACGGCATACGGCTTTCGATCGGCATTTTCCCAGGAAACGGCTTGCGCGGGGCAATGCGTCATACACATGCCGCAGGCCATGCATTTTTCCGCATCCACGGCAAAACGCGAAGCGTGCTGATCGCACTTGCCCTGGGAAGGCGCGCAGCCCATGGCCAGATGCTTGACGGCCCCGCCGAAACCAGCCAGTTCATGTCCCTTAAAATGCGACATGACTATCATGCTGCGGGCCTCGACAATGGCATCGGCAATTTTTACCTCGCTGAAGTGTCTGCCTTGAACGGCAACCGGACTGAAACTCCCGCCGCGCAAACCGTCGGCAATAAGCACAGGCGCGTTTACCGTAGCATACCCGTACCCGTGTTCCAGGGCGGTTTGCAGATGATCCACCGCGTTATGGCGACTGCCCGAATACAACGTATTGGTATCGGTTATAAAGGGGAGCGCGCCGATTTTTTTTAACCTGTCCACCACCGGGCGAACAAAAATCGGGTTGATAAAGCTGTCGTTTCCTTTCTCGCCGAAGTGAACCTTGATGGCCGTGAGAGAGCCGCTCTCAACCAGATTATAAAATCCGGCCGCATCGAAAAGCCGCTCTATTTTACTGATTTTGTTCTCCTTGGCGCTACGGGCGCGAAATCCGGAAAAAAAAACACGGGCCAGGGATGCGTGTGTCATACTCTCTCCCAAAAGTAAGTATTGAAAATTGGAGGCTTGCAAGATATCTGTTTCGGAGTAAGCTGCATCGGACGCCTAGCGGGCATAGCATATCCCGGACAAATGTGCAGCGAAAAGTATCCGATTTAGCGGGATATGACAAGAAAGCCGACGTATGCGCCGGGGATCCGCCCATGTCAATATGACGCTTGGGGCAATCTCAAAATGAAATCGCTTTCGCGGCTATTGCTTCGCGCGCCGCGCGCCCGTGAGGCGCTTCACGGCTATTTCCCTCTCCCGCTAAATAATTACCGTGAAGACGAACGCTTTTTACGCCCCGAAGGGGCGAGGGCCAGTGACGACCCGAGTCCGCACTCCTCTGCAATAACGACAGTGACGATATGATGATGCCCCTCCGCGCCGCCTGGAGTTTGTATTTAAGCGCCGTTATCGGCGTCTCCCTGCTTATGGCGGCGACCCTGTTCCTTGTTATGAGTTATTCCGCCGGAGAAAACGTGCCCCACGAACGTTATTACCGGGCCGTCTTTGTTCTGCAGAATCTGGGAGGATCGAGCGCGAACGAGCGCGAAGACATCCCCCGCCGTATACCGTACGCCGATGCCACGGAAAACCTGCTGCACCATCCGGATAAAATTTTCGTACTCGGCCATGTGGCGGAAGAACTGGCCCAAGTGCGCAGAGAGGTTCCCAAAGCGGCGCTTTTTGAAGCGTACGCCCGCCTCGACCTCGGAGATCGCCGCAACGCGGCCCGTCTGCTGACAAGCTACGTGATTGAGAATGATTACAATGGCGGACACTACGCTCTCTTGAGCCGTATACTCCACGAGCTTGGAGACTATCCGTCGCTCCTTCTCATATGCCGAGAATGGAGTGAACGGGACCCCTCATGCCGCGCCGACAGGGCTCGTTTTACCTGGATATCGCTGCATAATTCGGAACAGTACGGCCAAGCCGAAAACTTCGTGCTTGCCGAAGAAAACTGCCTTGGCTGGCAAGCTCCGGTATACGCCGCCAAATCCATATGGGATGCCGGAAAGGAGCATGAATCCGGACGGCTCATTGAAAACGCCATCAAACGGTATACCGAAAGCAGACAGCATATCCTTATGCTTTGGGAGCAGATCAGGAATAAAGAATGGCTCTGACCGCATCTGCAACCGGAGGCGCTTTCACGATGCCGGATATTCCGAAATATCCGCGAAACGCCTTGACGGCGCCGACATGAACGGCT
Organism: Desulfovibrio sp.; assembly: GCA_031279825.1. GTDB lineage: Bacteria > Desulfobacterota > Desulfovibrionia > Desulfovibrionales > Desulfovibrionaceae > Frigididesulfovibrio. The sequence goes on along the minus strand of JAITHT010000057.1, from coordinate 10,407 downwards.
ATAAGGTTCTGCTTATATTTTGTTGAAGGAGCCCTGCATGAAAAGAACGTATCAGCCCAGCCAGATTAAACGAAAAAGAACGCATGGATTTCGGGCTCGCATGAGCAGTGCCGCCGGGCGGGAAATACTACGCCGCCGGCGCGCCAAAGGACGCAAAAGATTAGCAGTCTGAGGTTTTCATCTGAGCACAGACTCAAAAAACGGCCTGACTTTGTACGCTGTTATGAACATGGTCGTCGTTTTTTTTCTGATAATTTTGTCCTGTTTGTGCGCAGACGGAGCGACGGCGTGCTTCCATGGCGCCTGGGCATAGCCGTGACCAAAAAAACCGGGGTGGCGATCCGGCGCAACAGAGTCCGCCGGCTTATTCGGGAATGTTTCCGGCTTGCGCAACAGCGGGTGCCTGCCGGTTATGATTACGTGGTTGTGCCCAAGCGTTGCCTCGTTCCGCAAACAGCGACCCTGATGACGGTAAACGCCGAGTTGATTCCTCTATTATGCGCCGTAGTCTCACGCAACACCCGGACCTTTTGAATAAGCGCATGCCGAAAAAACACGTACCGCCGCTCCTCCGTTTGCGTTTTTGCCGACGATCGGCCAACGGGCATATGCGGTTTTGTGCTCCGGTACAATACCCGAAGGCCACGGTAACATTTTGCCTTTTCAGCGGCTTGCCGCGAAATCGCAACCCGGAGCAAGCCGGAGGCTGAACACGCATGAAAGGGATGCTCCCGCGCATAGTGGCCGTCGCCCCTATCCGTCTGTATCAATATTACATCTCGCCGCTTCTTCCGGCTTGTTGCCGCTATTATCCGAGCTGTTCGGCATACGCCCGCGAGGCCGTGTTACGGCATGGCGTCCGCAAAGGCGGATTGCTGGCCCTTTTGCGTCTTATGCGGTGCCATCCCTGGGGAGGGGCCGGAGGCTATGACCCTGTTCCCCCAATACAAGCCCTGCTCCGCAAAAAAGGCCTTTCCGGGGGCGCAGGATGACGCGCGCCGTGAAACGCTCCGGGGAACACCCTGAAAATCGACATCTCAATCAGTAATTGAGCAACACGTATGGACATAAAACGTCTCGCACTGGTCATAGGCCTCTCCTTCGCCATTTTTTTCGGATGGAACCTTTTGTCCCGGCAAATGGGCTGGCTTCCTCCCCAACCTCTTCCCACGGAACATAATGCGCCGACTCCGAGTGCCGGCAACGCCACCGTCCCGACATACCAGGAAGGGGATCCGGCAGGCGTCCGCAGCGTAAGCTCCGGCGATCCGTCGGCTTCCCGCTCCCCCGCGTTCATGCCCGATGGCGGCAAGCCGATAACAGTGGAAACACCCCTGTATACCGCGATATTTCATAGTAACGGCGGCATTTTGCGCCAATTTTTCCTGAAAAAATACCACACCAGTTTGGGAACGCATTCGCCTTTGGTGAACATCGTCAGCGAAAACGCCGCCCTCCAGGCTCCCATGGGCTTGCTGATGAACGGCCTGCCCACGTGGACGGACGTTTCCTGGACGCTTGAAGGCGAGGATATCGTCCTTGCGCCCGATGGAGCGGGAGTCTTGCGCTTTACCGCGGAAATCGACGGGGTACGGGCCATTCGCGAACTGCGCTTTTCCGGCTCAAGCTACGTTATTGATGAAAGCCTGCGCCTGTCTTCAGCCGCGCGCAAAACCGTCAACGTGGCCTTTACTTTCGGAGCAAGCCCCCTGGCAGTCAATGAAACGCCTTCCGTCTTCTCCCGGCTTTGGCACGCCGTCAAAGGCGGTCCGGAACCCGTGGCTGAAGAAAATTCATACAACCTGACACGCGTGGCATGGTTGCAGAACGACAAATTTGATGAAGATCGCCTGGAAAAAGAGCTCAGCACGGGCAAACTGATTCAGGGGAAAGTCTCCTGGATAGCGGTGATGAACAACTACTTCATGAGCGCCGTGAGTATGAAGGGAGAGGATTCCTCGGCCAAGGGCAGCCTCATCGGCGACGTGTACCATGTGCTCATCGGCAAGACGGCCGTATCGGTTTCCGAGGCTGAAACCGCCATGGAATGCTCCTATTTCGTCGGCCCCAAAGAGGCGCGCCTGCTCGATTCCGCACCCAACGGCCTACAAAAAGCCCTGGACTACGGCATATTTTCCTTTATCGCCAAACCCATGGTGGCGCTGCTGCAGTTCTTTTACAGCTATGCGCATAACTACGGCACGGCCATCGTTCTGCTGACTATTGTTATCAAGATACTTTTCTGGCCGCTTTCGCAAAAAAGCTACAAATCCATGCAGCAAATGAAGCAATTGCAGCCGCTCATCGTCAAAATACGGGAAAAATACGCAAATGATAAAGAAAGCATGAATCAAGAAATCATGCAACTGTATAAGACTTACAAGGTCAACCCGGCGGGAGGCTGTTTGCCCATTCTTATTCAAATACCGGTATTCTTCGGCCTCTATCAGGCTCTTTTAAACGCCATCGAACTGCGCCACGCGCCTTTTATTCCCACTCTGCCTTTTACGGATACCGCATGGCTGGAGGATTTGGCCTCGCCCGATCCGCTGCTGATTACGCCGTTAGTTATGGGAGCCACCATGATCCTGCAGCAAAAAATGACTCCGGCACCGGGAGACCCCACTCAAGCCAAAATAATGATGCTCATGCCCCTGGTGTTTACCGTGCTCTTCATTAACTTTCCTTCCGGCCTTGTGGTCTACTGGCTTGTCAATAACGTTATCTCCATCGGGCAACAGTGGATGCAACTGCGCCGTTCCGTCTGAAACACCGGGAGAAGCGCCGCGCAAACGCGATGTACCCCTGCCTGACCCGAATTTCATGAGGCTAGCATGAGTCAATACAAAGATTTTCAGGGAAAAAGCCTTGATGACGCCATCAGCGAGGCGTGTGCCTATTACGGAGTAGCACGGGAAAAGCTGGAAATTGAAATAGTCAGTGATGCGAAAACAGGCATTTTCGGCTTGGTGGGAATAAAAAAAGCGCGCATACGAGCCGCGCGCGTCCAGCCCCTCGACAAGGTATACTCCCTGCCGGAAGTTGCCGATACCGCGCCCGCAAAAAATGCTCTCGCCGCCGGACAGGATCCTCAAAGCGCCGGACGGGACAATGCCGCAGAGCCCGCTCCTGAACAAAAAACCGGCTTTGCCCCACATACCGACAACAGCGCCGGTAAAGACAAAAACGCGCCCAGGCGAGACAAAAAGGGTAAGACTGAAACATCCCCCCTTCCCGGCATTGACGGCAGACGCCGGAATCTGCATCAAGCCGCTTCGCACGACGGCGGCCCGCAAGAACGGGAACGCCGGGAACACGTCATGTCCCGCAAAGACCCTGAACGATCTTCCGACTCCCGCGCCTCCTCAGGCGCGATGCGCATGGACGCCGCTCCTCATGCGCCTTCCGGTAAACTCGGAACCGGCGGACAGTCCGAAAAATATCCGAAATCCGGCAACAGCCGCACCTATTCCTCCCCCCTGACGGAACGGAACGCCGCTGCGACTCATGCCCGAAACAAACAGAACAGCGGACACACCGCCTCCAAAAACAGCAAAGAACGAAACCGCCGGAGCGCGGGACATGCCGCCGCGCAAGAAGCTTCCAACGACTCCGCCCTTATGTCCGCAGGCTATCCGCCCGTCTCTCTTCCTCCGGATGTAAACCGCGAGGAGCTCTCGGAATTTCCTTTGGAAACATGCAATCCGGATGAGCTTATCGCCGTGGTAAGCGATGTCATCCGGCGCCTGGTGGAGCCTATCGCGGGTACGGCCTCTTACATGACGGAAGTGCTTGACAACAAGGTGCGCATATCCATCGACTGCGGCGAGACATCCGGGCTGCTGGTGGGACGCGAAGGGCACACCCTGTCAGCGGTGCAGCATCTGGCTAGCCGTATTGTGGCCAAACGCATCGGCGGCTTTTTACGTCTGCAGATTGATGCCGGCAACTATCGGGAACGACAGGACGACAAGCTGAAAGAAATGGCTCTGGCTCTGGCCGAAAGGGCAAAGACAACGCGCTGTCCGCAATCCACCCGGCCTTTAAGCGCATATCAACGCCGTATCGTGCACCTGACTTTGGAAGAAGACGAAGCCGTGCAAACCCATAGCAAAGGAGACGGGGCGCAACGCCGGGTTGTTGTTCAGCCCAAACGCGCCGCCGGACGCGGCAAAGCTCCCGAATTTTCTGCCTTGGAAGAACTCCCCCGGCATCATGCCGATCACCGTCTCCCTCCGCCGGACAATGCCTCCGCTCCAAAAGGCGGCGGCACGCCATCTCCCGCATACGAGGCAAACGACTCCTTTTCGAAAAATGACGCGGCTAATATTCCCCCATGTCTCCCCACTCCTCCCTCCGACCCCAGGAGTTCGGAAACATAAGGCAATGACGCCCTCCATCAGTACGGATGACGATACCATCGCCGCCATTGCCACGCCCCCCGGATCCGGCGGCATCGCCATTCTCCGTCTCAGCGGGCCGGGCTCTCTGGCGGCGCTGGGTTCCCTGTTCTCTCCTTTGAGAAAAACGACGCGAAACTTCCGTTTTCTCCCCCGCCATATGCATTACGGACAGGCGAAAGATCGGGACGGTCGCCCCCTCGACACGGTTTTAGCCGTCTATATGCCCGCGCCCTATTCCGCCACAGGCGAAGATGTGGGAGAGATTCACTGCCACGGGGGGGCAGGCGTGGCAGCCGCCCTGCTGGAAGCCGCCGTGGACGCAGGAGCCCGCCTTGCCGGACCGGGCGAATTTACGCGCCGGGCCTTTCTGCGCGGCCGTATGGATCTGACGCAGGCGGAAGCTGTGGCCGAACTGATCAACGCCCCCACGCGCGAAGGCGTGCGTCTGGCCGCCGCCAAGCTGGATGGAAGCCTGGCGCGCATGATCAATGAATTGCGGGATTCTCTGGAGGCTTTACGCACGCGGCTTATTCTGGAGATGGATTTTCCCGAGGAATATGCCGAACTTCCTCCGCAGGAGGATTTTTCCCGCACAGTCGCCCTCGGGCGGGAACTGGTGTGTTCCCTGCTCGAAACATTCAAACGGGCCCGCCTGTGGCGCGAAGGCGCGCTGGCGGTGCTCGCCGGCAGGGTAAATACGGGCAAATCCAGTCTCCTCAATGCTTTGCTCGGCCGACCGCGCGCCATTGTTTCGGATGAACCGGGCACAACCCGGGATTATCTTGAAGAAACCGTCAATATCAAGGGAGTGCCCCTGCGCCTTGTCGATACCGCAGGGCTGCGCAGCGACGGCGGAGCGATAGAAAGCGAAGGCGTCCGCCGTGCGATCTCTCTGACCGACAAGGCGGACATGGTGCTGTTTGTGGTTGACTCCCGTTATCCTCTGCGCGGTGACGAATACACATTTTTTTTAGGGCACGCACAGGCGCTCTGTCAAAAAAAACTGTTGCTGGTACTGAACAAAAAGGATCTGCTGTCTCCTACTCCCGGCGAAGCCTCAAAAAACGCTGAAGAACTGCGCCTTCACCTTATCGCGGACTCTCCCGGCGACGTGACGGAATTTTTACGGCTCTGCCCCTGTTTTGCCGTGTCCGCCCGCACGGGGGAGGGTCTTGAACAACTGGCCGAAGGTATGCGTGCGGCCCTTGCCGGGCCGGGTATGGCTTACGGCGCGCGAGGCGAGGCTCAATCGGAGGGCAAAAGCGGTGCCGACGGCACAAAGGCCTCTCTGCGGGCCTTTTCCGCCGCCGGGGATATCGCTCCGAACCTACGCCAATCGCAATTGCTGCAAAAGGCTGAAGAAGAACTGCAGGCGCTTCAGCATGCCGTTACGGACGGATATCCGCCGGACGTGCTCATCCAGCACCTTGAAAGAACGACTATCTACCTTGACGAAGTGACCGGCGGCGCGGATAATGACGAACTGCTGAACAGGATTTTCTCCTCGTTCTGCATAGGCAAGTGACGGATTACTCCCCTTGAGGGATGTGGGGCGAGTCCCCGTATAATGCAACGGATCATGACCGTAAACGGAGCTTCCATGGGCGGCGCTGATTTTGATCTGATAGTTCTGGGCGGCGGTCCGGCGGGCAGCAACGCGGCTCTGCACGCGGCCGGCATCGGCATGAAAACCGCCCTGGTGGAGCCCGGATTTCTCGGCGGCACATGCTTGAACGCCGGTTGCGTGCCGACGAAATATCTACTCGGCGCAAGCGCCTGCCTGCCGCTGCTACGCGCGCAGAGACGCTATAAAGTGGCTCAGGGGGAAACTCCTTTTGATTTCGCCGCATTGCAAGCCCGCAAAGAAAGATACATCCGGGGAGCACGCAAGGCCCTGCAAAAAAAACTCGAACAGGCCGGCGTGACCCTCTTTAAAGGACGAGGCGTCTTCAGCGGTCCTCAACTCGTCACGATCCGGGGTTCCTCCCTTGAAACGAAGCTTACCTTTTTCAAATGTCTCGTAGCCATCGGTTCCATACCGGCTTCATTTCCCGACTTAAAGCCCGACGGCGCCACGGTCTGTTCTCCCGCGAGCATTCTCAACCTGCTTGACGTTCCGAAAAGCCTGATCATCGTCGGCGCGGGAGCCATCGGCCTGGAACTTGGCGAACTGCTCCACCGTTTCGGCTGCAACATCGACCTGACTGAAGCGTCATCCCGCCTCCTGCCGCGGGAAGATCCCGAGGTAGGGGCCGCCCTGTACTCCCACTATGCCCGCCAGGGCTGGAACATCCACAGAGGAAGACGCATCCGGTCCGTCAAGACGGTTGACGGCCGCTCCGTCCTGACCTTTGCGGATGGAGAAACGCTGACGGCGGAGACATCCCTGCTCTGCATCGGGAGAAGGCCGGCGACGGCCGCGCTGACCCCGGAAGCGGCCGGCCTTGCCGTCAAGGATGCCGGCTGGCTGGACAGCGACGCCTATCTGCGCTGTTCAGAGCATGTATACGCCGTGGGGGACATTAATGGCCGCATGCTTATAGCCAACGCCGCGGAGCACCAGGCGCGTTACGCCGTGGAGCATGCGGCCGGAGCCACGCGCGATCCGTACCGTTGCGACGCCGTCCCTTCCTGTATTTACGGCGGCATGGAGTTCATGCGCGTCGGCCCCACGGCAAAAGAACTGCTCGGCGAGGGCGAGCGCGTCTTCCTGTCAAAGGCGCCCTTGGCCGCCTCCCCTGTGGCGCAAAGCAGCGGCTGTATCCGTGGTTTTGTGAAAATGCTCTGGACAAACGACTCGTTGCGTTCTGTCTATGCGGTGGGACACGACGTATCGCACCTTCTTACCGCCGCCTCTCTGCTGGTCTCCGGGCAAATGAAAAAAAATGTGCCGCTGCCGCTTATTCGCGCGTATCCGGCCCTTGATGAAGTCCTCGAATCGGCTATTGCAGCGCCGTTGCAAAGCGTGGAGGACGACGCTTGCTGAAAACGCATTTTTTTTCGACAAGGCGTCTTAAGGAGCTTGCAGTTTGCAAAAAAAAGGGCTATTTTGTCTCCGGGCAAATGAAATTTTTATTCGACCAAAGCCCGAACTTTTTATCTTTATTACTGGAGGAGTGTTATGAAACGTCTTTCCCTGATGCTGGCTGGTTTGATGATGCTGGCTTTTGCCGCCACAGCAATGGCCGCTCCCGCCCCCGTGAATTGCGGAACCACCAAAGTGCAGAGCTTTGACTTCCTGCTTGACTATTCCGGGTCCATGATGATGAAACACAAACATCTGGCGGAAAATAAATTCCTGCTGGCCAAACAGGCCCTGCGTCGCGTGAATGATCGCATTCCCGAACTGGGCTATACCGGCAGCATCCACACCTTTGCCACCAACAAACAAGTGCTGGGGCAACAAACCTATAACCGGGCCGTCTTCCAGAAGGGCTTCGATTCTCTGAAAGATACCTATGAAGTCTTCAACCGCCTTACCCCCATGGGTGACGGCATCAGCTACTGGTCCAAGGCGCTGTACTCCAGCATGCCGTCTCCGGCCGCCGTCATTCTCGTGAGCGACGGTGAAAACAACCGCGGCACCGATCCTCTGGCCGCCGCTCAGGCTGCTCTGGCTGCCAATCCCGGCCTGACTTTCCACGTGATTTCCCTGGCCGATAGCCCGGCCGGTCAAGCCACCCTTGACAGCATCGCCTCCCTTCGCCCCGGTGCCAGCGTTGCCGTGAGGGCCGAAAACCTGCTGGATCACGACGAAGCCGTTACCCAGTTCATTCTTGAAGTGTTCTGCGGCAGAGGCTCCATCGTTCTGCGCAGCGTCCAGTTCGCCCTTGGTTCCGCTGAAATCACCCGTGAATCCGCCGCCGTTCTGAACGAAGTCGCCAACATCCTGAAGCAGGGCAACACCGCTGTGGAAATCAGCGGCCATACCTGCGATATCGGTAGCGACGTCTCCAACCAGCATCTGTCTGAACGCCGCGCCGCTTCCGTTAAGGCCTATCTCTCCAAGCACGGTATCCCCGCCGGTGCCATAACCACCCGAGGCTACGGCGAAAGCATGCCCAAGTATGACAACAGCACTGACGAAGGCCGCCGCCTGAACCGCCGCGCGGAACTCGACTTCCAAAATGCCGACCATGCTTACAAGATAGACTTCCTTTACTAAGATTCGCCTGATGACGGTTTTGTAAAAGCAGCCCAGTGGGGAAATCCCCACTGGGCCTTTTTAAACAGCGACACACAGGCAAGCCGGCGAAGCCCGTAACGGATAAGGGCCGTTATGCCTTTACACAACGCGCTTAGCCATTTTTTTCGCTTCATCATGTATAGGGCATTTTCAAAGCGAACTTGCTCTGTCAACCGGCAGCGTAAGCGCTGACTCGCGCACGGAGGATAGCGGAGGAATAGAGAGTGAAAGCAGGCGTTCACTCCTTCGAAGGGAGGCAAGGGCCATGGATTGGCCGAGTCAGCCTTGATTTCGCCGTAAACGACGAGTGCAGCATTGCAAAATTAATCCACTTCAGGGAGACCGGATCCATGAAAACATTTTTCCTCTTCAGCCGCATATCCGTGACCATGCTCTTTTGTTTTGCTATGGCAATGCCGTCTTTGCCCGCAGTAGGAGCCGCCGCTCAAAAAGCCAAGGCCCAGGCGCCCGCAAAAGCCGCCAAATCTCCCGAAGAACTTCAAAAACAACTGGAGGCCTTTGCCGCGGATACCATCGGCAAGCTGAACCGCCATGCCCTGCCCTCCCTCAATAAAAAAGAAATCAAGCAGAACGCCGACGGCAGCTTTACCGCTCGCTATGTAGCCATTGACCCCGCCACCATCAAGACATCATACAAAAAAACGGATAAACCCGGACCCGTGCCATACATCGGCTACATGAGCTATAATGAGGCCGAATACCACTGCACCGCCGCCACCAAGGCCGACGCCGAAAAAGGCCCCTTTACCGTTAAAAAAGCCAAGATGCTCACGGAACTCATCAAGTACGCCAACGGAAAGTGGACATATTAAGGACAGTCTTAATCAATATTCCGGGCGGCATTGCAAAGCAATGCCGCCCGGATGAGAGACAGTAAAAAAGCGCTGGGTGAGCGCCGGGAATTTTCCGCACGAAACGTCACGACGGCATCATAACAGGCTGTCGGATAGGCAGGAAAGAAAAATCGCCGACAATCAATAACAAATGGAAACATGCCACTGACGGAATGGCGTTCCTTCATGGGCAAACCTTTTATCGAACAAGCGCGTCAAATCCTTGTCCTGGGGTAAGAAAGGCTTTGTTATTATCGCTTCTTTCGGCTGATTTTTCAGCTTTTTCTTTCATGCCTTCTTTGTTGCTGATAAACCATTCATTTGCGGTAGCGCCCGGCTTAACCCAATTACAGCCCGATAACGCTTTCTGAAGTTTTTCATCATTGGCAAGTATTGGTTCAAAGGCAAAACTTGCCTTAAATACCCCCATGCGGGGGTCTACACGTACATAATAAAACTTGTTCGGGGCAAGATCAGCTTCAAGCCTTCTTGAGAGTTCTCCGCCAACAACGTAAACATGCTTGCCGGGTGTCGTTTTATGCAGAATTTTGGTGCTTGCAGAAACAATGCCCACAAACGAAACATCTGTGTTAAGGCCGCTTGTTTTTGCTTCAACAATCGGCGCTTGAATTGCCCCGCCAAAAACGGTATCCCGAAAAAACACGATGGCCGATTGTCCGTCAGCAAGTGTGCTTTCGTTTTGCCCAACTGTTACAACGTCCATATGCTTGCTGGCGCAACCGCCCATTCCAAACGCAGCGATAGCAAACAAAAACATCATGATCTTGCGCATGGTGATCATCTCCTGTTCATGGTTTGAGAGTGTTTGCCTAAAGATATACATCTTTCCATTCTCCTTGATAGCTTCCATTTCGTAGCCTTCCTTGTGGCTAAAGTTTTGATGGTGGTTCACCAAAACCTAACCAACTTGGCGGGCTACGTCATTTTTTCATTGTGCGAAAAA
>JAITHT010000052.1 GCA_031279825.1 Desulfovibrio sp. | reverse complement strand
AAGTTAAGCCCTTCATCGCCGATGATACTGCATGCCCTACATGTGGGAAGGTAGGCCGGCGCCAACATTATTTCTCTAAAGCGGGCATCCCGGCTACCATGCCGGGATGCCCGCTCCTTGCTCAGGAGAGGGTAAACCCCTGGGATGCTTCAGTACGGCAACCGGCCCACAGCCGGAGGAGGGGAATCGGGATCGATCCTCCGTCCGCCGCCCCTGTCGACATAGGCTTCCCCGTACACCACCTGCCCTTTGTCGTAAGCTGCGGAAGCGCGACTGCAGTCGTCGGGAGCGGTCCTGCGGTTGGAGGGCACGTCCTGCGGGCACAAGGGGTCCGCCTTATCGGAATAGTAGATGCCCGCGATCCCGGGAGCCGGCGACCGGGCAATTTGGGCTTGTGGTTGAGGGTAGGGCTGAGAAGCGCGGTACGCCACGCTTCTCTTTTTCTTTTTCTTCGGTTTTTTTGCGGCGGTTTTCGGCGCGGAGGCTTCAGCAACGGGTTTGATTGCCGGGGCGGGAGCGGGAGATGCCGCCGGAACTGACCTTGCTTTTTCCGCCGCCGCGATGTCTTGCGGCGGGCAGTCGGGAAAGGCCCGGCCCCGTCCGGCATAGCGATTCCAGAGGAGATCGCCGCTTGCGGCATAGCCCTTGCCGGTACGGCCGGCGCTTAACAGAGAAGAAACCTCTCCGCTGAAGGGCAAGTAATATTCATAGGCGGCAATCACGGCGGCATCAGACAGGCGCAGGGCGCGCACGGACACATAGATTTTGCTCCCCGCGAGAGCATATACGCCCACCATGGCCGCATACGCGTCGTGCCGATCCGCGAGCACCTTGCATACATCACGGGACAGCATGAATTCGCCGTTTTTATTGATAATCATGGCTTCCGCGAGGCGTACGTCCACTACTCTGAAGCCATGCTGAGCCACTCGGGAAGCTACCTGCTGCATAGCAACGCGTCCGAAGGTGGAGGATTGGTCAAGCCTGTCCATTTCCACCATACTGGCGCTCAGGATGCTGCGCCCGGAACTCATGCGTTTGAGCAACATAGAGGCAAGGGCGTCTCCGGCATAGGTGTTGGCGCTGAGCATACCCGCGTCTGAAGGCGGATCTGTGACCGCAGCCTGGGGAAGAGGGGGCGGATCATTTTTTTTGGCCATTGCCGGAGACGGGCATCCCGCCAGTGCCGCCAGGCCTAAAGATGCCGACATGAGGGGGAGCAGAAACAGGCGCAGAAGTATTTGCATGAAAATATTCCTTATGGGCTAGCGGTCCACCAAGCGTACGGTACGGGTCTGCGCACCGTTGGGATCAAAGGATTCCGGGCTGATGTACATGGGCCATTCCTTGTCGTCTATGTAGCAAACCGTGGACAGATGCATGACATAACGATTTTTGTACACCATGTCGCTATTGATGATGATTTCATGATCGGAACGGGTGGTGAAACTGCCGGTGACCGAATTGACAACGGCGATGCCCAGAGCCGCGAGGCTCGGCGTCCAGTTGGCTGAAGAGTCATGCAACACGGTTTGCACGCTGTAGTTGAGCATGAGCGAGTCAGCCTCGCGCTTGTCGGAGACCTGCATACCCCTGGAAACAAGACGAGTACGCAAAAGGTCGTAAAAAGCCATGGAAAAGGCCCGATCATTAGGAGGCTGAATATAAATGGGCTTGTTGATTAAATCCCGTCTGTCCTCCAGTGATTTCTGTACGCGCATGGCCACGGTGTCGGCGATATTGTCCCAATGATCGACAGCCTGTAATTTTTCCTGGGTGTGTAACGAAGGATTGGTGGCAAGGGGGCGACTTCTGGAGCATGCTGTCAGCAGCCCCGGCAGGACGGTCAAGATCAGCATGCCGAGAACGATAAGCGCGGGTTGCCGTTTCATAAGCAGTCTCACTGGCTATAGCATTGTAACGTTGGATCGCCACTCGGCGCATACGGCGCAAGTGAATTTCGAGTACACGGGACCGACGGCGTTTCGCGTTTACGTCAGCCCTACGTTTCCTCATCGGCAAAAACCGATATCCCTTTATCGTACAAATGAAATTATCCGCTTGCAACTTCACGGAATGCACAAGCCACACGATTCCGAGGGTCGCTGAAAAGCTCCCCCGGCAGAAGAATCATTCCCCTGCACCCCCATGACCGGAAGATATCTCTTATGTATCAAGAGCAATTTCATTGTGAAATTGCTCTGAGCGCACGAGGAGTGAGCGATTATTTCGCGGAATAGCGGGAAGAAGAGTTCTTTATAGTCCAATTCTGCAACGGACGCCTTCAAGGGTTTTGCGGGCCTCCTTACGCGCGGCCTCATTGCCTGCCTGGAGCACCTCTTGGATGTGCTCGGGGTGCGCATCAAAATACGCGCGGCGTTCTTGAAGAGGGGAGAGAAAGGTTTTCAAATTTTTCAAAAGAACAGCCTTGCAATCCACACAACCGAGAGAGGCGCTGCCGCAGCCGTGGCGGATCTCATCCCTTGCGGCTTCATCCGTAAGGAGTTCGTGATAGGGGTACAGGTTACAATCGGAGGGGTTGCCGGGATCCGTGCGGCGCAGGCGGGCTTTGTCCGTAAGCATCCCTTTGATTTTAGGAGCGATGCTATCCATATCCTCACGGAGTTGGATGGAATTGTTATAGCTTTTGGACATTTTACGCCCATCCAGCCCTGGACATTTCGCTTGGGGAGTCAAAAGAGCCTCCGGCTCAGGGAAAAATTCGCCGTACAAGTGGTTGAAGCGCCGGCAGATCTCGCGCGATATTTCAAGGTGCGGCACCTGATCCTGCCCCACCGGCACCCAGCGAGGCCGGTAGACAATAACATCCGACGTCATAAGCACCGGATAACCGAGAAATCCGTAAGTGCTCAGATCTTTACCGGCAAGTTGCTGGATCATTTCTTTATAGGTCGGGCAGCGCTCCAACCAGCTTACCGGGGTAATCATGGAAAGAATGAGGTGTAATTCCGCGTGCTCTTTGATCTGCGATTGTTGAAAAATTACGCTGCGTTCGGGGTCCACTCCGGCAACCAGCCAGTCTTTAACTAGTTCCGGAATAAATTCCTTGATACGCAGAGGATTTTCATATTCGCTGGTCAGGGCGTGCCAATCCGCCACGAAAAAAAAGGTCCGCATTGTTTCCTGCAGGGCTATCCAATTCTTAATGGCTCCGAAGTAATGGCCAAGATGCAAGGCGCCTGTAGGTCGCATGCCGGAAAGGACGCGCTGGGGGGCTTGCGTGGTATCGGCAAAAAAAGAAAGGTCTGAAGACACACGGCACCTCCGGGCGGATTCAAAACGGGTGTAACAGCGAACAAGGCATCTTATTGCTTGGGGGATAGCGGCGTTGGGCCGCTTTCCCGACTCGCGGCGAAAACACGTCTCGCCTGCGCCTCGTGCACGCGAGTCAGCGCTTACGCTGCCGGGCCCTATAGCGTTAACACGCCCCGGAGGATTTTCAGTGAAAGCGCTTTAAATGCCGACCAGAGCCATAATAAGCTTTCTTGTCTGATGAATGAGCGGAACAAGCACCTGTCCGAACATGCCTGAGGCAAGCAGGATCATGATAATGATCATGCCGTAACGGCCCATGGATTGGTAGCGGTCGGCAAAAGAGGCGGGCAGAAGACCGCCGACGACATGGCTGCCGTCCAGAGGCGGAACGGGCATAAGATTGAACCAGGCCAATGCGCAGTTGATTCCGATGCCTTTTTTAGCGGAACTTTGCACAATATCCAAAGGCAATGCTGAGGTGAACAATCCAGCGTTTTCAAGGTTATACGTAACTTTAATAATGATTGCGCAGAGCAGGGCAACCAACATATTGGCCATCGGTCCTGCCAGCGCGACAAAAACCATACCCTCGCGCGGGTGTTTGAAATAACGGGATTGCACCGGCACGGGCTTGGCCCAGCCGATGCCGAAAGGCATCAGCAAAACGGTGACGACAAATACGCCGAGTCCGACGGGATCTATATGCTTGATGGGGTTTAAGGTCAACCTGCCCAAGCGTTTAGCCGTGGGGTCTCCCAGCTTGTCGGCCATCCAGCCGTGCGCCACTTCGTGACAGATAATGCCGAAAAGGGCCGGCACAAATGCCAGCCCGAATGTCGTTAAACTATCTTGTATATGCATATTATGTGGAATCATAGGGTAAAACGGCGGAAGGGACTATAGATGTAACCGCGTTGCGCTCCATTCGGCGTAGCCTGCGAAAACGTTGACTCGAGCCTTCTCCGGCCCGTCGCCCCTTCGGGGCGTGCAAGCTTTGCTTTCACGGCCTATTCCCCTATCCTGTGGAATAGGCACCTGTGATTAGCGGGCGTACAATAATATGCTGAACTACGCCGATAGAGCAATTGCCTTTTGCAATTGCTCTATCGGGAGCAGCGCATGCATGCATGCATGCATGCGCTGCGTCTCCTAGGATTTTTCTTTAGCCAGCACCGATAGTATGGTTTCTTTTAAATTTGTTAAATCTATGGATTTTACGCAATACGCGTCAGCGGCAATAGCCTTTAAATCGTTCTGAAAACTTTCAAAAGCTGAACTGAGAATAACCGGCAAGGTGGTATTTGTCCCCCGGATAGTCTGTAACAAATCCAGCCCGGTCACCGTGCCTCCCAACTTGATGTCAAGCACCACGATATTCGGTTTTTCCCTTTCTATAAGCTGCATAATCGCTTCTCGTCCGTCAGACAGAGCAACCTCGTACCCGGCGGCTTGCAATTCTTCTTGATAAAGTGAGCGGATATGACTTTCGTCGTCCACAACAAGAATTTTTTTACTCATGCGATGCCTCCGCCAGAGGGTTAACATACTGTGTGATAGGCATAAAGTCTCCCCATATTTGAGGACAGGTCCACCAGCTTCAACCCCTTCAAACTTTTGCGAGGCTCCGGTCGGAGCAGGGCATCGGACATGAGAACGAGTCCTTGCTGATAATTTGTGTGAATAATACTCCGGCTACGGCATTGATGCAAGATGTTTTATAAAAAGAGAGTCATACGGGCCGCGTAAAAGTCAATATTCCACAACGTTGCTCCAGCGCAGCAGGAATTCCCGTTCATTGGGTTTGTCTTGGACAAGCTGGCTTGCGGCTACAAGGGGCAGCCACTTTTGCACGTATTGCCGGCTTGTGCCGCTTTTTTCACAAAAAAAGTCGAGATATTGTTCCGAACGGGCGTCTTCGCCCGCAATCCTGAATAACAGGTACGTCCTTGCGGCGTCAGCGCTGGCGTTACCCTGCGTGGCGTGCGACCAGTCAATGACATAGGCATCTCCCGAAGCGTTGATAATGACGTTGTCGGGATTCATGTCGCCATGGCATAACTTGGAATGTTTGGGCAGGCTGCTCAGCCGGGTATGCAACTCGTACTGCATGGTTTGATCCAGACCGGACTGGTCGATTCTTTCATGCATTTTATCCGTATGGTGGCGCAATTTTTTGGCGGTATAGCCGTGCATAGCGATTTGAATATCCACCATGCGCTCCAAATAGACATCAGTCTTGGCCGGATTTTCCTCCATACTCTGCGTGAGCGTTTTACCCTCAATAAACTGGGTTACGATAGCCCATTTCCCGTCAATTTTACTCACTTCCTCCAGCTTCGGCACAAGGAATCCGGTTTCTTCCACTATGGCGTGATTATGTGCCTCATTCAGCACGTCCGCAATGGAATAGCCGGCATTAAACAATTTAACGCTGACATTGCCCTCACGATAAATGGTTTTATTGGAACGGGCAGCGATAACGGTATCCAGTTTCATTATTGTTTCTCCCTACCATAGTAGGCGTTAAGATACATCTGCTTGAGTTCACTCAATAAAGGATAACGGGGGTTCGCTCCGGTGCATTGATCGTCGAAAGCCTGCTCAGTCATATCGTCCAAACGGGCCAGAAAATCTTTTTCATCCACTCCGTAATCGCGAATGGTTCTTTTGATGCCGACTCTATCCCGCAAATCTTCGACCGCAGCAACGAGGTTCTCAAGCTTTTCCTGGGCATTTCGTCCCTTCAGGCCGAGCGCGTCGGCAATTTCCGCATAACGCGCAAGCGTGTTCGGGCAGGCGTATTGAGGGAAGGTCCCCATGCGCGTCGGAACGTCAACAGCGTTAAAGCGTAATACCTCTCCGATCATTAAGGCATTGGCCACGCCGTGCGGCAGATGATGAAAGGAACCGAGCTTATGCGCCATTGAATGGCACACGCCGAGAAAGGCGTTGGCAAAGGCCATACCGGCCATTGTGGCGGCATTGGCCGTTTTTTCGCGGGCGAGAGGGTCATTGAGACCGTCGTCGTAAGCGCGCGGAAGATAGGCAAACAGGAGCTTGAGAGCGCCCAGGGCAAGACTGTCCGTATATTCCGTCGCCAGCATGGAGGCGTAGGCCTCCAGGGCATGGGTGACCGCATCAATGCCGGAAGCGGCGGTAAGGCCCTTGGGGGCGTTCATCATGAGATCCGCATCCACGATAGCCATATCGGGCATCAGTTCGTAATCCGCCAGCGGATATTTGATTCCAGACGTTTCATCGGTAATGACGGCAAAGGGAGTCACTTCCGAGCCGGTTCCCGCTGTTGTCGGCACGGCGATGAAGTACGCCTTTTCCCCCATTTTCGGAAAACCGTAGATCCGTTTGCGGATATCAAGGAAACGCATCGCCATGTCCTTAAAATCGGCGTCCGGATGCTCATAGAGAACCCACATGATCTTTGCCGCATCCATAGCGGACCCCCCGCCAAGCGCGATAATGCAGTCCGGCTGGAAAGCGATCATCTGCTTGGCACCTTCCCGCGCGCAGGCAAGCGTCGGATCCGGCTCCACGTCAAAAAAAGTGGAGTGGGCGACGCCCATTTCGTTAAGCTTGTCGGTAATGCAACGGGCATAGCCGTTTCGGTACAAAAAGTTATCGGTGACGACAAAGGCTCTTTGCCGGCCGAGAGCGGTTTGCAACTCGTCAAGCGCCACCGGCAGACAACCTTTTTTGATATATACCTTTTCCGGCGTGCGGAACCAGAGCATATTCTCTCTCCTTTCAGCGACGGTTTTGATATTGAGCAGATGCTTCACGCCGACATTCTCACTGATGGAATTGCCGCCCCAGGAGCCGCATCCTAATGTCAGGGAGGGAGTCAGTTTGAAATTGTAGAGATCGCCGATGCCGCCGTGGGCTGAAGGAGAGTTTACCAATATCCGGCAGGCTTTCATCCGCGCGGTGAAGCGCTCGATTCTGTCGCGGCCGGCAAGCGGATCGGCGAAAATTGATGCGGTATGTCCAAGCCCGCCGTCCTCCACAAGACGTTCCGCTTTGGCAAGCGCGTCATCAAAGGATTTTGCCCTGTACATGCCGAGTACGGGAGAAAGCTTTTCGTGGGCGAATTCTTCAGACAAATGCACACTTTCCACTTCGCCTATAAGGATTTTTGTCGCCGGAGCAACCGGGACGCCGGCAAGCGCGGCTATCTCCGGGGCGGGCTGGCCGACGATATTTGCGTTGAGTGCGCCGTTAATAAGTATAACCTTGCGGATTTTATCGATCTCCTCTCGGCTCAAAATATGGCATCCACGCGCGGCGAATTCTTTTTTTACCGCATCGTACACCTTGTCCAGAGTGACAACAGATTGTTCAGAAGCGCAGATCACCCCGTTATCAAAGGTTTTGGAGTGGATGATTGAATTGACCGCCATGCGGATGTCCGCACTTTCGTCAATAAGAGCGGGAACATTGCCCGCGCCTACGCCGATAGCCGGCTTACCGGAGGAATAGGCTGACTTGACCATGCCGGGGCCGCCTGTGGCCAGAATAATATCCGCCTCCCGCATCACAAGATTGGTCAATTCAAGCGAAGGGGCGTCGATCCAGCCGATGATGTGCTCCGGCGCACCGGCGTTTACCGCCGCTTCCAGTACCGTTTTTGCCGCTGCTATGGTGCTGTCCCTGGCGCGCGGATGCGGGCTGATGATGATGCCGTTGCGGGTTTTCAACGAAATCAATGTCTTGAATATAGTGGTGGAAGTAGGATTGGTGGTGGGAATAACCGCCGCCACAACCCCGATGGGTTCGGCATATTTCCTGATGCCGTGCGCCGCGTCTTCTTCAATAAGACCGCAAGTTTTCGTGTCTTTATACGCATTATAAATAAATTCGCTTGCATAGTGATTTTTGATGACCTTATCTTCAAACAGGCCCATGCCGGTTTCCTTGACCGCTATTTTTGCCAGGGGTATCCGCGCGGCCGAGGCGGCGGATGCCGCCGCGAGAAAAATTCGATCAACCTGCGCCTGCGAATAGCCGGCAAAGAGCGCCTGGGCCTTTCTCGCCCGCGTGAATGCTGAGTATAGACTATCAGTATCATTTACGATTTTATATAGCGTGGGCATCCGATCCCTCCTTAGCCCATAATGAAGAATCTGTTGGAACAAGACCTCCGGCACAAGCCGACGCTCCTGCGGACGGCATAGGCAGTCCGCGCGACCGCATCAGAACTTATGTATGCTTTATTTACCAATGCACGTCAATAACGGCCGTTTACGGAATCAGGGCGACCGTATATTAAGAACGCTGTACCTTTGAGATGACACATTCGGCGTAACCTGTGACAATAAAGCTGACTCGGACCATCCCGGCTCTCGCCCCTTCGGGGCGTGAAAGCGTTCGTTTTCACGTCAGCCTGATGACAAACCCGCCTCCGGCGGGTTTACAGGGAATATCGACTCTTTACCCGCCCCTTGCCAGCGGGGCTAATCTGGGGCATGATGCGGATATGTGGCCTGTTGGACGTTTTTTTGCCTGACTAGAGCATCGTAAGGTTGAGGCGCTCCACTCGACACTGCCGACGAAAATGAATTTCACCTGTGCCATGGGTATACGGCGCGTTTCGCTTTGCGCCGCGAGAACAATTTCATGCAGAAGTTCCTCTCTCTCCTTATGAGACGCTTGAATGCCACGGCTTGTGAGGCGTGGCGCCCGCGCGGCACACAATTACCCGCATCGCCGCATCGCCGCCGCCTTGGCCTCGCAACGCTTTCGCTGCTGTACCTGCTTATGCTTATCCTCTGCCAATCCTCTTGTTCCCTGCGCGGTTCCGTTACGGATCCGGGCAAAACAGCGAGTGGCGGCGCAGGATCTCGAGGCAGCAAGCCATACACTATTCAAGGGAAAACCTACTATCCCCTGCTCTCGGCAAAAGGTTTCCGCGAGGAGGGCATTGCCTCATGGTACGGGCCGAACTTTCACGGAAAAAAAACCGCCAACGGTGAACGCTATGACATGTACGGCATGACTGCCGCGCACAAGATTCTCCCTTTCGGCACGAAAGTCAGAGTGACCAACAGGAGCAACGGCCGTTCCATAGTTGTGCGCATTAATGATCGCGGTCCCTTTGTGACTGACAGGATAATCGACCTCACCCGTACCGGAGCCGAAGAGATCGGTATGCTCGCTAAGGGTACGGCGCCGGTTGTGCTGGAAAGCGTAGGAACAGTAAAAGGATTGGAGGACGGTCGTTTCAAGGGACGCTTTTATGTGCAGGTGGGCGCCTTCGGCAGCCGCTCCAATGCGGATCGCCTGTTGGCGGAATGTAAGCGGCAAGGCAGAGACGGACGGGTCTGGTTTGCGGATCATGCCAGTTTATGGCGGGTTCAGGTCGGCCCCTATTCCGGCCTGAACGAGGCGGAAGCGGCGGCTGCGATTTTGCAGGAAACGTATCCCGGCAATTTTGTCGTGGCTGAATAATACGCCCTTTGTCCGGCCGTATGGTGAAAGAGAGTTACCGCCAATACTGCGGATAACGCCGCCGCCCACACAGATTATTATAGAGGACGCCTACAAGCGTCAGAACGACGACGCTTATGCCCACAGGATATAGGACAAATTCCAGACCGAAAGATTTAAGTTCAGGGCTGCCTATAACGGCAAGAAGCGCTGTGGCTCCTCCGGGAGGATGCAGAGTGCCCGTAACATGCATGATCGCCACGGCCAAAGCGACGGCAAGGGAGGCGGCCAGCCATGGGTCAGTTCCCGCATATTGTTGTACCAGTACGCCTATCAGGGCTGACGCCATCTGTCCGCCGACAACGTTGCGGGGTTGGGCAAAGGGAGCATGCGGTGCGCCGAACACAAGCATGGCTGAAGCCCCGAACGAGCCAAGAAGCAGGCCTTGTTCCTGCCTGCCCCAAAGCTCGATATTAATGAGGGCCAGAGACGCCATGCCGATAAAGGTTCCGACAAAAGACCAGCAGACATCCGCTAAGGAGGATTGACGGGACGCGATGCCTCCGCCGCGCATTTTATAGAGATATGTCCGGAAACGCAGGCTGAAACGCCGCAACCGGTTTCGTTGCCGGCACGGCGGATTCCTCCTGTGCGAAGGCTCCCTGCCTCGCCGGACAATCTCCGGCAAAACCGCGTTTGAACGACGTGTCGCAAGATGAAACGATCGCGCCGCGGTACGGATGAGTATGGCGTTAGCCATGTATTCCCGAGTTTTTCCGGACGAAATGCCAGAGCCAAAGAACATGCTGCTTCCTGACCGGTTATGCCGAAGAGGAGAGGTAGTCCTTCGGACCCACTCTTTGACCCCGCCGCTCAACTCCGTGAGTAAATGACCCACTCTATCTTGTCAAAGTGAAAATGCTTTAAGTAAAAAAAAAACGACTTTTCTCTCGAAATTCCCTTTCTGCCAATTTGACAATAACGCATTAATATATATCGTAAAAAAAAAATTACTTGCATTCTTAATATAAGAAAGGCTAGAGCATGGGTATTCCGAACGCGCTGATGCCGCGCAGGCTGCCACCCGCCGCCGCAAAGCGGACGCGGGTGGAATGCGCCCGCCGCTTACGCGGCTTGAGGGTTGCGAAGAGACTGCCCGGAACAGCGAAAATTTTTCATGACATTTGAGGAGCCGCCATGACTCGTAAAGATCGTACAGAAGGAATATACAGCCGCCGCGAAGTTCTTGATGAAGGGGAACGCAAGCAATTTTATCTGATTCAGCTCAAGGAACTCTTATCTTATGCCTACCGGTATTCCGAAGATGTGAAAAAGCGTTTTGACCGTGCGCAGTTCAATGTGGAAAAGTTCAGGCAACTGAGCGACTTGAAATATATCCCTATTCTGAAAAAAAAAGAACTGATCTTCCTTCAGTCCATGGGGCCGCGTCTTGGCGGTCTATTGACCAAGGATATCGGCGAACTTAAACGCATTTTCCTTTCTCCCGGCCCTATTTTCGATCCGGAGGATCGGGTTGACGATTACTGGGGCTATACGGAGGCATTCTATTCCGTGGGATTTCGTCCTGGCGACGTGACCCAGATTACCTTTAATTGCCATATGTCTCCGGCCGGTCTGATGTTTGAGGAGCCCCTGCGTAATCTGGGCTGCGCGGTTATGCCCGCCGGCGCCGGCAACGCCGCGACCCAACTTGAAATAATGCAAAAACTGCGGGTTCAGGGGTATGTGGGTACGCCAAGCTATCTGCTCCACTTGGCCCAAAAAACCGAAGAAAAAGGTATTAATCCGCGTAAGGAATTGTTCTTGGAAGTAGCGTTTGTCACCGGTGAGAAATTTTCGGAAAAAATGCGCAATACGTTGGAAAAAAAATTCGATCTCATCATGCGTCAAGGTTACGGCACAGCCGACGTGGGTTGCATCGGCTATGAATGTTTCCACAAAACGGGGTTACATATTGCCAACCGGGCCTATGTGGAAATTTGCCATCCTGATACGGGCATTCCCCTCAAAGACGGAGAAGTGGGCGAAATCGTCGTCACGGCTTTTAACAAAACCTATCCCCTGATCCGTCTGGCCACCGGAGATCTCTCGTATATCGATCGCTCGCCCTGCAACTGCGGCCGCACCAACCTGCGACTGGGCAATATTGTGGGTCGGGTGGATACCACCGCCAGAATCAAGGGCATGTTCGTCTATCCTCATCAAGTGGAACAGGTGCTTGCGCGCTTTGATGAAATCAAACGTTGGCAGATAGAGGTGATGAATCCCGGCGGCATCGATGAAATGACCTTGTATGTGGAAGCCGCTTCCTTCAAGCGGGAAGACGAACTGCTCCACCAATTTCGGGAAAAAATCAAATTGCGTCCCGAACTTAAGATTCTTGCGCCCGGTTCCCTGCCGCCTCAGGTTAAGCCCATTGAAGACAAGCGTATCTGGGATTAGGGCGTTTTCATTTTGAATGCCCTAAGGCCGGCAGCGTAAGCGCTGACTTACGCGCACGAGAAGCAGGCGAAACGTGTTTGCGCCGAGGGCGACGAGTGCAACGTTTCAAAGTTGCTCCGCTCTGATACGTCCGGAACTTCGGGAAAAACTGAAAACAGCGCACGCACACCGATGCAAGGCGGTATGCGTGCGCTGTATGGAATTTTGACAGAAAAGCTTCGGCATTGCGAGCGTTCGGAGAGCAAGGGAAGCACTGATTAATTCGGGGCTCCGCCCCGAACCCCTCTGGGTGGAATAATTCCCCCCAGACCCCCTTACTATTTTTCAGCCGCAAAGCGGCTGAAAACGTACG
>JAITHT010000026.1 GCA_031279825.1 Desulfovibrio sp. | reverse complement strand
CGTTTCAACCAGCTTTTTGCAGATAATACTGCATTCCCTGTTGAAAACGATACAGTATTTGAACAGACTTATCTATAAATTTCAACGAATTGAAATGTTTTTAAGGGGCGACTATTTATGAAATCACTGTCCCATGGTGAAGTGGTTTGGATCATCTATACTAAACCTTGCAGATTAACTTTGAAATGATGCACTCGCCCTGAAACATGCCGTCTAGGGCATTTTCAAAGTGAAAATGCCCTAGACGGCAAATGCTTCATAATAGTATGAGGGCGCGGAGAGTTCTCCGCGCCCTCATACCCATTCTTGCCGCGATGCGACGCGTTATTTTACTTCCACTTCAGCGCCGGCTTCAACCAACTGCTTTTTAGCGTCTTCAGCCTTGTCCTTGGCGATGCCTTCCAGCAGGGAGGAAGGCGCGCCGTCAACTTTGTCTTTGGCTTCCTTCAGACCAAGGCCTGTCAGTGCGCGCACGACCTTGATGACCGCACTCTTGTTGGCTCCCGAAGACTTGTGGATCACGTCGAATTCGGTTTTTTCCTCAACCTCGGCGGCCGCGGCGCCTCCGGCGGCGGCAGGCATGGCCACCATGGCAGCGGGCGCGGCGGCGGATACGCCGAATTTTTCTTCCAGTTCCTTGATGAACTCGGAAAGCTCCAGTACGGTCATATTGGCGATAAAGTCAACAACTTGTTCTTTGGTAACGGACATGGAAAATCTCCTTGATGATTCTTTGGCGAAAGGTATTGCGCCTAAGCGGCTTTTTTCTCTTCAATAGCCTTGAGGGCGTATAGTACGCCGCGAATGGTGTTGGCCAGCAGTGAGACGAAGTTGGTGGGCACCGCGTTGAGGGTACCGAGGGTCCGGGCAAGCAGTTCTTTTCTTCCCGGCAGCCTGGCAAGGGCCTCAAGCTGATCGGCGGAAAGATATTTACCTTCCAGACTGCCGTGGCGCACGGCAAAGGTCTTGCTGGTCCTGGCAAAGTCCGACAGCGCCCTGGCAAGGGCTACCGGATCTTGCCGTCCAAGGGCAATGGCGCAGTTTTCGCGGAAGTGATCTTTGATGACCTCGTGCACGCCGCCGTTCAAAGCAAGGCGGGCCAGGGTATTTTTGACGACAAGCAGCTCCCCGCCGCTTTCGCGTAATTTTACCCTGAGTCGGGTCATTTCTTCCACCGGCATACCCTTGAAGTCGGCAAGCACGGCGATGGAAGAGCAAGCGGCTGCTGCCCTGATCTTCTCGATCGCCAAGGCTTTTTCATTTCTGTTCACGCGACTCTCCTGGAGTGTACAATGTGCCTGGTGGAAACAGAGCCAGAGAAAAGTCTCGGCCGGGCTTACAGTTGTGTACTTTCACAGCATGCCGACTGTCTGTGACTCAAATTTCCAGTCCTCTAGCCGGAGCGGGAAAACGTTCCCGCCCATAACGCCCCGACGGTTACCTTGCGGGCTCGCCTGAGCGCGACGGGCAGCATTATTATTGCTGCCCGTCGATGAATTTGCGGATCACGTTGGGGTCGATTTTAAAACCGGGCCCCATGGTAGTGGAAACCGCCATGGACTGCATGTAGGTGCCTTTGGCGGCTGACGGTTTCAAACGATTGACTTCGGCAAGCAAAGCCCGCAGGTTTGTCAGAATCTTTTCAGAACCGAAGGATACTTTGCCTAAGGGGGCGTGCAACACTCCGGCCTTGTCCACTTTAAACTCCACGCGACCGGCTTTTACTTCCCTGACGGCCGAGGCCACGTCAAAGGTGACTGTGCCGGTCTTGGCGTTGGGCATAAGGCCGCGCGGACCGAGAACGCGCCCGACCTGGCCCACCAGAGCCATGACGTCGGGGGTGGCAATGGCGGAGTCGAAATCAAGAAAGCCTTCCTTGATTTTGGCGACCATCTCTTCGGCGCCGGTGTAATCCGCGCCGGCCGCTTTTGCTTCGGCTTCCTTTTCTCCCTTGCAGAAGACAAGAACGCGTACGGTTTTACCGAGGCCGTGGGGCAAAGCGCAGGCGCCGCGCACCATCTGATCGGAATATTTGGGTTCAACGCCGAGTCCGAGGGCGACATCAACAGTTTCGTCAAATTTGGCGAAGGATGCAGCCAAGGATTTGGCGATGGCGTCTTCCACAGAGAGCTTGCTTTGTAAATCCGCACCTTCAATGGCTTTGCGGAATTTTTTTCCATGTTTGCTCATGGCCTACCTTTTCCTCGTCGTTTGAATCTCCTGCCGCTTTGCGGTGCCGTCTGCTACGGTCCTTGCGGCAGTGCAGTTGATTAAACGCCACTTAAAGCATTTCGTATTTGAGACGCTCCCTTCGGTCTTTAACGGCGAAATACGTTTCGCCTGCGCCTTTCGGGACGCACAGCGCGTAACCAGCTTACGCGCTGTGGAGCGTTTCAAAAGCAAAACGCTCTAACCAATTACATCAAGGCCCATACTACGAGCGGTGCCCATAATGGAGCGTTTGGCGGCTTCAATATCTTTCGCCGTCAAATCGGGCAGTTTGAGGGCCGCTATTTCTTCCACCTGTTGTATGGTGATGGAACCCACTTTGTTTCTGTTCGGCTCTCCGGAACCTTTTTCCAACTTAGCCGTTTTCATAAGAAGAACAGCCGCCGGCGGAGTTTTGGTGATGAACGTGAAGGAACGATCCTGGTAGACGGTGATCACCACGGGAATAATCATGCCTTTTTGATCGGCGGTTTTTGCGTTGAAGGCTTTGCAAAATTCCATGATGTTCAAGCCGTGCTGGCCCAAGGCGGGTCCCACGGGAGGCGATGGATTTGCTATTCCTCCGGGAATTTGCAATTTGATTTTTGCGACTTCTTTTTTAGCCATGTCTGTATTCCTTTACTATTCCCACTTTGGCGCTTTTTGAGTATTCAGGAAAAACGCCTGTCTGAGCGTGTTCTTTCTATCCTTTGGAAACTTGGACAAAGTCCAATTCCACCGGAGTCTGTCTGCCGAAAATGGAGACCAGTACTCGCAGTTTGCCTTTATCATGGTTCACGTTTTCCACTATGCCGTTAAAACCGCCGAAGGGGCCGTCAATAACCCTGACCTCGTCGCCGCGATCAAAGCTGAACTTCGGCCTGGGCTGTTCCTGGCGCGACTCCATGATGCTGCGAATCCTGTCAGCTTCACTATCCCGCATGGGGGTGGGGCGGTTTTTGCCGCCGACGAAACCCGTCACTTTGGGTATGGATTGTACAAGGTGCCAGGAAAAATCGTTCATTTCCATGTGAATCATGACATAGCCCGGATAAAACTTGCGGGTGAATGTTTTTTTTTCGCCACGCACCAATTCTATGACTTTTTCCGTGGGGATGACCACATCCTTGATATGCCTATGATCCTGCTCCGTGCGCATCATTTCTCTGATGGTCTGTTCCACGCGGTTTTCAAAGCCGGAGTAAGTATGCACTATGTACCAGCGAGCCCTGGGCGTTATTTGAGAAGTATCTGTCATGCTGTTACAGCCCTCTGGAGAGGATGGTTTCCATGATTTTCGCCAGCAGGACATCCACAATACCGAAGAAAAACGACATGATGACGACAAGGGCCAGCACGGCGACGGAAGTCGCCTTGATTTCCTTTGGAGTAGGCCAGGAAACCTTGCCGAGTTCGCCTTTCGCATCCTCAAAATATTGACCCAAGGCGCGAAGTCCGGAAGCGGCGGACTCCGTCGGCACTGCGCTTGCTCCCGCAGATCTGGCACCGGGTGCTGCCGGCACTTTCTCATGCTTTTTTTGCTTGATAGCCATCGTAATGCACCTTGCCTGTCTTTAAACTGTGGATGCGAGTCGCTATTCTTCAAAAAAGCGGGCGGCAAAACGAGATGCCCTGACACTGCCGGAGAAAAGGATCGGGCGGCTTAACGCCTGATGTAAAATTCTCAAAAACCCTTTGTGATCGGGTCGGCATGTGACGATTGCTGGAAAAAGCGCGGCAAGGAGCTTCCCTTGCCGCAGCCGGGACTGTATGGCAGGGCAGGAGGGATTCGAACCCCCAACCTACGGTTTTGGAGACCGCCGCTCTACCGTTGGAGCTACTGCCCTGTATTGCTGCCTACTTCGTTTCGCGGTGAACCGTCATTTTTTTGTCCCAGGGACAATATTTTTTTAATTCAAGGCGAGTCGAGGTATTCTTCTTGTTTTTGCTGGTAGAATAGTTTCTCCGCTTGCATTCGGTGCAGGCGAGCAGAATGTTGATACGCATGCCTTACTCCAGAATTTCCGAGACAACGCCCGCGCCGACGGTACGGCCGCCTTCTCTGATGGCGAAACGGAGGCCTTGCTCCATGGCGATGGGGGCGATAAGATCCACGATAAAGGTGGCGTTGTCGCCGGGAATGACCATTTCCACGCCTTCTTCAAGGGCGATGATGCCGGTGACGTCCGTAGTGCGGAAATAAAACTGGGGACGATAGCCGGAGAAGAAAGGCGTATGGCGACCGCCTTCTTCCTTGGATAAAACATACACTTCAGCCTTGAATTTTTTGTGGGGCGTGATGGACTTGGGCGCGGCGAGCACCTGACCGCGCTCCACATCATCACGCTTGACGCCGCGCAGCAGGGCGCCGATATTATCTCCGGCCTGGCCTTGGTCAAGAAGTTTGCGGAACATTTCAACGCCGGTGCAGGTGGATTTCGCCGTGTCTTTGATGCCCACGATTTCCACTTCGTCGCCAACCTTGATGACGCCGCGTTCAACCCGACCGGTCACAACCGTGCCGCGACCGGAGATAGAGAAAACGTCTTCAATGGGCATCAGGAAGGGTTTGTCGATTTCACGTACGGGTTCGGGGATATAGCCGTCGCAAGCGTCAAGCAGATCCAGTATGCACTTGGCATCAGCCGAGTCGGCGCTTTCCGTTTCCAGCGCCTTAAGGGCCGAACCGCGAATCACGGGCACCTCGTCGCCGGGATAACCGTAGGATGACAGAAGTTCGCGCACTTCCAACTCCACCAACTCCAGCAACTCCTCGTCGTCAACCATATCGCATTTGTTCAAAAAGACCACGAGGCTGGGCACGCCGACCTGGCGGGCAAGCAAAATATGTTCGCGAGTCTGGGGCATGGGACCATCGGTGGCGGCCACCACGATGATGCCGCCGTCCATTTGCGCGGCGCCGGTGATCATGTTCTTGATATAGTCGGCGTGACCGGGGCAGTCCACATGCGCGTAATGCCGTTTGGCGGTTTCATATTCGACATGGGCGGTGGCGATGGTTATACCGCGTTCTTTTTCCTCAGGGGCTTTGTCTATTTCGTCGTAGGCGACAAATTTGCCCGTGCCCTTGAGTCCCGCAATTTTGGTTATGGCGGCGGTAAGCGTGGTCTTGCCGTGGTCGATATGGCCCACAGTGCCGATGTTGACGTGAGGCTTCGTGCGTTGAAATTTTTCCTTACCCATGATCGTCTCCCTAACTGGCTTGTGTAATAGCTGGAATGGTTTGTAAAAATAACATGGAGCCCACGGGCAGGATTGAACTGCCGACCTCGTCCTTACCAAGGACGCGCTCTGCCGACTGAGCTACGTGGGCACCTTCCGCTGTATGAGCGCTGTTGGGGAGGAACAAAGGACGCTGATTGGAGCGGGAAACGAGACTCGAACTCGCAACCCTCAGCTTGGAAGGCTGATGCTCTAGCCATTGAGCTATTCCCGCGTTCTCGCCGTAGTTCCCCGACAGGACGTCCCGTCTCCTACAGCCTTAGCCGCATATGGTGGTGGGGGGTGGATTTGAACCACCGAAGTCGTATGACGACAGATTTACAGTCTGTTCCCTTTGGCCACTCGGGAACCCCACCACTCTGGAGCTGGCGATGGGACTCGAACCCGCAACCTGCTGATTACAAATCAGCTGCTCTGCCAGTTGAGCTACGCCAGCAACGAATTTGTTGCTAATACGTTTACTTTGACGAAAAGGCAAGCAAAAAATGTCTGTTTGTCCTAAAATCATCGCCGGCGGAATATCTGCCCGTGGCCCGGCATGTTTTATTTCTCCGCCTGCAACACTGTTCGCGAACGCGTCCCCATGGACTATTGCAAAAAGAGATACTCCGGAACATAGAACGAAAGACAATAGCTTTTTTTTTTGATTATGTCAAAAATCGGGAATGTTTTTAAGGATGGCGGCGTCTTCTCCGCACCGGGTGTGATTCTCGCGTTTTTTCTATCCGCGTTACCCCGCAAGGGCGGGTATCCGTGTTTCCCTTAGGGGAGGCTCTTGCGGCCGGCGGAAAGGAGCGTCGTATTTTCCCCGGAGGGTGATCGTTTTAAGGCAGGAGTCCCTCATAGTCATGATATGGCGGAGAAACTCGTTATTAAGAGAATGCCCTGAGCAAAAGACCGTGAACCGTCCTTGCAGGGGTAGGGGCAGCATGGCCATATCACCGATAAAATCCAGAATCTTGTGGCGGACGAACTCGTCGCTGCATCGCAACCCTTCCATATTCATCACGCCGAGTGCATCAAGAACAACGGCGTTATCCAGGCTGCCGCCAAGGGCGAGCCCGCGTGATTGCAGCATAGTGACATCTTGCAGAAAACCGAAGGTGCGGGCTTTGGCGATCCGAGAGAAGTTGAAAGGCGTGAGTTCAAGTTTTTTACGCTGGGTGCCGATAGCCGGGTGAGGAAAGACTATGGTGTAGTCAATGGAAAAGCCGTTATACGGCTCCGCCGAGATGTATTTGTCTTCTCCGCCGAAGCGGACGGCGCGGGTAATGCGGCAGACCCTGCGCGCTGAGCGCTGCTCGCAGATGCCCGATTCAGAAAGGAGGGTGGCGAAAGGCGCGGCGCTGCCGTCCAGGATGGGAACTTCCCCGCCTTCAACTTCGATATGCAGATTATCTATGCAAAGGCCACGCAGGGTTGCTAGCAGATGTTCGACGGTGGACACGCTCACCCCGTCTTTGCCGAGTGTGGTGGCAAGGCCGGTGGCAATGACGATATCGGGGGAAGGGCGAATGGTTTTCTTGCCGGCAGGCGTAGCCACATGAAATATAATGCCGGTATCTTCCGAAGCCGGGCGCATGGTTAGTTTTACCGTTTTGCCACTGTGCAGGCCGATACCGGTGCACTGAACCCGTTTCGCAATAGTCGTTTGATGCATAACTCCTCCGGAATATCCGCCCTGAAAGCAAAAAATATTCCAAGTAGTATTTTTATATAATATACTTAAAATACTGTATATATAGCTGTCGATGCGTATTTTTAGAGAGTCCGGGCGCTGTGTTTTTTTCGCACACTGTGGGATTTTGTCCGTTTCTATAGCAGATGCGAGCATTTGCAAAGTGAAACTGCTCTGTCAACCGGCAGCGTAAGCGCTGACTTACGCGCACGAGGAACAGGCGAAACTTGTTTTCGCCGAGGGCGACGAGTGCAACGTTTCAAAGTTAATCTGCTCCAGATCGACGACGGAGTATGCTTGTTGGGTAAGGCTATTTTTGCGCGGACTTTTTTCGTTGCTGTAAATTCGGTAATTGAGCGAGAAGATAGGCAAGGGCGGCTAGGGCGATGATAGAGGCGCCGGAAGAGGCGTCTGTATGCCATGAGAGGAGCAAACCGCCCAGGCAGAAGCACAGGGAGAGAAAACAGGCGATAATCATGGAAAGGAGAAAAGAATTGCAAAGGCGCATGGCCAGAAAGGGGGGGATAGTTAAAAGAGCCAGCACCAGAATGAGCCCGACCACCCGGATCAGCATAACCACGGTAATCGCGGTAAGGCATACCAGGAGCAGATAGAGCGCGCGTACGGGCAGGCCGCGCGCACGCGCGAATTCCCTATCCAGAGAAACGGCCCATAATCCTTGATAAAAAAAGTAGAGGAGGAGGAGCAGGGTGCCGTCAAACAGGGCCATAGCCAGAAGATCGCTGGAAGGAACGGCCAGGATGCTTCCGAAGAGAAATCCCATAATTTCTCCGGCATAGCCGGGAGTAAGCTCGATGAGAATAATGCCGAGAGCCATGCCCGCAGCCCAGAGTACGCCTACGGCGGTATCCTGCGGGCTTTCTTTTTTCGAGTCTTTCCGGCGCAGGCAGATGCATCCCATGATCGCCGAGGCCAGCAGGGAGAATACAAGGACGCAAGGCATGAGCGGCAACTGGAAATAGAGGGCGATGCCTATGCCGCCGTAAGCCGCGTGAGAAATACCGCCTGCGAGAAAAGTAAGTCGATTGTGAATGACGTAGGTGCCGATGATGCCGCAGGCCAGACTGGCAAGGCAGCTTGCCAGCAAGGCATTTTGCATGAAAGGATAACTCAGCGCGTCTTGCAAAGACTGAATGAACGGCAGTTTGTCCACAGTTCAGCGATCCTGTTTGAGAAAAGAAGAAGGATAACGCGTTTTCGATGCGGGAGCGGTATTTTTTTCAGCGCAGCTCGGGTGTGTGCAGCCGGTTTGATGCAGAACCTTTCCCGCATGTTGCAGATCCGCAACAGGGCAGTCGTGCAGATGGCGGCCAAAAAGGGCTGTAAGATTGTCAGGCGTCAGTTCGGTACTTTGCAGGCGGATGAGCCCTTTGTTGACAACGGCGATGCTATTGAAAAAAGGAGAAACCATAAATAGGTCGTGACTGACCACGAGCAGGCTGATATGGCCGCGTAATTTGCCCAAAAATTCATAAAAACAGAATGTCCCCTGAGGATCTATACTCGCCGTGGGCTCATCCAGCAGCATGAGAAACGGGATTTCCCCGCTGGGAGAAGGGGAAGCTCTCACAATGTCCGGATGGCTCATAAGCGCCCTGGCTACCATGGCTCGCTGCCGTTGTCCGCCGGAAAGCGCGGAGATCTGCAGACGCGCGCAATCGGCAATGCCAAGAACATCCAGATATTCCATGGCCTGTTTTGTCGCGTTTTTGTCAATCCGCCAACGTCCGCCGTTCAAAGAAGGGGTGGCCGCTCCCATAAGCACCATTTCTAGGACCGAGGCGGGAAAATCAAGCCATGCAGTGGAAAATTGCGGCACATAGCCTATACGCCTGTTCATACTGCCCGGAGGGTTGCCAAAAACGCGGATAGCGCCTGAATCGGGCTGCAGAAGACCGAGAATCAGGTGGAGCAGTGTGGTTTTTCCTCCTCCGTTGGGTCCGATGAGGGCTAAAAATTCTCCCGGCGCAACATTGAGAGAAACCTTTTCGAGAATTGTATCCTGGCCATACTTGAAAGTAACCCCGCTGACTTCCACTACGGAAGAAAGCGCGTCAGATGCCTTTGGGGAGCACGCGGGAGGAGGAGCGGCGCCGGGATCAGATACCGCTGCGGACATATTCATAACAGCATCTCAGAGAATTTATTGTGGGAACGATTCCATAAGCTTGTCCGCCATGCCGGTATATGTGTCGAGCACATTTTCGGCCAGGGGATCCGCTTCCACCAGCTTTGCGCCGATGTTGGCCGCAATAGCGTAGGCGGCGGCTTTAGGGAATTGCGGCTCTATGAAAACGGTACGGATACCGTGGGCTTTGGCCGTATTGATGACGCTTTTCATATGTTGCGGACCGGGTTCTTTGCCGTCCGTCTCAATGGCTAGTTCAGTCAGTCCGTAATCATGGGCAAAATAGCGCCAGGCAGGGTGAACAGTCAGAAAGATCCGTTTGTCGCGCGGCACGGTGTTGAAACGCTCGGTCAATGCCCTATCCACATTGTTCAGTTCTTTGGAAAATGCGTCGGCATTATCCAGAAACTCCCCGGCGTATTGCGGCAGGATGTTGCCCAGTTCCTGAGCCATGAAAGGCAGCATATCCGCCACCGACCGGGGGGAAAGCCAGATATGAGGATCCTCCCCGGCGTTGTTGTGCGCGTGCCCGAGATATTCGCCGCGTCCGGTATCGCCATGATGTTCGGTGTTGTCATGGAAAAACTGCAACCGGTTACTATGCGTGATGGTGGAAACGGGGATAAGGGAGGGCGCCGCATTGAGAATGCGCGGCAGCCATATGTCTTCAAAAGGCACGCCTATAGTGAACCAGAGGCGGCCGGCGGCGCATAGCCTCATCTGGGTCGGCGCGGGTTCATAAAAGTGCGGATCGCTTCCTTGTTTTACCAGCGTCACAACTGTCACGCGATTTTTGGCGATGCGCTCCACCATGTATTTTTGCGGGGCAATGCTGACAATAATGACGGGTGGAAGATACTCTTCCGCTGCCTGGGTGGTTTGTGGAATATACAGCAGGATTGCGGCAGAAAGAAAGAAGAAACGCAGGAGCCTCGGTAGCGGAAGAGGGAGGGAAGAATATATGAAGAGAAGACGGGACAAAAGAGAGATTTCGCCATAGCTGTTGCCAGAGTCGATTTTTCCGGCGGGTTGGTGTGTGGTCATGCGGACATTGATCCCGTTATTTTATAGGAGGACATCACTTCCGCTACCGGGGGCCTTTCGGGCGTCTCTCCCAAGCGTAAAGAGTCCAGAATCTAGGGAAGCACTGATTAATTCGGGGCTCTGCCCCGAACCCCGCTGGGTGGAATAATTCCC
>JAITHT010000093.1 GCA_031279825.1 Desulfovibrio sp. | reverse complement strand
CCCATCGTCAGCGTGGACACCGGCTTCCTGCCCACCCACTTCGGCGCGCGCGACGCGGCCATCTCCACCAAGGGAGCGGTCATGGGCAGCGGCACCGGCACCTGGGGCGTGGGCGTGCAAATCGCCAAGGTCAGCTTCGTCAAGGATCTGACCCACAAGATCAAACTGGCCTACTATCAGGGCACCAACAGCAGCCGCGCCGTGAAAGACGGTTGGTATGACGACCTGATAACCACCAGGAACTGCAACGACATGTACCTGACGGACAAGGACCACGCATGGGAAGTCAACTTCGATCATGAGTACAAGATTTACGAAAATCTGACCGCCATGCTCGAACTCGGCTACATCAACCTGGACCTGAACCGCAGCACCTGGCGCGACTACGGCACGGACGGCGACCGCAACAACAGCGCCTGGAAGGCCCAGGTCCTGTTCCGCTACAGCTTCTAGCCCGCGCCTCGCGCATTCGCCTTATAAAGCGGGGGCCTTGCGGCCCCCGCTCAGATTGATGACAAACCCCGCAAAGCCGGGTTTTGTAAAGGCACGCCCGCTTCGGGGCCTCGCGGCGCGAGTGAATTGCGCCTGCCCCTCGCGGCGGAGCGTTGCCAAAGTGCCTTTGTCAACGCTCTCAGCGGGGGCCTTGCGGCCCCCGCTTTTTTTACCCGTTTTTTACGCGCCCCTGCATTCTCCTTTACTCCCCCCCCCTAGTGTTTCGGAGCGATGTCATTGTGACCTCGCTTCAACCCCATCCTGTGTTGTACACGAGGAGAACGCGCATGAATTATCGTATCGCGCCCGCGGCGGCCTTCGCGCTGGCCCTGGGCATCCTGTGTTTTGCCGCGGCGGCCGCCGCGGACGGGAGCTTTGACGCGGGCAAGGCCATCTCCGTGATTTCCAGGGAAGACGGCAGCGGCACGCGCGGCGCCTTTATCGAGCTGTTCAAGATAGAGAGCAAAACCTCCGGGGGCGGCAGAAAGGATCTGACCACCAGGGAGGCGATCATCGCCAACAAGACCGACGTCATGATGGTGAACATCGCCAACGATCCTTACGCCATCGGCTACATTTCCCTGGGTTCCCTGAACGCTTCCGTCAAGCCCCTGAGCGTGGACGGCGTCACGGCTTCGGCGGAAAACGTCAAAAACGGCAGCTACAAGATCTCCCGGCCCTTCATTATCGCCACCAGGGGCGAGCCTTCCGGAGCGGCCGGGGACTTTATCGCCTTTATCCTGTCCAGGGACGGGCAGGCGGTTGTCGCCAAAAGCTACATACCCGTCAATGAACAGGCCGCGCCCTACGCCGGCGGCGGCAAGACGGGCGGCAAAATCACGGTGGCCGGTTCCTCTTCCGTCACGCCGATTATGGAAAAGCTGAAGGAAGCCTATATCGCCAAAAATCCCGGCGCCGTCATTGAAATCCAGATGAGCGACTCGACGGCGGGCATGACCGGGGCCATCAGCGGCGCCTGCGATATCGGCATGTCCAGCCGGGCGCTCAAAGACGGCGAAAAGGCGAAACTCACGGACGTCGCCATCGCCCATGACGGCATCGTGGTCGTCGTGAACAACAAAAATCCCCTGACGAACCTTGGCGGCGAGCAGGTGAAGGAGATATTCACGGGCGGCGCCGCTTCCTGGAAGCAGGTTATGCCGTAGCGCCCCGGTGTTTACTTGCAAAAGTAAACACTATAACATCCTGGTGGGTTTTGCGCCGCAGAAGGCTGCGCAAGCAGGCTGGAAAGAATGTTTTTCAGCCGACGATCCCGCAAAAATATCCGCAAGCCCGGCGCCGGCGGACGGCGCCGGGGCTGTGGACTGAAACCTTCGCGGACGGAAGCCATGCGGAAGATACAAGCCATTGTGATGCAATACGTGTTCATGTTGTCGGCCCTGACCTCCGTGCTGGCCGTGACCCTGATCTGCCTGTTTCTTTTCGCGAACGGCATACCGGCCATCAACGAGATAGGCTGGCGGGATTTTTTGCTGGGCCGCGAGTGGTCGCCCAGCGACGCGCCCCCCGCATTCGGGATTTTCCCGATGATCGTGGGGAGCGTGTATATCACCGCCGGGGCGATCGCGGTGGGAGTGCCGGTGGGGATTTTGACCGCCGTCTTTCTGGCCAGGGTCTGCCCCAAGCCGCTGTACGCGCTGATCAGTCCCATGGTGGGCCTGATGGCGGGCATTCCTTCGGTGGTTTACGGTTTCTTCGGCGTGGTCATTCTCGTGCCGATGGTGCGGGAACTCTTCGGCGGCAACGGCAGCAGCATTCTTGCCGCTTCGCTCCTGCTCGGCATCATGATTCTGCCCACCATCATCAGCATAAGCGAAAGCGCCATCAGGGCGGTGCCGGCGGAGCTTTACGACGGCGCCGTGGCCTTGGGGGCGAGTCATGAACGGGCCGTGTTCGCCGTTATCCTGCCGGCGGCCAAATCGGGCATTCTCGCCGCCATCGTTCTGGGCATAGGCCGGGCTGTCGGCGAAACCATGGCCGTGATCATGGTGGCCGGCAACCAGGTCCGTATTCCCGGCGGCATACTGCAGGGCGCGCGCACCCTTACGGCCAACATCGTCATTGAGATGGGCTACGCGGCGGAACTGCACAGAGAGGCCCTTATCGCCACCGGCGTCGTGCTTTTCGCCTTTATCCTGCTTATCAACCTGCTGTTCTTTTCGCTGGAGAAAAAAGTGCTATGAAAAAAGCGTTCAAGGACAGAGCCCTCGCCCTTTCCGTATGGCTGGCGGCGGGCTTCACGCTCTCGGCCATGTTTTTTCTGATAGGCCATATCCTGATCAAGGGCATCCCCTATCTGACCCCTTCGCTTTTCGCCCTGAGCTATACCTCGGAAAACGTCTCGCTCTTCCCGGCCCTGATCACGACGCTCATGACGGTGGCCATTTCCCTGGCCGTCGCGGCGCCGCTCGGGATATTCACGGCCATATACATGGTGGAGTACGCTTCCCGGGGCAACCGTTTCGTCAGGCTGGTCAGGGTGACGGCGGAAACCCTTTCCGGCATTCCTTCCATCGTTTACGGACTCTTCGGCATGCTCTTTTTCGTCACCTGGACGGGATGGGGTTTTTCGCTGCTCGCGGGCGGCTTTACGCTGGCCATCATGATCCTGCCCCTGATCATGCGCACGACGGAAGAAAGCCTGAAGGCCGTGCCGGACGCTTACCGGGAAGCCTCCTTCGGCCTCGGGGCCGGGCGGCTGCGCACCGTGTTCAGAATAGTGCTGCCCGCGGCCACGCCGGGCATAGTGGCGGGGATGATCCTCGGCATAGGCAGGATCATCGGCGAAACCGCGGCCCTTATCTACACCTCGGGCACCGTGGCCAAGATACCGGAAAACCTTCTGGCTTCCGGGCGGACCCTGGCCGTGCACATGTACGCCCTCTCGAGCGAAGGGCTCCACACGGGCCAGGCGTACGCCACGGCGGTCATCCTGCTGCTGGTGGTGATCGGCGTCAATACCCTCTCCGCGTTTGCGGCAAAACGTCTTGCAAAGGTCTGAGATCATGCCGAAATTCGAAATACGCCGGGTTAACTTGTGGTATAACGAGTTTCACGCGCTCAAAGATATCTCCATGGATATTGAAGAGCACATGGTTACCGCGTTTATCGGCCCTTCCGGCTGCGGCAAGTCAACCCTGATCAAGAGTATGAACCGCATGAACGATTTGGTGGAAGGCTGCAGGATTACTGGCGAGATCCTGCTGGACGGGAAGGACGTATACGGCAATATCGACGTCAACGCCCTGCGCAAGCGCCTGGGGATGGTGTTTCAGAAGCCCAATCCTTTTCCCATGAGCATTTACGACAATATCGCCTTCGGCCCGCGCACGCACGGGGTCAGGAGCAGGTACGCCCTGGATGGCGTCGTGGAAAAGGCCCTGCGCGACGCCGCCATCTGGGATGAGGTGAAGGATCGCCTGAAAAAGAACGCCTTGGGCCTTTCCGGCGGACAGCAGCAGCGGCTGTGCATCGCCAGGGCTCTGGCCGTCGCCCCCGACGTGCTGCTTATGGACGAGCCGACCTCCGCCCTTGATCCCATCTCCACCTCAAAAATCGAAGATCTGGTCGTGGAACTGCGAAAGGAGTACACTGTGGTCATCGTCACCCACAATATGCAGCAGGCTACCCGCATATCGGACAAAACGGCCTTTTTCCTGTTGGGGGATCTCGTGGAATACGGCGATACGGAACAGGTCTTTTCCATCCCCAGAGACAAGCGCTGCGAAGATTACATTACCGGGAGGTTCGGATGACGCGGATCAAATTTGAGGTACAACTGGCGCAGCTTAACATCATGCTGATTCAAATGGGCGCCCTGATAGAGACCGCCATTAAAACCTCGGTGGAGGCGCTGCAGAACCAGGATGTGGATCTGGCCAGAAAAACGGTGCTGCTGGACCATGACATCGATCATATGGAAAAGGACATTGAGTCCCTGTGTATGCGTTTGCTGTTGCAGCAGCAGCCTGTGGCCCGGGATTTGCGTCTTATTTCCTCGGCCCTGAAAATGAGTTCCGACATGGAGCGCATCGGCGACCATGCGGAAGACATAGCCGAGTTGACCATCGCCATGGCGGACGCCCCTTATGTCAAGGAACTGGTGCATATTCCGCAGATGGCCGAGGCCTCCATCCGCATGGTGACGGACAGCATTGACGCCTTTGTGAAAAACGATTTGACCCTGGCGCAAAGCGTCATCGACCGCGACGACGTGGTGGACGATCT
This sequence comes from Desulfovibrio sp., assembly GCA_031279825.1. Classification (GTDB taxonomy): domain Bacteria; phylum Desulfobacterota; class Desulfovibrionia; order Desulfovibrionales; family Desulfovibrionaceae; genus Frigididesulfovibrio. Next base: position 23,003 of record JAITHT010000093.1, on the reverse strand, counting down.
GTTCCGGAAGATCAAGGAGGATCTTATCAATCTCATTCACCAGGACAGCGGCATAGGCAGCCGGGCGATGGATCTGTACATGGTGGCGAAGTATTTCGAGCGCATCGGCGATCACGCGGTCTGCGTGGCGAACTGGGTGATCTATTCCATTACCGGCGTCCATAAGCCCCGGCGGCACGGCGGAGAATCCGGATGAGGTAGAGAAGCCCTTCAGGGCGGGGTCGGGGCTATATGGCCTTTCGGCCGGGGTTTCAGACCACAAAGGAAGTTCTGATGAACGCGGGCAAGGTCATATGGATAGTGGAAGATGACGGGGACATCCGGGATCTTGTGGTGTACGCCTTACAGGCGAAAGGCTTTGCCGCCGAGGGGTTTGAGGACGGCGCCGCCTTTTTTGCCGCCCTGGGCAAAGCGGGCGTTCCGCCGCATCTGGCGCTGCTGGACGTCATGCTGCCGGGGGAGGACGGTCTCTCCCTGCTTAAACGCCTCAGGGCGGCGGGACGGACGAAACGCCTGCCGGTCATCATGCTCACGGCAAAGGGCAGCGAATTCGACAAGGTGACGGGCCTTGATCTGGGAGCGGACGATTATCTGCCCAAACCCTTCGGCGTGCTGGAATTGATCGCGCGGGTCAACGCCCTGTTGCGCAGAAACGGCGACGGGGAACGGACGGCGAAGATCCTGTCGTATAAAAACATCCTTCTTGACGACGAACGCCGCATGGTTCGCGTGGACGGCGAAAAAATCGTCCTGACCTTCAAAGAATACGAACTGCTGCGCCATATCCTGATCAACGCCGAAATAGTCTTAAGCCGGGAGAGCATTCTGGAAAAGGTCTGGGGCTATGACGTCGAGGTCGAAAGCCGCACCCTGGACATGCACATCAAGATGCTCAGGCGGAAACTGGGGGCGGCGGGCGGGCACATCAAAACCGTCCGTAACGTGGGATATACGCTTGGGGAGTAAGTATCCGTGAAGAAACGATTTTTTTACTTCGCGGTTGTGTGGTCGATCTTCCTGGCGGGTCTTCTCTGGAAATTCGATATCCGCGCCCGTCTCAGCGCCGAAGCGCGGTACGGACTTGAGCATGTGCGCGTCACCGTGATTGAGGAGGGCGGGGGGATAGCCTTTGACAGTTTTACGGATGCACGAAGGCTCGACAATCACGGCAACCGGCCTGAAGTGATCGATGCCCGGCAAAAAGGTTACGGGGAAAGCCTGCGCTATTCCGATACCCAGGAAGAAGCGTTGCGCTATTACGCCGTTACAACGGCCGGCGGCAACATTCTCAGGCTGGCGATAGCTTCGTGGGTTTTTTCCGGCATTCTCAGCAGGCTCGCGCCCGTTCTTCTTTTCTGCGTGCTGGCGTCGCTTGCCGCCGTCGTCTGCGCCGGACGGCTCGCGGACCGGCTGGCGGCGGCCTTCGGTCGTCCGCGCCCGGACGATGCGGGCGTGGAGGGTTACAGCGACGCCGATGACGAGCGCGTATTCTTTGTCAGAAAAATAGAAACCCAGCGGGAGGAGATCGTCAGGCGGCATGCCGATATGGAAGAACAGACCCGTATGACCATGGCCATTACGGAGCGCATGAGGGAAGGCCTGGTGCTCCTGGATAAAGACGGCCGGGTGCGCCTGCTCAATGCGGGCGCCTCGGCCATTTTCGGCGCGCGGGGCGTTGCGAATAAAGACGTTCTGTATCTTTGCAGACATATGGAATTTCTCGGGGCCGTGCGCGCCTGCCTGAGCGGCGGCCGCGAGGAGGCCCTTGTCGAACTGGAGAGAGGCGGCAGGATATACGCCGCGCACATACATCCCACCCATGCCGGCGGCATGGTGAACGGCGCCGTCATCCTGCTGCGGGATACGACGGAAGGACGCAAGGCGGAAGAACAGCGCCGGCAGTTTTCCGCCAACGTGTCGCATGAGTTGAAAACGCCTCTGACCACCATTTCCGCCTTATCGGAAATGATCGGCAACGATCTCGCCCGGCAGGAGGACGTCAAGGGTTTCGCCCTGAAAATTTCCGGCCAGGCGCGGCGACTCATCAACATTATAGACGATATCATCCGCCTGTCGGAATTTGACGAAGGCAAAACGGACAGAAGCTTCTCCTCTTTCGACCTGGGGGCGCTGGCGCGGTCCGTGCTGGACGGTCTGCGGGAAAAAGCGCAGGCTCGCGGCATATCCCTTGAACTGCGCGGCGACGGGGTGACGATGACCGCCAATGCGCGCATGATCGACGAACTGCTGTACAATCTTGTGGATAACGCCATCAAGTACAATGCGGACGGGGGAAAGGTCGAGGTATCCTTCGGCGTGCGGGAGGATACGCTTGCCGTGGCCGTAAGCGATACGGGCATAGGCATCGCCGCGGAACATCAGGATCGCGTTTTCGAGCGCTTTTACCGCGTGGATCACGCCCGCTCGCAACGGACAGGGGGCACGGGGCTCGGCCTGTCCATCGTCAAGCATATAGTGGAACATCACAAGGGCGCGATAGCCCTTGACAGTACGGAACGCGGCACGACCGTCACCTGCCGCTTCAGGCGGGGCTTTATTTCGGAGGATGTCCGCCCGCCTGAGGCGCTCCCGGCAGGGGGATGATTCCCCCCGTGCCGGAAGAGCGAGGGATCAGTTCGCTCTGGCCGCGGCGCGGGGCAGTTCTTCCGCCACGGCGTCAAGGGCAAGGCGGATATCGTCCTCCTTGTGTTCCGACGACAGAAAAAAGCGCAGGCGGGCCATGCCTTCCTCCACCGCCGGGTAAATAATGGGCAGGACGTTGATTTGTCTTTCGAACAAGGCTGACGCGAGCAGGCCGGCCACAAGCGAATTGCCGACGATGACGGGAATAACGGCGTAGCCCTGCGCGTGGCCGGTTTGCAATCCGCGCGCCTTGGCTTCGGCCAGAAAGAATCGGCTGGCCGCCTGCAGTCGCGCGACGCGCCCGGGCTCCCGCAGCATCAATTCAAGGGCCTTGCGGGAAGCGGCCGCCATGGGCGGAGGCATACCCACGCTGTAAACAAAGCCGCTGGCCGTGAACTTGAGCAGCTCCGCCAATTCGGCGCAGCCGGTGACGTACCCTCCGCAGCCGCACAGGGTTTTGGAAAGCGTGCCCATCCAGATATCCACATCGCGGGGGCTGATCCCGAAATGTTCGGAGATTCCTTTCCCGGCGGGGCCGAGCACGCCGAGGGAATGCGCTTCGTCAACCATGAGAAAGCAGGTATATTTCCGTTTTAAGGCAATCAGTTCCGGGAGGCTGGCGATATCGCCGTCCATGCTGAACAGCCCTTCGGTCACTATAATCGCCCGTTCGTGTTTGCTCCGGGTCTGCCGCAGCAGGCGTTCCAGGGCCTCGCAGTCGTTGTGCGCAAAGGAATAGCGGGCCGCTCCCGAAAGCATGGCCCCCATGATGACGGAGTTATGCGCCAGCGCGTCATGATAGACGACGTCCTTGTGCCCCATCAGGGCGTGCAGGGTGGAGACGTTGGTGGCATGGCCGCTTACGAAGACAACGGCGTCTTCCGTGCCGTAGCATGCCGCCAGAGCCTGTTCAAGCGCCTTGTGCTGCGGGCGCTCGCCCGCCACCAGGCGGCTGGCGCCCGCCGAGGTGCCGAAAATCTCCATGGTGTCGGCGGCGGCCTTGTTGATTTCCGGATGCCCGTTAAGCCCCAGGTAGTCATAGGTAGAAAAATTTAAAAATTCCAATCCGTTGATGATGGTTCTTTCCTTGGCCTTGCGTTCATGGCAACTGAAGAACGGCCTGAAAATATTCATTTTTTCATACAGCGTCCGTTGAAGCCGCAATTGCTTGTAGCCGGGCAGGTCCTGAAAAAGACTGTAGCGTTCCGGCACAGGGGAAAAAGAAGAACGCCGGCGCTGCGCATCGGCCAGGGGTGGTTGCTGCAGGGCTAAAAGGCGCAGTTGTTCCTGTTCCTCCTGTCCTAATCCGAAAATTCGACCGTCATCGCCGCTCATATATCGTTCCTCCCACTGTCTGCAACAGCGTATTGCGCAGTTCGCCGTCAATGCGCATGCCGTGTTTTTCTTCCAGTGACGCCAGGGCCTGCTCTCCCCAGTCTTCGGCCCTGTCGTCTTCCGTGAGGGCGGCGTAAAGGGATACCGCCAGACCGGCCGCCGTCGTTTTTTCAGAAAACGGCAGGGCGTAGCCGATCAACCCGAAGCGCTGTTCCACCGCCAGAGACAGTTCCACAACCATGAGGGAGTCCATGCCTTGCAGGGCGAGCGGCGTATCGGCGGAGAGTCTGTCCCTGGGTATGCGCAGCACGGAGGAACTCTCTTCAATAAGCATGGAGGTGATGAGCGCAAGGGCTTTTTCCGGCGGCGCCTGCCGGATATACTCCTGGGGAGGTGTTTCGCAATCGCGTGATGCGGATTGTTTCGGTTTACAATAGCTCAGACGCGGCGCGGCCAGGGCCGGCAAATCGCCCTGCTTGCTCCAGTCCAGCCCGAAAAAGTGACTGCTTCCGACAGCCTCAGTGAGGCAATACTCAAGCCAGCGCAAAGCGTCCCGCGTATCCGTCGGGCTGACGCCCAGCGTATGCAGCAGGGCTGTCCGGGCTTTGGCGTTGCGCGTGAGCATGCCGGTATCGTTTATGGGCCCCCAGCCGATTGCCGTTGCCGGCAGGTTGCGCTTTCTGCGCCAGTGCGCCAGACTTTCCAGCATGCAGTTGGCGGCTACGTATCCGGCTTGTCCGGGGTTGCCGAAGGCCGTCGTCGCCGACGAATACAGCACGAAGAAATCCAGGGGCAGCCCCAGGGTGGCGGCATGCAGGTTCCAGGCGCCGAGCGCCTTGGCGGCCGTCGCTTTATGAATATTCTCCGGCGTGAGGCCGGTTATGGTTTTATCTTCGAGTTCGGCCGCGGCGTGAACAACCCCGCGCAAGGGAGGCAGCGAGGCAAGATGTTCCTTGAGGCAGTCTTTCAGACTCCTGGCGTTGGTCACGTCAGCCCGGGCCGTTATCACCCGCACGCCGTCTTTGCGCAGACGCTCCACGGCAAGCCGGGCTTCCCGCGTTTTGATGCCGCCCCTGCTGATCAGCAGCAGATGTTTGGCGCCGCTTTCGGCAAGACGCAGCGCCGTAGCCAGGCCGAAGCCGCCGGCGCCTCCGGTGACCGCATACGAGGCGTCTTTGGGCAGGCGTAATTTTTTCGGCTGTCCCGGTTGTTCGCGGGCGATATCGACCGCGCCTTCCAGCGACACCACCAGTTTGCCCACATGCGCCGACTGCTGCATGGCCTGAAAGGCTTCCAGCACTCTGGCGGCCGGATAGGCGCTATGCGGCAGAGGAAGCAGTTTCCGTTGTCTGAACAGTTCCATCAGTTCGGCGAACAGGGCGCGCGCGAGGGCATCCTGATGCACGAGCATCTGGTCCACATCCACGCCGAAGTAAGACAGATTATTGCTGAAGGGGAGCAGGCGCATGGGCGTGTCCGCGTAAAAATCGCGCTTGCCGAGTTCTATGAAGCGTCCGAAGGGCCGGAGCAAAGAGATGCCGGCGCTTATGGCCTCGCCGGACAGGGAGTTGAGCACGCAGTCGATACCCTGGCCTTTGGTGAGTTTTTTGATCTCGTCGGCAAAGGCAAGGGAGCGGGAGGAGAATATATGCCGCACCCCGAGCCTGTGCAGGAAATGATGTTTTTCCGGCGCTCCCGCTGTGGCGTATATCTCAAGCCCCAGGTGCGCGGCAATCTGCACGGCGGCAAGACCGACGCCTCCAGCCGCGCCGTGGATAAGCACCCGCTCGCCGGGCTGAAGCTTGGCCAGGTGTTTGAGGCTGTACCATGCGGTAAAAAAGCATACGGGGATAGTGGCGGCTTCGGCAAAGCCGATGGAATCCGGTTTACGCATGATCGCCGAAGCGGAGGTGACCACGTGCGTGGAAAAGCACGCCGGGGCGAAGCCGACGACCTCGTCTCCCACGGCCCAGCCGCCTGCGTCCTCCCCTACGGCGTCTATGACGCCGGAGCATTCCAGCCCCATGGTAGGGCCGGAAAAGCCGTTTTCCAGGGCTTCATCCTGGAGCATGCCCATGCCCCACATGACATCGCGGAAATTCAGCCCGGCGTACTTGACCCGGATGCGGATTTCTTGTGTTTTTACCGCGGGCGGGGGTGTTTTTCGCCAATACAGATTCTGCAGGCGGCCGGGCATATCGAAATGCAGAGCCGCACCGGCATCGGGCTTGCGGTCCTTTTCAGCCGTCCCGGCATGGGAGGCGTCGCGGGACAAGTCTATTTTCGTCAAACGGGGAACGTAGCGTTGTCCGTCGGCGAGAACCACCTCCGGCTCGACGGCCGTTTGCAGCAATTCACGGACCGCGGCCGCCGGATCGGGATCCGGGCCGTGCAGATCGAGCAGAGTGACGGGCACATGGCGCATTTCATTCATCAGCACTCTGGCAAAACCGGCCAAAGCGCCCTGGGAAGGGGTGGGCGCGCCCGTCAAAGCGTCGTCGGACAAAGCGCCGCCGGTGAGTATCCACAAACGGGCCGGCGGACGCAGTTTGTCCCATGCCTGCATCAGTGAGGCAAGGCCGAGAATCCCGCTGTCCCGGATGTGGGCGAACTCCTTTACGGAAAGCGTATCCGCCGTGCTGTACCCGCACATGTAGACGACGTGCAGCGGGCTTTCTCCGGAACCTTCCTCCCCGGCGCGAAGGCTTTGCGCCGAGGATATCCATGAGTCGAGGGTTTCGTGCATGGCCGCGGCGCTGAGCCGGTCTTCGCCGCATGGAGTAAGGGAGGCGACCGCGCCGTTATTCTGGAGATGCGAACGCAGCTTCCCGGCCAGACGGGCGTTTTGCGGCGTCGTCCCCGCCAGCAGCAGCCAGCGGGAAAAAGGACGCGCGAAAGGCGCGGTTTCATGGGTGTTGGTAAAGGGGATAGCGTCATGTTCGGACGCGGGGCCGTCTCCCCGCGCGTCGGCATTCCGCGCCGGCAAGGCGGTTTCGGCGCTTTCCGGATTTTTTCTCCCCAGGATGAACCGCCCGGGGCAGCGATCGTCGTATTGCGCTCCCATGTGCGAAACGTCGGCAAAGCCCGCCGCCAGCATCTGTTCTTCCCAGAACTCTCTCGGTTGCAACAGGGAGACGGGCAGGGTCCGCTCCCGTGAGGCCTTCCACCACCATGGGGCGGCCCCGAAGACGTAGTCGGTGAACGCGTCGGCGCTGTGCTCCAACAGGCACAACACGCCGCCGGGCGCCAGCATGCCCAGACAGCCTTTCAGCGCCGATGCGATGTTCTCATATTCGTAGAGAGAGTAGGAAATCAGGATAAGATGATACGCGCCTTGATGCGTCGGCGTCGGTTCCTCAAGATCAAGCGTGGTGAATTCGATCCACGGCAGGTTGTCAAAGAGCAGGGCGGCGGCCTCCGCCGCTTCGGCGCTTTTTTCAGCCGCCACATACCGGCAGGCGGCGGAATCGCCCAAGGCCTGTATATGCGGCAGAACCTGTGACAACAGGCTGGAGGAATTCCTGGCCACCTGCAGGATATTGAGGCGCTGCCCGGCCCGGCGCTCCCGCAGGGCGAGCGGCACGCATTGGGCAAGGGCGGCGCCGAAAGGAGACAGGGAGGCGGCGTTGCTGAAATAGGCGTCCATGAGCCTGGCGGGCGGATCGCCGCTTTCGGCGTTTTGAGGACGGGAGGAATACAGATCTTTATGCCTGCTGAACACGTGGGCCAGCAGCAGGGCTTCCGTCGCGGAACTCGGGCTGGAACTTATCAGCGTGCGCCACAAAGCCTGGGTCGAGAGTCTGCCCGTGTTCGCGTGTACCTGCCAATATTCGTTTATCCGGGAAGCCAGTCCCGCGTTTTCGAGACGTTCCAGCATGCGGCAAAGCCAGTATTCCTGTTCGGGCGCGAGAAGGCCGGCGTTTATCAGCGCCTGGACGGAAAACGCCTGCCCGTCTTTTTGCAGGGAAAGCGCGGACTCATGCGCGGCCGCAAGACTGGTCAACTGCAGCAAAATATAAGGATGTACCGACTGCCGCGTATTTTCACTCAAGGCGAGCGGGTTGTCTTTCAAAAAAAACTCCAACGCCGCCTCAATCCTTTGCGGGAAAGAATAGTCAAGGGAGTCGCGGCATACGGCGTGCGGAGCCGCTTCCAGTCTGACCGCATAGGGCGCGTTGGCGTTTTGTTCATACTCCAGCCAGGCGGCCCGCCTGAAACGGCAATTGCGGAGCGACAGCAATATATTGCCCCGGGCGTCGGCAAGGCGAAAAGAGGCCAGAACCGAACGCGGACTCACGCGTTCAAGGCGGGCGTGGACGTAATGCGCCGCGCCTTGCGCGTAAAGGATGATCCGATCGAAGGCCGCCGGCAGATACGTATGGATGGACGTTGTGCGGGAACGCCCGCTGAGCAGAAGAAACAGCGTTTGAAAGGCTCCGTCCAGCAGCGTGGGCGCAATGATCATGTCCGTATCGCTCTGCGCGAAGGGATCGGCCAGTTGCGCCAGCACTTCGGGATGAGACGGATCCGCGTTCACCCAGGCGCGTTCCACGGTCTGGAACGCCGGCCCGTAATTGAGCAGAAAACTCCGGGCGGTTTCATATAATACGTTTTTGGAGACGGGAACGCCGAAACGTTCCGGAAAGGCAAGATCCAGCGGCGCTTCAGGCGGAGTTTCGGCCAGAGGCAGGAGTCTGCCCCTGGCGTAAGCGCCGAAGGATTCCGTGCCCATATGCCCCCGCGCCTCCATCAGCAGCCCTCCGTCTTCTCTGTCCACGCTGATGCGTATAACCTTCGCCTTGTCTTCAAATAAGTGCAAAGGCCTCGCAAGGACGACCCTTTCCAGTTCCTGCCGTTCCCGGGCATGGATCTCGCGGCCGGCCGCGAGCATGCTCTCGATATAGGCGGCTGCCGGGTAGGGGGTGGAGGCGCCCGTTTTGTGATCTCTCAGCCAGGGATGATCGGGCAAAGCCAGGATGTTTTCAAAGACAGGAGCCTTGCCGGGCAGTCGCCAGCCGAGCAGGGGGTGTTTTTTCGCCGCGCTGAGGAATTCCCGGCATTCCGGAGTTTGATCGGGCCAGAGCCGTTCGCGGTTCCAGGGATAGGAGGGGAGTTCGCGCTTGCGAAACTCCAGGGGAAAGAGCGCCTGGGCATTCACGTTCCAACCCGCCTGCCAGGCGTTTTTCCAGGCGGAGGCAAAATCGGCCTTTTCATCCCCATTGTTCGTCAGAGTGGGGATGAAGATCATATGTGAATTGTTTTTCTTCGCTATATCACGAAGGTAAGAAGAAAACAGCGGTCTGGGGCCGATTTCCATAAACAGGGAAAAACCCTGCGCAAGCGCCTTGGTCACCGCTTTATGAAAAAGCACCGGCCGCCGGATATTATGCCACCAATACGCGTTATCCGGCAGGGGATTGCGTTCGGCGGCGGGTACGGCCGTGGAGAAAAAAGGAATTTTGCCCTTGCGGGGCCGGATGCCGCTGAGGGCGTCAAGCAGCTTCTGCCGGATGGCGTCCATGGCCGAACTATGAAAGGGGTAGGACAGAGGCAGGACTTTCGCGGGCAGGCGCTGCTGTTTACATTGTTGGACAATGATTTGCAGGGATTTGCCGTCGCCGGCCAGGGTAAAGGAATCCTCCGTGTTCACGGCCGCTATCTGCACGCTGTCGCCGAAGGGCCGCAGCAGTTCCGCAAGCCTCGCCTCCGGGAGAGAGACGACAGCCATGCCGCCTTTGTCGCGCAGATTTTTTTGCAGAAAGCTCCGGTGATGGATGACCGTCGCGGCGTCTTCAAGGGAAAGGGCGCCGCAGGCCCAGGCCGCCGCCACTTCTCCCACGCTGTGCCCGAGAGTCGCCGCGGGCAGGATGCCTTTGGCCTTCAAAGCCTGTACAAGCCCTACCTGCAGGGCGAAAAGCAGCGGCTGGCTTTTTTCCGTATAGTCAAAGGCTTCGGCATAGCGGGCGGGAGTCGCGAAAATATCCAGCAGGGACCAGCCCTGAAGCGGGGCGAGCAGGGCATCCACTTCTTCCAGGGCCGACCTGAATTCTTTGCTGCCGCGCATCAGTTCCGTGCCCATGCCTTGCCACTGGCTTCCGTTGCCGGTGAAGACAAAGACGCCGCCTTCTTCTTTCATGGCGCCCGCAACGGCTTGAATCTGCCGTTCTCCGGAAGCGATGCTTTTTTCCAGTTTTTTGAGCCGGCGGTGAAGTTCCGCCGGGGTGGCGCCGGTAACCAGTTCTCTCCAACGCATCTGTTCCCTGCAGGAAACAAGCGAGGAGGCTATCTCGTCACAGTCGGCGGGGCGCGCATGTTCCACGGCCGCGGCGTACTTTCCCGCCAAAAGACCGAGACTGGAAAGGCTGTTGGCCGAAAGAAACAGCGGCGACTGCTCTCCGGCCGCGCCGTCCCTGCCGCGCGGAGGACAGGCCGCGGAGGAGGCTTGCGGCGGCGCCTTTTGCAGCACCACATGCGCGTTGGTGCCGCCGAAGCCGAAAGAGTTGACGCTGACGAGTTCATTGTTCTTAAGGTCCGGCAAAGCCTCCACGCGTGTGGGCACAACAAGGTTGAAGCCGGCAAAGTCAATGGCGGGGTTGGGCGTCGTGAAATGCAGGTTGGGCGGAATTTTGCCCCGGCGCAATACAAGCATGCCCTTGAGCAGACCCGCTATGCCCGCTGCTGATTCCAGGTGGCCGATGTTGCTTTTTACCGAGCCCATGGGCAAGGGACGGACGCGGCGCAAAGCCTTGCCGAGAATCGTGCCGATGGCCGCCGCCTCCAGGGGATCACCGGCGGCCGTGCCTGTACCGTGGGCCTCAACATACGTCAGGTTTGTCTTATTGAGGCCGAAGGCGCGGTATACTTCCCGCAAAAGCGCGGCCTGAGCCTTGGCGTTGGGCAGGGAGATACCGGTGGTCCGCCCGTCGGAATTGACTCCGGAACCGGCGATGAGCGCCAGGATGTCGTCATTGTCTTTAAGAGCCCGGGTCAAGGGCTTGAGGATGATCACTCCGGCCCCTTCGCTGCGCACGTATCCGTTGCCCGAGGCGTCAAAAGCCTTGCAGCGCCCGTCAGGAGACAGCATGTGCGCCTGCGAGAATCCGATAAACGGATAGGGCGCCAGCAGCGCGTTGACTCCGCCGGCAATGGCCAGGGATATCCTGCCCGCCCTCAGGGCCTCGCAAGCCTGGTGCACGGCCACGAGAGAAGACGAACAGGCCGTGTCGACAGTCATGCTGGGTCCGCGCAGATCGAACACATAGGAAATGCGGTTGGCGACAATGCTCAGCGACGTGCCGGTCATGGCGTAGGCGGACATGGATGCGAGATCGTCCATGCAGCGTATGGCCATATCCGTGTTGGAGGCGCCCATATACACGCCCGTGCGCGAGCCCTTGAGGGAAGACGGCACGATAAAGGCCGTTTCCAGCGCCTCCCATACCGTTTCCATCGCCATGCGCTGCTGCGGGTCTATGCTCTGGGCCTCCTTGCGGGAAATACCGAAAAACTCGGCATCAAAACAGTGAATATTGTCAATGATGCCGGCGGCATTGACATAGGCGTGCCCGTCAATTCCCTGAGAAAGGCTGAAGAAACGTTCGGGCGAGAATCTGTCCTGAGGAAGATGGCTTACCGCGTCAGTCCCCCGCTCAAGCAGAGTCCAGTATTCCTCAAGAGAAGCGACTTCGCCGGGGAAGCGGCAGGCCGCTCCTATGATGGCTATGGGCTCATGTGTACGCATGCCGATGTGATCCTCTGAGTCTTCTATGCTTGAGCTTGTCGCGTACGGCGGTCAACGTCCGCCCGCGCCGGATGAAGATTGACTTTGCGACGCCGCACCCGTCGTTCACGGCGAAAACACGTTTCGCCTACTCCTCGTGTGCGCGAGCCGGCGCTTACGCCGCCGGTTGCCGGAGCTGTCGAAGAGAAAAGGCTCTACATCCATAGCGCCGGCGGCGGGCGGAAGATGGGCAAAAGACTTTCTTGCGCATAACGCCGGAGGAGATTACCCTTATCTTGCTTTAACAATCAAGTAAATAATAAGGAGCCTCCACGTGCCGGGCAATATCCGAAAATCCCTTCTGCAATTTATTTTTTCCGGTTCGTATATGAAGCGCTGGAATGACAAGCTGCGCTACATGGAGCTTATGGAAATCGACAAGCAGGCGCATAAGATGATTATCGCCTGGCTGCTCTGCCGCCTTGCCGGCCGGGGAAAATCCCGGGCCGAGCTTCTCTGTCTTGAGGAAGAAGTGGTGGAAGGCGGCATTTTCGACTATCTCTTCCGCCTGGTGATTACCGACATCAAACCACCCATTCTCTACCGCATAAAGGAAAATCCCGATCATTACCAGCGCCTGGCCAGATGGGTTCTGGCCGAAGCGAAACCGCACGTGCACCCCCTTGACGGGGAGTTCTGGGAACGTTTCGTCCGTCGTGCCACGGCGACCGAACACCAGTCCCCGGCCTCGGAGATTCTGGCGGCGGCCCATGCCTATTCCAGCGCATGGGAATTTCGTCTGCTCAGCCCCCTGAACAACGCCTTTGACGATGAAATGCCTGACATCAGAAGCAATTTTATAAAGATACTTGCCGCCCACAGCCATTTGCCGGGAATGGAGGAACTCCTGCCCGGCCTTGATCCTTTGCCGCTTCAAGGCGACGGTCCGGCGACACGAGTCTTTTCCCCTTGTGACGCCTCTTCGGCGGCGGATACGGCGCGATGCGGCGATGCGCTTTTTCCCGGAAGATCGGGCCCGCTTCCCGCTCTCTCCCGTTTCGCCAATCTCTGCGGCCAGTTGCGTTTTCAGAAACGCTGGTCGCAGACGCCGCGCATTCCGGAAACGTCCGTTATGGGCCATATGTTTATGGTCGCCTGCTACGTGTATTTTCTCAGCATACGGATCGGCGCCTGCCGGGCGCGCCGGGTAAACAACTTCTTCAGCGGCCTGTTTCATGATCTGCCTGAGGTGCTCACCCGGGATATCATTTCTCCCGTGAAAAAATCTTTTCAGGATCTCGGTCAGCTTATCCGGGAATACGAGAACAGCGAACTGGAACGCCGGATTTTCGCGCCTTTGGAAAAAGAAGGCCATACATGCGTCGTTGCCCGGCTCGGCTATTATCTCGGCTCGGATTCAGGGTCGGAGTTCGACGATACGGTGATTGAAGACGGCAGGGTTGTGAAGACGGATTTTGACGCCTTGCAGGGGCGCTACAATCAGGACGAATACGATCCCAAGGACGGCGAGGTCCTCAAAATCTGCGACATCCTGGCCGCGTATATTGAGGCGTATACCGCCATGCGTAACGGCATAACCTCGGATCATATCCAGCAGGCATTTTGGCGTATGCGCGAGCAGAACGGCAAAAGGATGCTGGGCAATATCCATATCGGGGCGCTCTTTACGGATTTCGATTAGAGCGTTTTGATTGTGGGACGCTTCGTTTCCCGACCCTTGCGTCTCATGAAATGATTTCCGACGCCGTCTTTTGGGGCGGATCGGCGGCGGAGGGCAGGGCGACAGGGGGGGGATCTCCGTCTTCCGCGCCGACAACGGCGTAGGGAACATCGCCGACGCCTCCGGGAGGCAGGGCGGCGCTGCCTTTATCCACAATGATCACTCCGGTTTTTTCCAGCACCTCGCGACGGAACTGGTATTCCGCGACAAGCTTGCGAGTGCGGTAATGCAGCCAGACGACGGCCAGGGAGACAATCACGAATGTGGCCGCCGTCGCCGCGATGAGATTCGGAATATAGGGCTTGAGCGCCCCCATGAAATCCGTGAGCAGGCCGAGGGCGCCCTCAACGGTCGCCAAACCCGCGCCCAGGGCGATGACTCCCAGCAATATCACGGCCACGGGCGCGCCTTTGATGATCCGGTACAAACGCTGCATGCGTTCGGGCAGATGCCGCTGCCATTCTTCATCGGCATTTTTGCCGGCGTGGGCGACGAACAGGCCGACATCGGCGAAATGCACAAGCAGCAGAATCAGGGAGGGCAGCACCACCGCCAGGATAGCCCAGTAAAGCCAGGGAAAGGTAAAGGCCCGAGGCCTTTCTCCCGCGCCGGATTGCATAAAGCCGTAGACCACCGCCACCACGGCCGTCAACAGTTCGACGGCCGCTATGGATACCGCGATGTAGCGCCACAGGTCGCGTCGCTGCTTTTCGGAAAGCGCGGAAGGAGTTTGGGAGGAGCGGGTTTCTTTTTCACGGCGTTCGCCGGCGGGGTCATGGGGGTGCGCGTCGTGAATGCCGTTCATGATGCAATCCGTAGAGCAGGAACAACCCCCGCTTTCAACCGCATTTGGTATAGGCGCATGCAGGGCAGAGCAGGCAGCCTTCCTGAAAAACCATGACTTCGTCACAGTCGGGGCAACGATACGCGCCAAGGCCGTTTTCTTCGTGCACGGATTTTTTCGATTTAAGGTAGCGGTTCTCCAGAACCCAGGCGATGCCGTCGGGAATGGATTGCACCTGCCCTTGCTTGCCTTGTTGAAATACGGGCGCTTCGCCGCCGATGCCCTTGATTTGCTCCACGATTTTGCTCACTTCGATGCCTGAACGCAAAGCCAGGGAGACAAGGCGGCCGATGGCTTCGGCCTTGGCCGTGGTGGAACGGCCGGATTTGCCGATGGTGGCGAAAGCCTCAAAGGGTTTGCCGTCGATCTCGTTGATGGTTACGTACATAATGCCGTGGCCGGTACGAACCTTCTGGGTGAAACCGTATGTCAGATCGGGCCGTTCGCGTACGGCGCGCGGGCCGCGTTCCTTGTCTTTGCGCCGTTCCCCGTCGCCCATGTACAGGACCTGATCGCTTTTGCAGCCGTCGCGATATACCGTTACTCCCTTGCAGCCCTGTTCGTAGGCCATCCAGTAAATGCGCCGGATATCGTCCACCGTGGCGGAGTGGGGCAGATTGACGGTTTTCGACACGGCATTGTCGGTGTGGGCCTGGAAGGCCGCCTGCATTTTCAGATGCCACAGGGGTTCAATATCCATAGCCGTTGTAAAGACTTTGCGCAGGTCGGCGGGCAGATGTTCCATGGCGGCGATGCTGCCTTTTGCCGCCACCGTATCCATGAGTTTGCGGCTGTAACAGCCGGCTTCCTTGAGGGCCTGCTCGAAATAGGGGTTTACCTCCACCAGCCGTTCACCGTCCATGACGTTGCGGGAAAAACATAAGGCGAACAAAGGCTCGATGCCCGAAGAACAGCCGGCGATAATGGACAGCGTGCCTGTGGGGGCAATGGTGGTGACCGTGGCGTTGCGGTAGGGGCCCATGTCTTTTCTGGCGAAAACGGAATTCGAATAGGCGGGGAAGGGGCCGCGCTCCCCGGCCAGTTGTTTGGAGGCGTTCCGGCTTTCCTGCTGGACGAAGGCCATGACTTTTTCGGCCAGAACGACGGCTTCCTGGCTGTTGTAGGGAATGCCCGCCTGGTAGAGCAGATCCGCCCAGCCCATGACGCCCAGGCCGATCTTGCGGTTGTTCCGTACCATCCGGGTAATTTCTTCCAGAGGAAAACTGGAGGCGTCGATAACGTTGTCCAGAAAGCGGACGCTCAGGTGGACGCTTTGCGCTAAATCCTCCCAATTGACGGATTCGTCGCCCTGTTTTCCCGGCGTGAAGAAGCGGGCCAGATTGATGGAGCCGAGGTTGCATGCCTCGTACGGCAGCAAGGGCTGCTCGCCGCAAGGGTTGGTGGATTCAATCTCCCCCTGATCCGGCGTGGGGTTGTCCCGATTGACGCGATCAATGAAGATAATTCCCGGATCGCCGCTTTCCCAGGCTTTTTGCACAAGAATTTCAAAGACATCGCGGGCGTTGAGGGTGCCGTTCTTTTGCCGTGTGTGCGGGTTCATGAGGGGATAGTTCTCATCTTTTTCGACGGCTTTCATGAAATCTTCGGTCAAGGCCACGGACAGGTTGAAGTTGTTGAATTCCCCCTCCCGTTCTTTAGCCCGGATAAAGTCCATGATGTCGGGATGATCGACGCGCAGGATGCCCATATTGGCTCCGCGCCGGGTGCCGCCTTGCTTGATCTGCTCCGTGGCGGTGTTGAAGATGCGCAGAAAGGACAGGGGGCCTGAGGCCACTCCTCCCGTGGAGCCCACGCGGCTGTCTCTGGGACGCAGGCGGGAAAAGGAAAAGCCCGTGCCGCCGCCGGATTTATGGATCATGGCGGCATATTTGACGGCATCGAAAATTTCTTCAATGGAATCGCCGACGGGCAGCACGAAGCAGGCGGAAAGCTGGCCGAGGTCGGTGCCGGCGTTCATCAGCGTGGGAGAATTGGGTAAAAAGCGCCAACTGGTCATCAGGCTGTAAAAAGCCCTGGCCAGGTCATCCGTTTTCCAGGACGATTCCGCGTATTTCGTTTCTTCGGCGGCGACGGCCGAGGCCACGCGCCAAAACATGGACTGGGCGTCTTCCAGGACCGTGTTGTGCGGATCTTTGCGGTAATAGCGCTTGTTCAGCACGACAGCGGCGTTAGGGTTGATGACTATGGGAGGCAGATGAAGGTTTTTTTTCGAAGCGGCCATGACAGTCCTGCAAGGATACAATGTTGGAGATACGCCCGTTCCCGTTGCGTTCGGCGCAGTACGTTACCGTATTGCCGCGGAAAAGACCAGCAAAAACACACATCTGCCGTCCGAAAATGTCAAGAGAAAAAAGAGGTTCCCCGAAGGGGGTGGGACGTGCCGGCGTCCGCAATCCCTATGGCGTCCATGGCTAGCAGGGCCTGCACAAGTTCCGCCAGAGGCAGGCCGACCACATTACTCCATGAACCGGCTATGCTCCGCACCAGAGCGGCCCCCATGCCCTGGACGGCATAGGCGCCGGCCTTGTCCGCGGCTTCGCCGCAGCAGGCGTAAGCGCGGAGCAGATCATCGGGGCAAGCCCACATGCGCACACGGCTGTGCACGGTAAAAAGGCGGCGTTCCCCTTCTTTAAGCAGGGCGCAGGCGGTGGTGACCGTATGCGTTTTTCCGGCAAGGGAGCGGAGCATATCCAGGGCATGTTCGGGACTGCGGGGCTTGCCGAGAATGCGTCCGCGCAACGCGACAATGGTGTCGGCGGCAATGACGAGCGCCGGTTCCTCCAGCGGGCCTGTCGCGCAGGCGGCTCCCCCGGAGGGCGCGACTACGCCGGACGCCTTGGCAAGCGCCGCGCGCAGGGCGTAGGTCGAGGGGGCCTCGCCGCGTAAGGGAGGAGGTTCCGTATGCGGCGGCGGGATCCGCACGGTGGCGGACAGGCCGAGCTCGGCAAGAAAGGCGATGCGCCGTGGGGAGGCGGAAGCCAGAATGAGCGGGCAACGGGTATAAAAAATACGAATCGCTCCGTGATAGTTCCCGTCATTGAGGAAAACAGCGTCCGTAGCGCCGCCCTCCGCCGGGCTTCGGCAAGCCCGGCGGAGGGGTATAGGCAAGTCCGGTGCGGATTTTTATGCGTCAGCGCGCGCTAGCCGTTTTTCCGCTCCAGGGAAGCGGCCAGAAGAGCGTCGCTTTCCAGAAGTTTTTTGGCGATGCACTTGGCGTCAACAGTATATTCCCCGTTGACGAGACGCTCTTTGACGCCCTCTACCTTGTCGCGCCGGATATCCGGCGCCTGATTCGCGGCGGCATGGGCCGCCTTGTGCATCAGGGCCGAAGACGACAGGCTCACCCTGTCGTTTTGGGCACGGTAAGAGCCCGCCTCTTCGGCATTGCGCGCGCGGCCCGAAAAGCTCTCGTCTTTTGCGCCGCGTGCCGCGCGGTACGGATCAACGGCTTTCAACAGCGTGTTTTTGATTTCCATAAGCAATACTCCCCCGGCTACAAGAGCGGACATGACCCGCTTTTCGACATAACGGCTACAGCATGGTTTCGTCAACCGTGCGCAGAGTGACGTCCCAGAGTTGGGCCATGGCCTGTTGTTTTTCCATTTCCGACAGCTCTTTCTCCTCGCCGCCTCTGTTGCGAAAGATTTTGAAGTCCTGAGCCGCCGGAGGGTATCGAAAAATAAGTTCCTCGCCAAGCTCACGAATCAGGCGCTCCTTGACTTCCTGGACCGTGGGATTGTCGCTGCCGGAGAAAATGAGATTTTCCATGATTTCACGGGCGATTCGTTCTATAATATCCTGGCGTTTGGCTGCAACGGATTCTTTGTCCCTCGGCCACGTCCTGCCCAGCAACTGATCGTAACGGGCAAGACGGCGTGCGGCAATCAACTGCCGCCCATAGCGCAGGAGCATCTGGCGCGTATAGAACGTATTCAACGTATTCGTGGTCATCACACTATCCCCGTACAGTGTTTATCGGCAAGTTTTTCGTTGATCTTTAGGGGGTGATTTTCGCGGTATTCTTACAATTAGGGACAGCCTTGCTAAATACCGCGGAGTAGGGCAATGTTCTTCAAGAAAAATTAAGGAACCGCTGATTTAATCGCCGCCCAAGGATCGCCAATAGGCCGAGTTTTTTGTATACTCTCTTTACTTCACAGGAGGTAGGACATGCGGCAGCCCGGCTTCAGCGATATCGAATATGGTTTGCGCAAGGGCACGACAAAACGCGAAGAGTTTCTCAAGGCCATGAAGGTACAAAACGAGAGTAAATGAGGCAATTTTTACCGGATTTTCCCCCTTTTTTCGGAAATTTTACTGCCTGAAACAAAGCCGCCCCTCCTCCGGGCAATTGTTCAGCGGTTCCCTAAGAAATCGTTAAAACCTGTCCGAACTATGGGGACCACCTGTCTCTGAAAAAGTCTCTTGCATTCTGCTTTGGCATTTGCTACGAACAGCCTTCGAGTGGAGAGGTGTCCGAGTCGGCCGAAGGAGCTCGCCTGCTAAGCGAGTATACGGGCTTAAACCTGTATCGAGGGTTCGAATCCCTCCCTCTCCGCCAGAGAGCAAGAAAAACGGCGGGTTACTGATAAAAGTAGCCCGCCGTTCTGTTATGGTTTTGGGGTATAATTTGGGGATATGTTGGTTTTGTGCATGCGTTTGTTCATGTTCTTCATAAAAAAAGCTTTCGGAGTTGACAAATAAATTATTTTTCTCTATTTAGTTTATTAGCTTAATCGTAAAGCAAACAACAGGAGAGGTTCACATGAGAAACCCAAACAGCTTTGGCGACCTGTTGCGGAGCATGCGAGAGCAGGCTGGCAAAACGCTTAAAGATTTGGCAGGACACATGGGGTGGTCAATCGTATATCTCTCCGACATCGAGCGAGGTAAACGAAACCCCCCAAACGTAGGTGATGTAAAGAAAATGGCTGTAGCTCTTGGTATTGAAGCAGCAACTCTTTTAGATGCGGCCAATAGGCAAAGGAATCGTGTTGAGCTTAACATTGGGTTATCCCGCACTATCGCGACCCAGAAAAACAGGCCAACAGGTTTGCGTCTGAATTTTTGATGCCTACCCCGTTAGTTGAAGCCATAATCGAACAAGGGGGAACTCCACCGCCGCCTTTTCCGCATTGAATGAAAAGGGCAGGTACAGCAGGCCGTCGTCGTTGCGCTTGAACCCAGCCGCTTTGACTTCGGCATTGCCGGTGGCGAGCACCAGGGTTTGCCGGGCGACTTCACCCTTGGAGAGACCGTGCTCGGTATCAAACCAGAGATAAAAGCAAAGTTCCGTCTTGTTCACGCCAAAAGCGCTCGACAGCCAGTAATCGTTCTTGTCGCTGTCCGTTTCCCCCAAATCGTAGGCTACGCGATAGGTGCAGTCCTTGTTCTCGGGCCAGGCTACCGGTGCGAAGGACGTTTCTTCATCCTTGGCCGCGTTGCCGGACACCATGCCATACCAGCCCTTCCAGCCGCCGAGGCCCTTGATGCGCTTCTCAATGCGGGCGTTGATGGCCTTAAAAAGGACGGCATCTACCGCCTCCACGATCTCTTCCGTTTTTTCCAGCAACTCCGTGTTTTGCAGAAAAAACAGGCAGTGCTCCTTGGGATAACTCATGTGATACCTCAGTATGGTTACAGGTTGAGCGGGGTTACGGGCCTGCCCCAAGCCGGTGGCCCTGCCCCCCTAAAACGCGGAAACGCCCCTCACCGGGCAGGTGAAGGGCGTCAGGCGCGGAGGGAAGGGCCGTGTTCATGTCATGGGCATCCTCCTGCGGCTAAAAAGGGATGCCCCCCGGTTTCCCGGAGGGCAAAGATTGGACAGGCAAGGCGGCGGTGCGTTTTCGGCGCAACTCACCATTACCGTGAAGATAGTATATCATGAATGCGAAATTATGTCAATATATATGCTAAATAATTAATTAAATAAATAAATAAATAAATAAATAAATAAATAAATAAATAAATATTCATTTGTTGTGAAATGCACATCGCGGCTTCGCTTGATATCGGATACGGTCAAATTGTGAATAGATACTCTCCGCCTTTGGGCAATCCGCTGACTGCGGCGTTACGGCTTTGACACTGTAACTGTATGCGTGTCGTCGGCGAGAGCCGACAAGTGGGCGATTTCGTCTTCCACCTTCTGGAAAAACTCAACCGGCGGAATGTTGAGCGCCTCGCAGATTGAGTAGATAGCATTTACCGTAGGTTTTTTGTCGCCCTGCTCGATTTCCCGCAAGTACCGCCTTTCCAGCCAAGCGAATTCGGCCAAGGATGATTTTGTCATCTTTCGGTCTTTCCTAACCATTTCAATGACATTTCCGATGGCGCGGGATAAATGAGGGTACTCTTTCATCCCTACACGCTACACAAAAACTTGACATAATGTGGGAGCTATAATACCCAAAACGAGCACTATAGAACTCACAAAAGGGAGAAGACTGATGAAAAAACTCGTAGCATTCTTGGGGCTTCTTGGAATAATGGCCTTGCCGGGAATTGCCGTAGCCGAAGACTCGAAACCAATGGGCGTCTATGTGGGCGGCCATCTCGGCATGAGCATTGAGAACTTTTCCGGGCGGAAATTTATCGACGCAGGGTCCGGGGTCAGTTGGTCTCCCGGCAGTAAAACGGACACCGCCTTCGGCGGCGGTATTTCCATAGGTTATGACTTCGAGCCGCAACTCGGCGTGCCGGTTCGCCTCGAACTGGACTATACAGCCCGAACACGCGGTGAAGCCAAAAGTAGCGGGCTTTATGACGATAGCGCCATCACCGGTGAAGGCCCTTTCGATGTCACGAAAAAGGATAGCGTCTCACTACAGACGCTGATGCTGAACGCTTGGGTGGACATCCCCACCGGCACGGCTTTCACCCCTTATCTCGGCGGTGGTGTGGGCTTTGGTTTTGTGAACTACAAGGCCAGGATGGGCTTTGTGGATACCCAAGGCGTTGTAGACTCTGGCTCCGAGTCGAGTTCCACCAATGAAACCAATTTTGCCTGGAGCCTCGGCGGCGGCGTGGCCTATGACGTAACCGACAACTGGACGGTGGATCTTGGCTACCGCTACATCGACGCCGGAAAGGCCAGAGTGAGCTTTACAGATGAAGATGGTACCTGGGGCAAGTCCAAGGCCAAGGTACAGACGCATGATGTTATGGTAGGGGTTAGATATACGTTCTAAAGCATATACAAGAGGCGGCCCGGCACAAGTCGGGCCCGCTTCTGTCTCCGGGAGCAGGCATGCCCCGTTGATTGTCAAATAGAGGTATCTGCGGCATACTTCGGCGGGCCAGCCATCAATAAGGAATCCGCCCACATGACTATGCCGAAAGTTCCAGCCCCCCTCAATCTGCCGACCCCCTTGGGACAGGGCGAGTTTCTTTTGTATACCGCTGAGGACGGCAAGAACGTCATCCGGGTTCACTTTCACGATGAAAGCCTGTGGCTCTCGCAAAAGCAGATGGCAGAGCTGTTCCAGATACGTGTACCCACGCTCAACGCCCACCTGCGCAATATCTTCGCAGACGGCGAACTCACGCCCGAGTCAGTTATTAGGAATTACCTAATAACTGCAACCGATGGAAAAAACTACCAAACAAAGCTTTATAATCTGGAAGTCGTTCTCGCTGTCGGCTACCGGGTTCGCTCCCGGCGCGGTATTCAATTCCGGCAATGGGCCACGGAACGACTCAGTGAGTATCTGACCAAGGGCTTCACCATGGATGACGAGCGGCTCAAAAACCCGCCTGTCGCCGGTTCTCCTGCCCCTGACTACTTTGACGAGATGCTTGAGCGCATCCGCGACATTCGGGCCAGTGAGCGCCGCATGTACCTGCGGGTCCGCGAAATTTTCGCTCTGGCTTCGGATTACAGCACCGCAGACAAGAACGTGCACGCCTTCTTTCAAACCATCCAGAACAAGCTTCTTTTTACCGCTACAGGAAAAACCGCGCCTGAAATCATCATGGAGCGGGCCGACCACGCCAAGCCGAACATGGGTCTGACCACATGGAAAGGCGGCGTTGTCCGCAAAGGCGATATTACCGTCTCGAAAAACTACCTGAGCGAGGTTGAAATAGACGAATTAAACCGCATCGTGGTCATGTGGCTGGATTATGCGGAAGACCAGGCCAGACGCCGCCAAAGCGTTTTTCTCAAAGATTGGGACACGCGCTTGGATGACTTTTTGCGCTTCAACGAGCGCAACGTCCTGCCCGACACCGGCAAGGTCAGCCGCAAGACACTGTTTTGACGTCTCACTTTGACCATTAAAAATCTTGACAGCGCAAACACGTTGGGGGCATTTTGAAGGGGCATAAATAAAAAATGCTCAAAAACGGGAAATTATGCCCCCAAAACAGGCCATGCGAGGCGTCATTTTATGCCGCACTTAACCGAAGCTGCGCTTAGAGCTATCAAGCCTTCCGGCAAGATAGAACGGTTCTACGATACCCTCGGACTTTACCTTGAATTGAGCAAGGCAGGCGGCAAACTGTGGCGCTGGAAATAATGGAAAAATCTCCCGGCTATCCCGCACTCCTCCAGCAAATGCCGGAACTTGAGCAAGGTGCTGGCGTCCGGAACCTGTTCATCGACGAAATTGAGCTTCATAAATGAACGCAACGCATAGCTGTCATAAATGGCGTCTTCAATGCCCTCATCCGACAGGTTGAACCAGCATTGCAAAAGG
>JAITHT010000083.1 GCA_031279825.1 Desulfovibrio sp. | reverse complement strand
ATTATGAAATGACTTCTAAACAACTACCCGGTGGGGAGAGCAAACAACGCCTGCTGCATCTGCTTCAGTGTATGGAATCCTCTCTTGCCGTCGCCGGCGGCGGGGCAGACGACGGGATGATACCCCAATCTCCGGGCCTGTCCTTCCCGAACGACATGTCCGGCAACAGGGCGAATCTGCCCGTTCAAATCCACTTCTCCCCAGAAAACAGCCCTCTCGGGCAAGGGGATATCATAGTAAGAAGACAAAATCGCAGCCACCAGAGGCAAGTCCATGCCGGGCTCCATCAAACGCATGCCTCCGCCCACTTTAGCATAAATATCCGCCTGGGCGAAAGAAAGACGCAAACGCTTTTCCAAAACGGCTAAAAGAAGATGCAGACGATTCACGTCGAAGCCGAGTCCGGTACGCCGCGGTATGGTAAGGTGACTTTTTGTCACCAAAGACTGAATCTCCACAGCCAGGGGCCTTTGTCCGTCCACAGCCATGACCACGGCCGTACCAGACAAGGAGGCGTCTCGCGCCCCCAGAAAATAGGTGGAAGGATCCTCTACAAGCTCAAGGCCCTGTTCCATCATCTGGAAAATGAGCATTTCCTGATTGGGGCCAAAGCGATTTTTAAGCACCCGCAACAGGCGGAATACCTGTTGCCTGTCCCCTTCAAGAGAAATGACCGTATCCACCATATGTTCCAGCAAACGGGGCCCTGCCAGGTGCCCCTCCTTGGTCACATGACCGACAAGCACCACAGCGGTATGCTGTTTTTTGCAGCGCTCCACCACCTCCGTGGCCACGGCGCGCACTTGGCTGACATTTCCAGGCAGGCCTTCAGCCCGAGATGAGGTAAGAGTCTGCACGGAATCAAGAATCAGCAAAGCCGGAGCGTTTTCTCCCTCAATAAGAGGAAAGATGTCCTCCACCTGTGAACTTGCCATGGCATACAGATTGTCATGCAGCAGTTCAAGGCGTTCAGCCCTGGAGCGGATTTGGGACAGGGCCTCCTCGCCGGAAAGGTAAATCGTCCGGCGACCGGAGGCAGCTACGGATCCGGCTATCTGCAACAACAAAGTGGACTTGCCTATACCCGGCTCTCCTCCCACCAGAATAGCCGCACCCGGCACCAAACCCTTGCCGAGAATCCTGTCAAACGCCTCCATACCCGTGCTGAAAACCGCTCCAGCGAAGTCCGATGCCTCCGCAAGACGAATGAGTCGCTCCGCCCGAGGCGCAAGCGATTCACTTTTTCTTCCTCCATCTTTCAGTTGGAGTGGCTCAAGACAATTCCACTCGCCACAGGTCGGGCATTGTCCCTTCCATTGAAAAGAACGCGCGCCGCAAAGCGCGCAAATATATATCTCGCGTAGTTTCACCATGGCCTGAACGCCCGACCGAGAGCAATTTCAAAATGACCTTGCTCTCACGGCGCGAAGCGCACCGTACGCCCACGAAGCACAGACTCAATTCATTGTCGTCTGCAATGCCGAATGGAGCGCCTCAAAGTTACAATGTTCCAAGGGAGCGGAAAAGAAAACGATAGTAGAAAACTTCTTCACCCGGCGGCGAAAATAGTTGTGTCTTACCGCGCGGGCGCTTCACGCACATCAATGACGCGCACTTCAAAGGTTCGCATGTTTTCGGGTACTTTTGTGAAAACAATCGCGAAATTAACCTTGCCTCCAGACGGTATATTAGTGTTGTTTGTCAAAATGGAAATGCGATTGTTCAATGTTTCTTTAAGCTCCCCTGCGGAAAGAGATTGCAGTTGGAACAAAGTTAAAGGCACTCCGCATAACTGTTTAACCTGGGCAAGAATCCGCTTGTCAGCGTCCATGAGCTTGGCTTCAACGACTATATACTCCTTGGGAGTTTTAGAAATGTTGACGGCAACCCCCTGAATGACGGCAATACGTCCGATATTGACGTTATTCACCACAAACTGCCGCACTTCATCAAGAGAAATGCTGCCGATAAGGCGTTCGTATTCGGCCTGTTTTTCCAGACGCGGATCATCGGAGTTTTTAGTTGCTGTGGCGGAGCCGGGAGCGGTCAAAGAACGATAGATGAGTACCCCGCCGTAACCGAGAACACATAATAGACCGATCGTTGTCGCGGCGATCAAGGCGGACAGATGTTTTTTCCAAATCGGAAGAGAAACGGGCGGGGCAGTTTCCGAAACAACCGCATCGCCGGAAGCCTGCCCGAAGTCATCCGTAACAACTTGAGTTTCTTGGACAGGCATGGGAAAAATATTGCCGCACTGAGAACAACGCGCCTTTTTCCCCGGTTTATAAAACTCATCCGGCAAAGAAAAATTTGTTTCACATCTGGGGCAAGCAATAATCATATAGCCTCGCGCACATGCAAAAAAGCAGCAATAAACGGAACAATCGCTATCCGGCAACAGAAAATATCAAAGAAAATCGTCCACAGATACTCATCCCAATGAGCCAGCAAGTACTCTTTTAACGAACAAAGGCGCATAACAGACGTTTACTCTTCCAGTGTCGCCGTGTAAATAGCAGGCAGTTCCCGGTAACGTTCAGCATAGTCAAGCCCATAACCGACAATAAAACCCGACAAAAGAGGAAAAGCGACAAAATCAAGCTGTACGGGCACCTCGCGGCGTTCGACTTTATCCACCAACGCGGCCACGCGCAGAGAGTTCGCGCCATACGCCTTCATCCGGCGTAACAGAAAATCCATAGTATGGCCGGAATCCACAATATCCTCAACCAATACCACATCTTTTCCCGCCAGAGAGATTTCCACATCCTTGGAAAAAGTCACCCCGGAAGAAAAACTGCTTCCGCCATAACTGGCAAGACGCACGAAATCAAGTTCAACGCTGACAGTAACGTATTTGACCAAATCAGAAAAGAACATAAACGCACCCTTCAGCACACAGATAAGAACAAGCTGCCGACCGGTATAAAGCGCATTGATCTGCCCGGCCAGTTCTCTGACTCGCCGATCAATCTGTTCAACAGTGAAAAGAGGGGTAAGCGTCTTAACTCGCATACAATTTTCCGGTCACGGGGGCACCCCCGCGGATACAATATGCAATCCCGTGCCGACAGAGCGCGCACGCGCCTCAAATGTTCCTTTGCATAGCGATCTCGTCGCAATCGGGAAATTTAGGGCAATGGATACAATCAGTCCACACTTTCTGCGGCAACACATCTTTACTGACTTGCGAGAAACCGATTTTACCGAAAAAAATCGTTTCGTACGTCAACGTGAACACGCGGCGTATACCGAGCCCGCGCGCGTCATCCAGGCAGCCGTTGACAAGGGCGCTGCCATAGCCCTGTCCCCGCAGATCGTGCTGTACAAAAAGCGAACGAATTTCCGCCAAATCTTCCCAAACAACAGAAAGCGCGCACGATCCAAGAATATTTCCCTCTCTGTCACGTAGGACGAAAAAATCTCTGATGTGACCATATAAATCTGAAAGAGAACGAGACAAAAGCTGCCCTGAACCGGCTGCGGCAAGCAATAGGGAATGCAGCCCCTTAATGTCGCCAACCAAAGCCCTATACAATTTATATTCCATATGCGAAACAGCATCTCCGGACACATGAGAGCATTTGCATTGTGAAAATGCTCTATTTAAAACCTTACTTGCTATAACTACAAGTGATTTCATAAATAGACCAATGGCCTATTTATAAGGATCGCTTCGCCGAAAAACGCGGTTTTCGGCTTGCTCACGCCGCTTGTGGCGGCGCGCCGGACTTTCGTCCGGCGTTAGGAAGTCATTTCATAGTGAATTATGAAATGACTTCTAGAGGATTTTCACTTTGAAAATGCTCTGTCAACCGGCAACGTAAGCGCCGGCTCCCGTGCACGAGGAGTGGGCGAAACGTGTTTTCGCCAAGGGCGACGAGGCAACGTTTCAAAGTTAATCTGCTCTATAAGGACGCATGGAAAAATACTCCGTACGGATCTCGGCGTGTACCGCTTGCCACTACCTTTGAGATGATTTTCCGGCATAAGAAAAAAAACGTTATTTGGCAAGAACGTCCTTAATAGCCTTATGGAGCTTGGCTTCATCCAGTAATCCCTTATGGTTGAGCACAAGTTCCCCTTTCTTGTCGTAAATGAGCAGTTGCGGCACAGCCGCCACGCCCATCCGCTCTATAAAATCTCCTTGAGCAAGCATAACCGGATATGAAATTTTCAGTTCACTCATGTAGTTGCTCAACGCCTTAGGTTCCCTGTCCACTGAAATGCCGAGAATAAGCAACTCTTTCTCGGAGAAAGCCCCGCGTATCTTGATAAGCCCCGGAATTTCCTCCCGACAAGGGGGGCACCATGTAGCGAACACATTCACGACCACGACCCTGCCTGATTCGCCGGCTATACGTTTAAGCAATTCACCGGCGCTGATCTCCGGAGGAGCTTCAGGCGGCGAAGCAAAAGATCCGCCTGCCGCGACCATACCCGACACAATCCAAAAACTCAGAAAAACAATGATTGAACGGCGCATCATTTTCCCCCAAACCACCACGGTGATAGCAAACTGACGCCGTTCACAACGGCACTTTCAGAGACGGAGCATACAAGTAAAACATCCCGGCAACATTCACACCGGCAACATACCTCAGAGAGACGGTTCCGTCCAGCGCCGGATACGGACGGCCTGCCGCACTGTACACCGGCTCAAAACAACATCCGGATAATTTTGCGGCAATCGTTGCGCCGAAAAACGCGTTTTCAACTTGTTCACATCGGCTTTGTCGTCAACTGACGGGCCAGACGCACCGCGTCCACAGCATCTCTCGCATAATGGGCGCCGATGGAACGGGCGAAATCCTCGGTAACTACCGCCCCACCCACCATAACCTTTTTGTCGATCTTTCGCCGCTGCAACAGATCGACGGTATCCCGCATACGTACCATAGTCGTCGTCATCAGGGCGGAAAGCCCTATGAGTTCGGCATTATGGGATACAGCCGCTTCGACTACGTCGGCGGCGGAGACGTCCTTGCCGAGATCCACCACCTTGAAACCATGATTGCCGAGCATAAGACTGACTATATTCTTGCCTATGTCGTGGATATCGCCTTCCACGGTAGCCAATACCACCACCGGGTGAGAAAGATCGCGGGAATCCTCGGCCAAAAGAGGACGCAGCATGGCGAAGGCCGCCTGCATGGCTTCCGCCGACCGGATGAGCTGCGGCAAAAAATACTCCTTGCGCTCATACCGTGCGCCGACATCGGTAATGGCGGGAATCAAACGCTCCCCCACCAGAAGAAAAGGATCCGCTCCCTCCTCCAAGGCCACGCGCACCCAGTGAAGGGTATCCTCCTCACGCCCGGCGATCAACGCCTCTTCAATGCTTTGCGGTCCAATCATCCTGTCCTTGCCGGAAGGCAAGACGCCATCTCCGGGATGCTGCCCGGACCCGGAGGGAGGCCTTCCCTCCCCGCCTGCGGCGCCCGAATCTTTCCATCCGCTGTATTCGCTGATAAAAATCGCGGCGCCCTCATCGTGCCCCAACAGTAGGTCAGCCGTCTTCACGGTTTCAGCGATGCGCGCACTGCCGGGATTGGCAATACACGCTGAAAGGCCGACTGCGGCAGCCATGCTCAGAAAGCCGGCGTTAACCATTTCACGCGCGGGCAGGCCGAAGGAGATATTGGACAAACCGCATACAGTGGGCAGTTTTAATATAGTTGTGCAATACCGGATACATTCCAGACATTCTCCCGCAGCGCCGGGACTTGAGGAAACAGCCAGCGCCAAAGCATCCACCAGGGCCAAAAAGCGCGGGATACGCAAGTCTTCCATCTGGCGCAGCATATCTTCCACAATGGCGATGCGTTCAGCGGCTTTCACCGGCAACTCCTTGCCGCGCAGGGGCAAGAGGATAAAAGGAGCGCCGTAATCTCGGCACAGGGAGCCGAGATATTCCATACGTCCGGCTTCGCCGTTGACGGAGTTGACCAGAGGAGACGCCGGGTATTCAGGCAGGGCTTTTTCCACCGCGCCCATGTCGGACGAGTCCAAGGCCAGGGGCAGGCTACAACGCGAAACAAGGCGGGACACAAGCTCGGGCAAACGCAAGCCCTCGTCTACCATGGGCGCGCCTACATTAACGTCCAGGATGTGGGCGCCGTGCGCAATTTGCTCATCAGCCAGACGCAGGGCCTCGCCGAACTCCCCCATAGGCAGTTCGGCGTTGAGCCGCTTCTTACCTGTGGGATTAATCCGTTCGCCTATAATACGAAGCGCCTGCCCCGCGCCGATACGCACCACCTGCGAACGGGAAGTAAGGGCGACGCCTGAAAAAACAGGACGCGGACCTAAGGCGGGCAACGCCTCCAACTCTCGGCGCAGTGCGGCTATATGCTCCGGAGTCGTGCCACAGCACCCCCCCACCACTTGTACGCCGTCTCCGGCGAATGCCGAAGTCAGAACGGCGAATTCAGCGGGAGAGAGAGGAAACACCGTATGCCCGTTCTCAAGCGACGGCAGACCGGCGTTAGGCTCCACCAACACCGGCACGGGAGAGGAGAGCAATAATTCGGCAACGGCGGCGCGCATCTCCACCGGGCCTGCGCTGCAATTCATACCGATAAGATCAACCCCCATGTTGGCCAAAGTAGCCGTACACACAGCGACGTCAGATCCGGTAAGGGTCACTCCGGCCTCATAGGTCATGGAAACAGCCACAGGCAACCCACATTCCCGGCGAGCAGCAAGAACGATAGCCCGAGCCTCCGCGATGTCGAATTGCGTTTCCGCCAGCACAAGATCAATACCGCCTTCCAGAAGCCCTCGGATCTGTTCCTGAAAGGCAGTAACCATCTCCTCAAAAGAGAGTTCGCCGAGAGGGCGCAAAAACTTGCCCGTAGGTCCGATACTCCCGGCCACGAAAACAGGCCGTCCGGCATCGGCGGCCGCAGCACGCGCCGCCCCGGCCATCAAGCGATTGAACTCCCGGATCGATGTGCCCGCCTGGAGCTTGAAACGCGTGCCGCCGAAACTGCCGGTAGTGAGCACGTCAGCGCCCGCCTTGATATATTCCTTGTGTATGCCTTGCAGAATATCAGGATTGGCGAGACAAAAAACTTCAGGGTTCTCGCCGGGCTTGAGCCCCCGACTCTGGAGCATGGTGCCCATGGCGCCGTCAAACAACAGACGGGTGAAGGAAGTCAACGCTTGATGAAAGCAGGTCATGGCATCACTCCTCAAAAATGGAGCAAAATAAAAAAATACTGAAGCCGTTACCGGAATCCTTGCATACTCACTGCCGCAACATCGGGCACGGCGCACCGCAACGTCGCGAAGCTCCGTAGCATTAATCTTGGCGACAACAGGCGACACTATGCCTGTTGTCAATTATTATGGTTTGCGTTTACTGAAAAATATTGAAAAGGACAAATAAAAAGTCTATAATTTTAAGATTGCGACATTCCAGCCGCTCGCTAATGACAAAAAATTTTCAGCCGGCGAGTTGATATTATGGCTAAATCCGTTAGAATAACACAACCATCTAACATACCCGAAGAATCCGTCTCCGGAGATTCCTTTTCCAACTCCTTTTCAGGCAAAGACAAAGAAGCGGACAGCCCTGCGCTTTGTATCCGTGGCGGCACGGAACTGACGGAGGAAGAGGAGGACGACGAACTTGAGGAACTGGAGGCTGAAGAGGGTGCTCTGCCCTTGCCTTTATCCGACATGATCCCCTCCGAACAGGAGCCGGCGCTTGACCTGGCCTACGACGATCTGCTCCCGTCCGCATCCAAACTGCCCAGCCTGCCATCTGATTCGCCTAAAGCGCTGACCCGCTTCAGCCATAATCCTCCTGAACGCACCAGAGACAGTCTGCATCTTTATCTCAAAGAAATTAACCGCTTTTCCCTTTTGCAGCCGGAAGAAGAACTGGCCTTGGCCCGCAAGGTCAAAGAATCCGGAGATCCGGAGGCCGCTTTTCGCCTGATCTCATCCCATCTGCGTCTTGTGGTGCGCATAGCGATGGACTTTCAACGCCGTTGGATGCAAAATGTTCTCGATCTGGTGCAGGAAGGAAACGTCGGCTTAATACGCGCGGTCAGCAAATTTGATCCAGAAAAAGGCATCAAGTTCTCATACTATGCCAGTTTCTGGATCAAAGCCTATATCCTTAAGTTTATCATGGACAACTGGCGTCTGGTCAAAATCGGTACCACGCAAACCCAGCGCAAACTGTTTTATAATCTGAACAAAGAGCGCCAACAACTAATCGCCATGGGTTATAATCCGGATGTCGATACGCTGGCGCAACGTCTTAACGTAAGTAAGGAACAAATCGTGGAAATGGAGCAGCGTCTCGACGCGTCAGACATGTCGCTTGACGCTCCCGCGAGCACCGCGGATTCCGGCGGAATTTCCCGAATGGAGTATTTGCCCGCCCTTGGCCCCGGTATTGAGGAAAGCTTGGGCAACAACGAAATATCGCACATAGTGCGTGACCGCCTGAAATCGCTCATGCCCCGACTTAACGATAAGGAACAATGTATTCTGGAATATCGACTGCTTTCTGATGAACCGGTAACCTTACGAGAAATCGGCGAAATGTTCCATATCACCCGCGAACGCGTCCGGCAAATTGAAGCCAGGCTCCTGCAAAAGGTGCGGGATCACCTGTCTGACAACATCAAGGACTTTTCTCGAGATTGGATAGAACAGTAATGCAAATAGGCCATTATACCTATCTTCGTCGCGCGACCTTTGCCGCCGCGCCTGTCGGTCGAAGCAAAGCGCCGCGCGCGCTCCCGATCCGTCAAGCATCCGTGATCGCGACAATATCGTTGCTCTCAGCCATGATTATCCTGCCGTGCCTTTTTTGCCGCACCAGTCTCGCAGGCCAAGACGCCGATGCCGCACCCGCCGGAGAGACTTTGAAGGCGAAGGTCCGGCAGATGGATCCCTCCGCCTGGAGGCTCAGTCCGGAAGCTGAGCAGATGTATTACTATCTGCTGCTTGCCGACGGCATGAACGATAATTCCCGCCTCACCGTCATGACGGCCATTGACGGATTGCTCAAGGTTGAGCCTTCTCTTCCCGTCTTTCGAGAAAGCGCCGGCATTCTACTTTCCGGCAAAGAATTCGACGATGCTGAAAACATCGCCCTGCGAGGATTGCGACATTTTCCCGGCGACACGGTGCTTACGCTGCTTCTGGCGGGAACGTACGGGGAAAAAGGAGAAACAGCACATGCCGCAAGCCTGCTTGAAGAGCATTTAGCAGTATATCCCGGGCAGCGCGAGGTGATCGAAGAACTTGCCCGCCTGTATTTGCAAAACGGACAAAAAGAAAAAGCCGTGGATATGCTCGCCGCTTTGCCGATAAAAGACGCCTCGCCTGAAGACATGCTGTTCAGAGCCAAGGCGCTGTCTTTGCTGGAGCGTCCTGCGGAAGCGGTGGAAACCCTGCGCCGCCTGCTCGATAAGGAAGCGAATTTTTATGAAGGCTGGGTCGCCATCGGACATCTATACCTCCAGGACAAAAAGCTCGCCGAGGCTGCCGCTTCTTTTACTAAAGCCGCCGAACTCGCCGACTCCCCGAATCTTTGGTTCCGCATCGCCCTGATTCATATCGAACGCAAACTTCCCGGCGAGGCGCTCAACGCGCTGGATAAGATCCCCGCCTCTCCCGATATTTACATACAAGCGGCCTTACGCTTCGCCGACGGCCAATATTTCACGGAAGCCGAGGAGTTGCTTAACCGGGCGCTAAAAAACGGCGCCAACCCTGACGAAATTGCCCTATTACTTTCCGCGATCAAAGAAGAGTCAGGCAAAGACTCCCTGACCTGTCTCGAACCTCTTAAGCGAATTTCCCCTGCCAGTCCGCTGTATCCTAAGGCGCTCTATCAAAAAGCGCGTATTTACCTGCAGGCGAAACAATATGCCAAGTCGTACGCCGTAGCGTCGGAAGGAAGCAAGCGCTTTCCCGAACTTAAGGAACTCTGGGGCATTGAAGCCTACGCCCTGGTCAAGCTCGATCAAAACGCCAAGGCGGAAAAAATATTGAAAAAAGCTCTCGAACACCATGTCGGGGATGAAGAACTGCTGTTCACGCTCGGCACCGTGCAAGATGACGCGAACAAAAAAAATGAAGCCATAAAGACTATGGAGCGCATACTCGCAGTCAACCCCAAAAACTACCAGGCGCTGAATTACGTGGGATATTCCCTGGCGGAGAAAAACATCAATTTGCATCACGCCCTGAAGCTCATTACCGCCGCTCTTGAACAAAATCCTGATGCCGACTACATTGTCGATTCCCTTGCCTGGGTACACTACCGCCTCGGCAACATTGAAGAGGCATGGAAAAATATAAACCGGTGCATCAGCCTTGGAGGTGACGACCCCACCATGTGGGAACATTATGGAGATATAGCCAACGCTATGGATCGACGGGAAGAAGCCATCAAAGGATATACGGAGTCCATTGCCCGAAAACCGGCCAATATCGCCGATATCCGTAAAAAACTCTCTGCACTGCAAAAAAAATAGAGATGTATATCCATGAATGGACGCAATGCCCGCGCGCTTCTCTTTGCCCTGCTCTGTCCCTTCTTTTTTTGTGCGGCCTGTTCTTTCCGCCAAAAAGACTTTTTGCCGGAATCGGATGCCGGAGCGGCTTCCGACAACACAGCGGTACGGATATGGCAACGGTATACGGCGAGAGACGCCGCCGCTGAAAAGATAAGCGGCCCTTTCCGCATTTCCGCCAATCTGCGCTACACGAACGCATCGGGAGAAAACACGCGAGTATCTTCCTTGCTCTGGAGCAACGGGAAAGTGGACTCCCCCCATCCGTTACGCCTGGATATTCTGGCCGGCATCGGTGCGGTGGCGGCAAAGATACGGGAAGATGACGACAGTTTCATCGCTTTTTCCCCTGACGAAAAAATCGCCTATACCCGCGCCAGAGATAACCGCGCGCTGCTCTCTTTCGGCGTGCCCATCCCACTTAGCCTGGGGGATCTCACCCTCCTGCTCACAGGGCGCGGCGGCCGACTCTTTCTGCCCGCGGGCATCCGTACGGATTCCGGCGTTCCTCCCGAACACGACCTTACGGACGGCGGCGCCCGCTATACTATCGTCGGCGCCCCCCTCTCCGGCATGCTGGAACTTTCCGACACCGGCGTCCCCATTGCCTGGCGGGAACAAAAACAATCCGGCTGGAGCCTCGCCATTGAACCGGACGATATAAATCCCCTGCTGCCGCGCAAGCTGTCCATATCGCACCCCAAGGGCTATTCCGCCCTGATAGTGGTTAAGGATATATCCCGCGTATCGCCGCCGTATACGGATGCCCAGTTGGAGATTACCCTTCCCCCCGGAACAGAGACGAAATCGCTGCAATAAGAACAGCCAACACAATAATAAGGAAAATCCATGAGTTCCGGTATCGTGCTCATCGCCTCCGATCATGCGGGCTTTACCCTCAAGCAGACACTTTGCCGTCACCTTACGGACAGAGGCTGGACGATGGAGGATCTCGGCGCATATTCGCAGGAAAGTTGCGACTACCCCCTGTTTGCCAATACGCTCTGCCAAAAGGCGCTACGTACCGGCAACAAGGGAATTCTTATCTGCGGCAGCGGCGTGGGCATGTCTATTGCCGCCAACCGGCATAAGGGCATACGCGCCGCCCTGTGTACTCACGAATTCCATGCCTCAGCCACGCGTGCCCACAATGACGCCAATATTCTCTGTCTCGGGGAACGCGTGACCGCTCCCGGTCTGGCATGTCTGCTGGCGGACGTGTTTCTCGACACGGCCTTTGAGGGCGACCGCCACCAACGCCGCATCGACCTGATTGATCCGGCATAACACCGATTTCGAAATACCTCGCTCATAAACGGCCATGCCCGTTTCAGAAGCTTTTCCGGGGAATGCTCATGCACTTGTATAACACGCTCACGCGCCAGAAAGAACTTTTCACGCCCAAGGAACCGGGTAAAGTCGGCATGTATGTCTGCGGCATCACCGCGTACGATTACTGCCACATCGGCCATGCCCGTTCAGCCATTGTCTTTGATGTGCTGGCGCGCTATTTTGACCACCTCGGCCTTGATGTCACCTTTGTCCGCAACTTTACGGATGTGGACGACAAAATTATACACAGAGCGAATAAAGAAGGCCTCGCCTGCGCGCAAATCTCCGATCGCTACATCGCGGCCTTTCATGAAGACATGGCCCGCCTGGGCGTCGTGCGCGCCACAATTGAGCCCAAAGCTACCGGGCATATCACGCGCATGATCGCCCTTTGCGAACATCTTATCGCCAAAGGCAATGCCTATGTCACCCCTTCCGGCGACGTGTATTTTCGCGTGCGCGCCTTTGACGGCTACGGCAAGCTTTCCGGCAGAAGCGTGGATGATTTGCGCACCGGCGCGCGCATCGCTCCCGGGGAAGAAAAGGATGATCCTCTGGATTTTGCCCTGTGGAAAAGCGCGAAGCCTGATGAGCCTTTTTGGGAAAGCCCTTGGGGCAGAGGCCGGCCCGGCTGGCACATCGAATGCTCGGCCATGAGCGAACAATACTTGTCTTTGCCTCTGGATATCCACGGCGGCGGTCAAGATCTCATCTTTCCCCACCATGAGAACGAGGCGGCTCAGACAGAGGCTGCTACGGGCAAGGAATTCGCCCGCTTTTGGGTGCATAACGGTTTCGTGCAAATCAATGCGGAAAAAATGTCTAAATCCCTGGGAAATTTCAAAACGATCCGCGATATACTGGAACAGTATCTGCCGGAAGTACTACGTACCTTCCTTCTGACCCGCCATTATCGCAGCCCCGTGGATTTTACCCTCGACGCCATGGATGAAGCCGAAAAAAATCTGAAACGCCTGTACGAAACCCTGTCTCTGCTTGACGACACGCTTGCCGGCGAACAGTCCAAAGGAGGCGTAGCGCCGGAAGCCCTGAAGCCGGAAATAGACGCATACGTCAAGAACTGGAGCAGCGCCATGGACGACGATCTCAATACCGCCGCCGCTATCGGACAGATGAACGTTCTGCTGCACCTGATCAACCGCGTCCTCAGCGATAAGGGCATGCGTAAAAATGCCGGGGTCCGCATCCTCCTCCGCGAGGCGCGCAATAGCTTCAAAGAATGGGGTTCGGTACTCGGCATCGGCATCCTGCCGCCGCCTGAATTTTTGCACTCTCTGAGAGAATGCCGGGCCAAACGCAAGGGCATTGACACGGCCCTGGTGCAAAAACTGCTGCAAGAACGCCTACTTGCCAAGCAGAACAAAGATTTTTCCCTTTCGGATCGCCTGCGTGACCGCCTTGCCGCTATACATGTAGAGGTTCGCGACACCCCGCAGGGCACTCTGTGGGATGTCCTGTAAACGGTTTCACGCGACGGCGGGCAGGAAGACCTCATGCGAAAGCGACCGATTCTCCGAAATGGCCTGACATGGGCGCTGCTCTGCGCGCTTTCACTGTCTCATTGCCTTCTTCCTGCTCAAGGTATGACATGGGGAGAATTTACCCTTAAGGACGAAAAGGAACTGGGGGAAAAATTCAACGTGCTTGTCCGTTCCCGCATGCCCTTGGTGGAAGATTCCGAAATAAAGGACTATGTGACCGACATAGTAAACCGCATGGCGCGCAACATGCCGCCCCAGCCTTTTCCTTTTACCGTCAGCGTGGTTCAAGACAACGCCGTCAACGCCTTCGCCTGTCCGGGAGGCTACATTTTCGTCTATACCGGCCTGTTGCTCGCCATGCGGAAAGAATCGGAAGTCGCCGGGGTCATTGCTCACGAAATGGGGCATGTAACCCAACGCCACATCGCCAGACGGATTGAAAACAGTCAGCTCGTCGGTATCCTTTCGGTCCTGGGCGCCCTGGCCGGTGCCTTTCTCGGCGGACAGGGCGGCCCGGCGGCCATAACCGGAGCCCTGGCCGCCGGGCAAGCGGCCATGCTCGGTTACAGCCGAGCCGATGAACGTGAATCCGACCAAGTGGGTATGAGTTACCTTACCCGGGCGGGCTACTCCCCCCAAGGCATGGTAGGAGCCTTTGAGATTCTCAGCCGCAAACAATGGCTCACGGGCAGGGAAATTCCCTCCTACCTGTCCACCCACCCCGGATTGACGGAACGCGTGCAGGATATGAAGGCGCGCATCTCGCTCATGACCGCCGGGCAACAGAACAGGCAAGAAGACAACGCCCGCTTTCTGCGCGTGCAGACGCTGGTAAGGGCACGCTACGGCGATCCGCAACCGGCGGAAATTTTCTTTGCCGACCGACTTCAGGGACCAAACCGCTGTATGGCGCTTATGGGCCGGGGAATTCTGGCATCGCGGCAAAATCGCGTCAATGACGCTTCCTCCGCTTTTGCCGAAGCCCTGGCCTGCGCTCCCGATGAAGAATTAATCATCCGCGAAGCCGGACGTTTTCATTATACCAAGGGAGACAGGAACAAAGGGGCCGCCTTGCTGCAACGGGCCGTTTCCATAAACAAAAACGACATCTTCGCCCTGTTCTATCATGCCCGTAGCCTGGCTGACTCGAACAAAAACAATGAAGCCGTCGAATACATGAAAGACGTGTTGCGCAAAGTGCCGGAAGACTCCGAAGTGCATGACGCCATGGCCCACATCTACGGCAAAAGCGGCCGTATGTTTCTTGCCAATCTGCATATGGCTTACAGCGCTCTTTACGCCAATAGGGAGAACAGGATAAAACAGTTCATGGATAAAGCCGGAGCGCTGGCCAAAACGCCTGAGGAAAAAAATGCCCTGGCCCGTTTTGAAAAACGCTATAATGATCGCAAACAATTTTGGAAATAAACCATCCGCATAAACGGCATTATCGACCTTACCCCCAGGCTCTCCGGCAACCCGATCCGACCGCGAAACGGATCGGGAAAAACACCAGCACGTATTGTGAGGCATATCCATGCGTACGCAAACCGCCCTTTATTTCAGTTCCGGCGTCTGTTCCCTTCTTGCCTTCAGCCTGGCTTTGTTTTTTTCTCCCGCGGTTTTCGCAGCGGAAAAACGCATTCCGCTGCTTCTGGAGGGAAAAAAAACTCTATCCCAAAGGATCGTCACCCATCCGGGAGCAGTCATGACTGCCGAAGCGGATGCCCAATCCGCCGTGCTGCAGTCGGCGGTTAAACCCTTCAGCGTCTTTTACGTATATGGACGCAAAAACAACTTTCTCGAAGTCGGCGCCTCCTCCGGCGCCGCCCAGGGCTGGATCGAGGCCGTCAAAGCGACGGACTGGCCGCAGGCCATGACCCTGCTCTTCACGGAACGTAGCGGCCGTATGCCGGTACTCTTTTTCAGGGAAGAAAATACTCTCAAGCGGATATGCGCCGCGGACGATTTGCGGCGTCAGCTCAAAGAACTCGAGGAGCAGGCAAAGGCTGTCCGGGAAAACAAGAAAAGCGTCCCGGACTTGCCGGTCCTTGCAACCGAGCCCTTTGATCACGAAGGGGCGGTTTCGCGCAAGCGTTTTTATCTTATGCCCGTTAAAAGCATGAGCGAACCTTTTGAAGGCGCCAAATTCCTCCAGGTCGCCTCCATCGACCCCGGCGACAGCGGGAAAAACAACGATAAGCAGGAAGACGCAAAAGAAAAAAATAACGACAAGCCCGACGCTATGCGTACGGGCATCGTCTTTGTCATCGACACCACCATTTCCATGAAGCCCTATATTGATCAGAGCCTTAACGTCATCCGTTCCGCCTTCAACACTATCGAAAAAGAACACCTCGGGGAGAGCGTCGGTTTTGCGGTCATCGCCTTTCGCAACAGCACGGCTAAAAATCCCAAGGTAGGCTACGTCACGCAAAAAGTCCGCGATTTTACCACGCTCAAAGAGCGCAAACTCCTTGAAGACGCCCTTGGCGATGTAGAGGAGGCCACCGCCTCCACCCATTCCTATGATGAAGATTCCATGGCCGGAGTCAAAGCCGCCATAGACGAACTCAACTGGGAGGCCTATCAATCGCGCGTCCTGGTGTTGATCTCCGACGCCGGCCCCTTGCCCCCGGGAGATCCGCTTGCCGCCACACGTATGGCCCCCGCAGAAATGCTTGATTACGCCAAAAGCAAAAATATCTGGCTCACCGTACTCCACGTGCGTGCCCCCAGTGGAGCGAAAGATCATGAATATGCGGAAAAAGCGTATCGGGAACTGACGAAAACGGCTTCAGGCTCGTCAAGCTATATGCCCATTCCCGCGCCGACCCCCGCAACGGGAGCGGTAAGTTTCGCCAAAACAGCGCAAACTTTAGCGGAAAGTTTGACAAAAGTGGTCAAGGCCACCTCCTTGCGCAAGCTGCCGGAAAAACCCAAACTCCAAGTAAAGACGGCCTCGCCGGAAGATGAAGCTCGCCGCATCGGCGCAAGCATCGGCTACGCCATGCAACTTGAATTTATCGGCCGACAGAAGGAAAATCGCGCCCCCGGCGTGGTGGACGCCTGGATAGCGGATATGGATTTAGCGCAATTGGCTGAGCACCGCTATGTCCCGACGGTGGAAGTGGCGATACTTTTGACCAAGAATCAACTCAGCGACCTGCAGCGTACCTTGCAAATCATTGTGGATCAGGCGGAACGCACCAAAAAGACCGACTCCAGAGATTTTTTCCAGAGTATCCTTTCAGCGTCGGCCCAGATGGCCCGAGATCCTGCCGCCTTCAGCGCCAAACCCGGACGAAATCTCCAGGAAACCGGCGTTCTCGGTGAAGTTCTGGAAGATCTTCCCTATAAAAGCGATATCATGCTCCTTAAGGAAGACGATTGGTATAGAATGAGTGTCGGCGAACAAACGTCCTTCATTAACCGCTTAAAGTCGCGCATCGCCCGTTACGAGGAGTATGACAAAGATCGTTCCAACTGGGAGAGTTTCGGCGCATCCGATGCGGGCGACTGGGTATATCGCGTGCCCCTGAGCGTTTTACCCTGATGCCGAGGTACACAGAGCCCCAACTGATCCTTTCCGTCCGCTCTTTGCGCAAAGATCGCCTGCAAGGAACGGTTGCGGCATATAGTCTCAGCGTGCCGCGCCTGGACGTGCGCCTTGGCGACAAAGTGCTTATCACCGGCCCCAGCGGCTGCGGCAAAAGCACGTTGCTGGATGCCTTGGGTATGATATTGCGGCCGGACGAGATCCGACGTTTCAGCTTTTTCCCCGAAGTCCGTAAGGAGCAAAGTCGTACAGAATCGGGTGCCATACGGGAGAATCATGATTCTTCCCCGCGCATCCGCCCGCATGAAAACAATCAGCCGAAAAATGTCGCAGAGGCGTGGACCAGAGGCGACATGGAAGCGCTCTCCCTGTGGCGGCGCCATGTCGGCTACGTGCTGCAAACCGGCGGCCTGCTCCCGTTTGTTTCCGTACGGGAAAACATCCGGATCCCACGTCGTCTCCTCGGATTATCCGGGGATCTCGAGTCCGATCCCCTTCCGGAAAAATTAATCGCGACCCTCGGCATCCGCCACCTGTTACAAAAACTGCCGACGCAACTTTCCGTGGGCGAGCGCCAACGCGTGGCCATTGCCAGAGCTTTGGCGGCCAGTCCCTCCCTGGTGCTGGCCGATGAACCGACAGCGGCCCTGGATCCCGCCAATGCCGCCGCCGTTCTCTCCCTGTTTTCCCGCATGGTTGACGAACTCGGCGCCGCTCTGATTCTCGTGAGTCACGCCCCTGAACAACTGTACGGCATGGGTTTTCGCCATTTGCGGGTCACCCTTGACCCCATGGTTCGGGATGACGTGACCGGCACACGGGCGGCGCTTGCCGATGACGCGCTCTCTTCGGAGGATCCTGGCGACGACTCGCCGGAACCATCGCCGCCCGCTCTCCCGCGCGGCGATGGCCGCGCCGCAGGAGGCACCCTGTGTCCGCGCTGAAGGATCTGTTTCGCCTAGCCATGAGCGACTACTGGCATGAACGCCTCCTTTCCGCCTGCTCCATACTCGGCTTGACGGCGGTCCTGACTCCGTTGCTGGTGCTTTTGGGCGTGCGCCACGGCCTGCTCGCCGCCATGACGGAAAAACTGCTGCGTGATCCGCGCACGCTGGAAATCACGCCTGTGGGCAGCGGCAAATACGCTCCGGAATGGTTCACGGAGTTGGCATCCCTGCCGGAAACAGCCTTTGTCGTGCCGCAAACCCGCTCCATAGCCGCCACCATGACCTTGCGCAAATACGATGGAAACGCTTCCTTACGCCCCGTCATCACCCCCCTGATCGCAACGGGTGCCGATGACCCTTTGCTCCTGCACCGAAACCTGCCGCGGGCATCATGGATCCGTGAAGAAAGCAGCGACTCCTCGATAAAAATGCCGCCGGAAATGACGGACGCTAATACCCGACTGGCCGCAGGCGTCATCGTATCGGAATCCGTCATGCGAAAACTCGGCGGCGCGGTCGATGATCTTCTTGAAGGCAGAGTGGATCGGGTACGCTCGGGCAAACGGGAATCGGCAGGGCTGCCCCTGCGGGTTCTCGCTGTGCTCCCGCCGGAAGCGCAACCATCGGATATGCTGTATGTCCCTCTGGAATTGCTGACGGCCTCCGAAGATTATCGCGACGGCAAGGGCGTGCCCTTTCTGGGCTGGTCC
The DNA here is from genome assembly GCA_031279825.1 of Desulfovibrio sp. Lineage (GTDB taxonomy): Bacteria > Desulfobacterota > Desulfovibrionia > Desulfovibrionales > Desulfovibrionaceae > Frigididesulfovibrio. Next base: position 9,068 of record JAITHT010000083.1, on the reverse strand, counting down.
GGCGATCCGCCTCCTGATAACGGGCCTTGCCGGCATACGGATCGGAATCCGGCGCATCCAAATGAGGTAGCGAAGCCCTTCATGGCTTCGCGTCTCGCGCTTGGGAGGGGTCCCAACCCCTCCCAAGCTTCCGCCCCGGAAAGAAACCCCGCCCTTCAGGGCGGGGTCGGGGCTATATCCGGCATGAAGGCCGGGATTTCAGACCACAAAGGAAGTTCTGATGAAGTCAAGCAGGCTTTATTATTCAGCGGGGCAGCAAAAAACCGTCGAAGTTGCTGCATTTTAGCTGAAATTCCTTTTATTTTCTTCATTTTGTGCCCCTTTATCCAAAAAAAAGGCGCACGTATCCTCTCAATGATGACATGACACTAGCCGCCGTCATGTTTCCGAGTCTTCCACCTCTGGTGCATCCAAAGCCACTGTTCCGGATACTTGGTTACCATATCCGCCACGGCATCAGTATAAAAAACAGCAATTTTTCTCAGGCGCTCTTGAATGCTGCCAGTCAATTCAGATGTACGCAGAGGGGCAAGAATATGTAAAATATGCCCTCCCTTGCCATCTCGTAACAAAAATACCGGATAAACCGACGCTTTTGTTCGTAAGGCCAAATGAGCCGGCCCAGTATTTACGGCTGCGATATCATTTAAAAAATCTATAAATATTGACTCTTTGCGGCTAGAGTTATGGTCAACGAGAAATGCCGCCACAGCATTTTCCCGCAGTTTGGGCAGTACAATCCAGGATGCCTGCCGATGATCTACAGAAAGCATACCTCTAGCGCCACGCAATCTCGAGAGGACTTGATTAATCGCCGGATTTTTTTGCTTACGCACAATCACCATACCTGTTCGTCCAGGCAGAAGATCCGCAGCTAATCCAGGCATGAGTTCCCAAGATCCCAAGTGGGCAGTGGCAATAACTATAGGCCCCTCATCCGCTTGCAGGACGGCAATGGTTTCGGGCGAGTAAAAACAACATACGGATTGGTACGTAAAAAAATCAGATAGATGAAAGATTTCTAAAAAAGATTGAAAATTTTCCTGGAAACTTTGTCTGGCAATACGTTTCGCTTCATCAGACGAAACACGCAAGTGTTTCCGGACAGCGAGTATTGCCAAACGCCGACGTACGGGCACACAATACCAGAAAAGGGTCCCCAAGTAGCGGGCAAACGCGTATAAGATCTTTTGGGGTATCTTACTGATACACGCGGCAAGGGATTGACACAGTATATGCCTCACGTGGCTCCCTCTTTTGATCGTCACGTAATTTTATTAATTATTTTATATGGATAATTGTATTTCTTAATCATTTATTTCTGCCCTCTCTAAAATGAGTGGAGATTTTCTAAACAATGTTGCAACTTGTCACGCTCCTTTTTCAATTCTTGGGATTCAAGCTTTGTTGCATTGATACTATACGGCTGTCCAAAAACTATTTGAATACGACTGAACGGCATCGGTAATTGAAAGCGATCCCATGAATGGAATCTTTTAGCTTTTTCCATAAAGAGACGAATGGGCACAATAGGCGCTGAGGCATGCAAAGCCAAAAAAATAGCTCCATCCTTAGCCACATGCCGCGGCCCGCGTGGGCCGTCAATTGTAAGGCAGACATTGTATTTTTTTTCCCTCATCAGACGAACAGCCTGGATCAACGCCGATATGCCCCCACGCGAGCTGGAACCGCGCACGGTGAGAAGGCCCAGAGCCTGGAGCAAACGAGCGAGATACTCGCCGTCTCTACTGCGGCTGACAAGGGTGACGATACGTAAACCCCGCCGAACATGCATGAGGGGAAACAGTTCGTCGTGCCAGAGACACAATACCACGGGCTGCCCTCTGTCTGTCAGCCCGTCTAAGGATTCGCGCCCTACTTCCGTAATACGTAAAGTGGCGCACCATAAACGATACAATACGTGTATCAACGGCGCAACAAACCATGGAGGAATTTTCATATTATATATCTATTTTCACGAATCATGCTAGTGTCATGTCATTTATCAAATGTCGGATAAAGCCGTTTGCGCTTTATCCTGGCATTTTCTGTAGTAAATTGCCAGTCAATCTTGGCGCCCATAGTATTTCTTCGCGCCTGCCAAGAGTTGACTTCGTTGCTCATCCGCCCAATGCTCTCCAAGCGGCGCGAAAGGCATTGCCGGATAAGTACGTTAAGGAAACGCTGAATAATGAAGTCAAGCAGGCTTTATTATTCAGCGGGGCAGTAAAAAACCGTCAAAGTTGCTGCATTTGAGCTGAAATTCCTTCTATTTTCTTCATTTTGTGTCCCTTTTCCAAAAAAAAGCGTACGTATCCTCAGACCGGCAGTGGCCTGCCTGCCCGGATGAATGAGCGTGGCATCCACGATGGTGCCTCCGCGCATAATGTAGCCACACTTTGCAAGCGTGCTGGCGAAGGCATGAAAAAACACCTTGGCGATGCCATGCTTTTCCAGCAAGTGCCGAAATGTGAGCAATGTGGTGGCGTCCGGCGCCTGCTCGTCGACAAATGCTAAGGCCGTATTCGACGTCGCTGAAGCTGGCATGTTTCATCGGCACCTCCCGTGGATGGGGAGAGTATAATGAAAATGCAACGTGTTGGCGATCATATACTGGGGATTAAATCAGCTGAGGTTCCTTAGAAATCAGACGATACAGGCATTGCTGTTTTCGATAAAATTGCTTACCGTATCCAACACACTGTTTCTCTGCGAAGGGCTTGTCAACTTCGCTTTTTATCTCACTTTGCGCATACGCTATACCGATTTGCCGAATGTTTCACCTTTTAAGGATCCGCCTCATGTCTTTTTTAAAAACAAGCAGCAGTTTCACCCGATTCCGCATAGTCGATCCCGTGCCTCAAACTCTTTGGGGTGAAATCCCTGACCGGCTCAGACGCAACTGCTTCACGGATATCGATGAACTGCCTGAAGAACGTTCCTTTGGCTGGACCACTTTTGAGGACATACTGAATACAGTATGGGATATAAATCCTGTAGAAAAAGGTAGTTATCTCACTTTCTGCCTGCGTTTGGACACCCGCCGCGTGCCCCCTGCGGTTATCAAAAAACATCTGGCTCTGGCCCTTATGCGAGAAGAATCACATAACCGGGAACAAGGCAGAAAATTTATATCGCGCGAACGCAAAAAAGAAATTAAAGAGCAGGTGATGCTGCGTCTGCGCATGCGCTTTCTGCCTATTCCCGCAGAATTTCAGGTGGTCTGGAATACCGTGAAATCAATACTTTATTTTGCCTCCACACAACAAAAAATGCTGGATCTTTTTGAAGATTTGTTTATTCGCACTTTTGAGTTGCATATTGTGCCACTCTCGCCCTACGAACTTGCCCTGATGAACATGGAAGGCGCCTCCTCCGCCTTGCAGCTTCAGCTTGACGCCCTTGAACCTACTCGATTCGCCTGATCTTTATGAATACCACTCCCTATCTTGGTCAAACCACGGATCTTATCCTCGGACAGGAATTCCTCACCTGGCTCTGGTTTCGTAGTGCCGTCAACGGCATTTTTCGCGACGCCGCCGATCGCCCCTTCTCTATACGTATGGAACAGCGTATCGTCGTCCAGGGCGGCGAAGGAGAACATCTGGAAACCGCCAGTGTATCCGGCATTGATTCCGAACTGCATGAGGCCCGCATGGGCCTGACCGTCGGCAAAAAAGTTACGCGCGCCCTGCTTCGCTTGGAACGTGAACCGGAAGAATGGCTGGTCACCCTTAAGGCGTCTGATTTCTCGTTGAGTAGTCTTAAAACTCCCCAAATAGAATCAGTCAACGATAAGGAGGCTGATCCCGATGCCCTGTTTTTGGAAAAAATGTACCTTATAGAGAGTTGCCTTGAACTCATTGACGCCCTGTACAAGGAGTTTTTGCAGATACGCCTTGATAACAGCGCGGGTGGCTGGACAAATGAAGTACAATGCCTGCGCGAATGGATGCGGCTCTGACAGGTGAAGGTAAGGCGGTATGCCCAATCCTCTCGTGGCTCGCGTACGGGCGCTGCTTATTCCCATCAGCATTTCCGCGCCGTTTATTCCGCTGTTGCATCGCGTCCGCGGCAGAGACCTTCTGCCGCCTCTCGTCGCCAAAATACTGCGTAAAAGTTCCTGGTTTTTGCTTGTCTTTCTGGGCATAACCCTGGTGAGCTTTTGCGTCATCCACCTTGCTCCCGGCTCTCCTTCCGATCTGGAAATCACCATGAACCCTCTGGCCGATGCCCAGGTCCACAAACGCCTGACCGAATTTTATGGTCTGGATAAACCTCTGCACGAACAATATATTGCCTGGTTAAAACGGCTGTTGCAATGTGATTTCGGTAATTCCATGAGTAGCGACGGGCGCCCGGTCATACAAAAAATTCTCGAACGTCTCCCTCTAACTCTCTGGCTCAACACAACTACCCTGATCCTGACACTCTTGCTGGCCGTACCCATAGGCGTCATGGCAGCCCGCCATCGTGGCGGCCTATTTGATAAAGCGACTACCTTATTGGTTTTCATAGGTTTTTCCATGCCTGGCTTCTGGCTGGCTCTTCTGCTGATGGTATTTTTTTCTATAGAGCTGCAATGGCTGCCACTGTCCGGTCTGACGTCTCTGGATTACGCCTCCTTCACCCCTTGGGAAAAAGCCCGGGATATTGCCGGCCATCTGGCTCTACCCGTTTTCATTGCCACTTTCTCCAGTCTTGCCGGCATGTCTCGCTTCATGAGAGCTTCTGTTCTTGAAGTCCTGCGCCAGGACTATATTCTGACAGCGAGAGCTAAAGGATTACCGGAACGCATGGTGATGTTCCGCCATGCTTTAAAAAACGCATTGTTACCGGTTATTACCCTGTTGGGATTAGCCGTGCCTGGCCTTATCGGCGGCAGCGTTATCCTTGAATACATATTTTCTCTGCCCGGCATGGGCCAACTTTTCTATAACGCTGTCATGGCCCGCGATTATCCGCTGATTATGGGCAATCTGGTTCTAGGCGCAATCCTTACTTTAATCGGCAATCTGCTGGCCGACTTTTGTTATAGCCTCGTCGATCCGCGCATCCGCGCCGGAATCAATTTTCATGGAACCGGAGAGTAATCGTTTATGACCAAAGCCCGCATACGCTATCTGTTGCAATGCCATGCTTTGCTCTGGGCGGGATTATGCATTGTCTGCGTTATGAGTTTGGGAGCTATCCTGGCCCCCTGGCTGAGTACCCACAATCCGCTTCAACTTGACTTGGATGCCATCCTTCTTCCCCCCGGGCCCGAACACTTTTTCGGCACGGACACGCTCGGACGTGATGTTTTTTCCCGTATGCTCCACGGCGCCAGGGTATCTCTCTGGATAGGCTTTGTCTCCGTGGGTATCGCTGTATGTATCGGCACGACCCTCGGCCTGATTGCCGGCTATTTTCGTGGCCTGATTGATGAATGTGTCATGCGCTTTGTCGATGTCATGCTCTGTTTCCCTTCTTTTTTTCTTATTTTGGCCGTTATAGCCTTTCTTGAACCCAGCCTTACCAACATTATGATCATTATCGGGTTGACGTCATGGATGGGAGTCGCCAGATTGGTACGAGCGGAGACCCTCAGTCTGCGCGAACGCGATTTTGTCCACGCCGCGCGTCTTGCAGGCGCCTCGTCAATTCGCATCCTTCTATGCCATATCCTGCCCAATGCCATAGCCCCCATGCTGGTTTCCGCCACGCTGGGCATAGCCGGTGCCATTCTGGTGGAATCTTCTCTGTCCTTTCTCGGCATAGGCGTACAACACCCTCTGCCCAGTTGGGGCAATATCCTCATCGAAGGCAAGCAAACTCTCGGCATCGCCTGGTGGCTTTCCCTTTTTCCCGGTCTTGCCATTCTCTTTACCGTCCTTGGCTATAATCTTCTTGGTGAAGGTCTGCGTGACTTTTTTGATCCTCGTATAGCCCGGTAGATATACACTGGTATCCCGCAGATACTATGGGGAGACGAGTAAGCTATGCTGGAAGTACTCAGAATACATGACCTTGCGCTCATTGAAGATATAGAAATAGAATTTGCTCCCGGCATGAATGTATTGACGGGAGAAACAGGCGCAGGCAAAAGTTTTATACTCAAGGCGTTGGATTTTCTTACCGGAGAAAAATTAAGCGCAGACCTTGTGCGTCCCGGCAAAGAAAAGGCCATTGTTGAAGCGCTGTTTGTACTGGACGGAGAGGAATGTATTTTGCGCCGGGAATTTCTGGCAGAAAGCGGCCGCAGCCGGCTATATCTGAATGATCGTTTATGTTCGCAGGAGGTGGTGCGTGACATGCGTACCCGCCTTATAGTGCACACCAGTCAACATGCGCAGCAAAAACTGCTTCAGCCGGCCTTTCAAGCAAAACTCCTGGATGAATATCTCTCCATGCCTGATTTATTGGAAGAAAAAGAGCGCCTGATCCGATGCCTGCACGATTGCGCGACCCAACTCAAAACGTTGGAGCAAACTCGCTTGTCCCTGGAAGACAAACGCGAGGTCTTCGAATATCAACAACAGGAAATAGAAAAAATCTCACCAAAAATCAGCGAAGAAGAGGAATTGGAAAACAAACGTTCTGCTGTCAGAAACCAAGTGACCATAGCGGAAAACGCTGCAGCCGCCATGGCGTTTCTGCACGGTAACGAAGATGGGGCGGGACTGTTGCGGACACTGTCAGGACTGGAACGCGCCGTTGGCCTTTTACACGGCATATTGGAAGACTTTACGGATGCTCCGGATAAACTCATGGAAATGCGTCTCAACTTGCAAGAAATTGACGCCAGACTGCGTAAGGCCGTTGCGGAAGCTTCTCAAACAGCCGACATTGAAGCTATTGAATCGCGCCTGTACGCCCTGGCTCAGCTCAAGAGAAAACTCAAACGACCACTGCATGCCATTGTCTCCCTGCAGCAGGAAATAAAAGAAAATCTTAATTTTCTTGATACTTGTAAATTAGAATGCACAAAACTCCTTGATGAAGAAAAACGCCTGGGTGATGCTCTGGCCGCCGTACTATCCGAACTGAATCCCGCTAGGCGCAAAGCGGCGGAAGAATTTTCCCTCGCCTTGAAAAATGAGCTTGCCGGTTTAGGATTTTCAGAACATGTGAGAGTATTTTTCGATTTTGCAGCCAACTCTTTATGTCCCGGGCGAGAAGACTGCATAGAAGAACAGGCGCGTCTCGTCTGGCAACCCAACCCCGGACAGGCGCCGCAACCTCTTGACCGCATAGCTTCCGGAGGAGAACTCTCCCGTTTTCTACTGGCTGTAGTCAGCCTTAAAAGCCGGAACACGGATGATACCCCCACTCTCATTTTTGATGAAGTGGATTCCGGAGTCGGAGGACTGACATTAAACCGCGTGGCCGCCAGTCTAGCAAAATTGGCGGCCACGCGGCAAATGCTGCTTATTACCCATTGGCCTCAGTTAGCCTCGCGGGCCACGCGGCATTTTGTGGTAACAAAAGAAATTCTTGACGGACAAACCTACACCCGTTGCACCCAACTGACGCCTGAAGCAAAAACGCGAGAGTTAGCCCGTATGTCCGGTGACGAATAACGCCATTATGAACGCTGATACGGCATGTCTCCTATTGCACGGATTTGGCGGCAGCCCTTTTGAAATGGAACCTTTGCTTCCCCTTTTGACGGAGTTGGGCTGTACGGTGGAACTACCTACCCTGCCGGGCCACGACAGTAGTATTGAAGAATTTCGCCGCACTTTTTTTAAAGACTGGTTGGGTTATGCTGAAAAACGCTTCCATCTCCTCAGCCGGCATCACAAAAACGTCATCCCCATCGGATTTTCCATGGGCGGCAGCATAGCGTTGATCCTGGCGGCCAAATATGATCCTATCGGAGTTGTTTCTCTTGCCGCTCCCTTGCGCCTCAATCCTTCTTTTTCTTGTAACCTGCGAACGGCCTGGCTTTTTTTTCTACCTCTCCTTCAATATCTGCGTCCTGTCATCCCCAGGCACCCGTCAAAACCGGAGTCACGCGCCATTGCCCCTTACAGAGGATATGAAGGAGCAAGTTACCTGCCACAACTCTACAGTTTGGCTAAAGGACTGGCTGAACTGCGCGAGATGCTGCCGGATATTCAATGCCCGGCTCTGCTCATGCACGATACCGGAGACAGAGCCGCATGCCCCGGAGCCGCCCTGGCCATCGCCCGTAAGACGAAATCGCAGGAACTCACTCTTGTATATACCCGTATAGGGGAACAAATAACGAGCCACCATATGCTGACCACGCATAGAGAAACGCGTGACCGGGTAGCGACTGAAGTTCATGCTTTTGTTACCCGTGTTCTCTCAAACCTCCATAAGCGATGACAGAAACCTTCTTTTTCTCCACGCAACTTCCCTGACAGCTTTCGTTCTGTACTCTTTCTTGTTGCTTTGAGGCGGTTGTGCTGACCAAAACAACTTTGAAACGCTGCACTCGTCGATTGCGGTGGAAACATCTCTATACCTTATCCCATCTTCGTTCCTTTGTGGTCGGGATACTTCTGTCGTCATGTCATCCTCATAGTAAGATAAAAAACAAAGATAACTCCGGCTCACCAAGGAAAATTTATCCTCTCCACCACCTCTATCGTTCCCTTCTGCCTTGCACTCATACGGATGCAAGGTACGCTATTTAATGCTCAGAGAGGGCCTACGGCTCGAAGACTTACCTATGCCCTCTTCTTGTGCCTTAAACCGCTTTACCCCTTGCATCCTCTTCGTGCTTCGGCTTCTGGTCACTAACGATGGCGGCTCCGAGGAAAATTTTATCCCACTTATAAGCCAAGACTGGTGGATGGTCTACCACTCCCCAAATGCAGGAATACCCCTCTATAGTCTATAGCTATAAACAAGGGGTGTTTTTTGATTGAAATGACCCAGGATGATGTTCAGGTCATAAAATTCTTTTTCGTACAAAATAAGCCCTTTTATGCTTATTGAGGTAGGTCGTCAAATTCGGACGCCATACTAAGCGGCAGAGCGCAGCCTTTTTTCCATCATCTCTTTTCTGATGAAAGCCGCCGGTGAAAGATAGCCAAGCGCAGCCTGACGCCTTT
>JAITHT010000078.1 GCA_031279825.1 Desulfovibrio sp. | reverse complement strand
TACGCGGGCGAACTTGAAGCCGTCGCGATGGAGCAGATCAGGGCTGTCTGCGACCGGGAAGAGTTTGCGGACTGCAAAATCCGCATCATGCCGGACGTTCACGCGGGAATGGGCTGCGTAATCGGCACGACCATGACGATAACCGACAAAATTGTGCCGGGCATGGTGGGCGTTGACATCGGCTGCGGAATGGAAACCGTCCGTCTGGCGGAAAACGAGATTGACTACATCGCTCTGGATAACCTGATTCGCCGCGAAATACCTTCCGGCCGCGATATCCGCAAAAATTGTCATCCATTGAACGACGAGATTGACCTTGCCGAACAGCGATGCTTCAGCGATGTTCACCTTGAACGCGCACAAATGAGCATCGGCACGCTCGGCGGCGGCAATCACTTCATTGAGGTTGACCGATCCGACAATGGTGAGCTTTATCTTGTCATACACTCCGGCAGCCGGCACATCGGCAAGGAAGTGGCGAGCATCTATCAGGATGAAGCCTATAGGACGCTCTGCGGCAACTCAAAGCGCCAGATTGAGGAAACCATAATCGCCATGAAAGAGGCGGGGCGTGAGCGGGAGATAGCCGACACGATAAAACGGCTTAAAGGCGCGGTGAAACGTGAAGTTGACTCCATTCCCAAAGACCTTGCCTATGTGGCCGGCGATCTGTTTGATGACTATATTCACGATATGAAGATAATACAGCGCTTCGCGGTGTTGAACCGTCAGGCGATGACCGACGTTATTCTGCGCGGCATGGGTCTTGCCGAAATTGACCGCTTCACCACGATTCACAACTACATTGACACCGATTCCATGATCCTCCGTAAAGGCTCTGTCTCAGCGAAAAAAGATGAACGTTTGCTGCTGCCAATCAATATGCGCGATGGTAGTGTCATTTGTATCGGCAAAGGCAATGAGGAATGGAACTGTTCCGCCCCGCATGGAGCGGGCCGCCTGATGAGCCGCCAAGCGGCGTTCAAAACGCTCTCTATGGAAGAATATGCCGCCGGGATGAGCGGAATTTTCACAACATCGGTCAGCCGGAAGACGCTTGACGAGTCGCCGATGGCATACAAAAATATTGATGAAATCCTGAGCCATATCGGCCCGACAGCGGATGTCATTGAGCGTTTGCTCCCTGTGTACAACTTCAAGGCGAGCGAATGAGCGCTCCGTTGCTTTTGGGAAAGCAAATCCTCATTTTTCCCAACATCCGCCCTCGACCACAGGCAGAGCCATCTTGCCCATCCAGTGGTACACCCAGCAGGGCGTTTCCTTTCCCGCGACATCCGTGGCCGTGATGATCCGCCGCTCGTAGAGGTTGTGGCGGCCGAAGCCCGAGAATCCTTCCACGCTGTCCAGTCCGGCCAATAATTCCTCCGGGTCAAAGCCCGGCTTCACCCGGTAGATTTCCCCATGTACACACTCGCCTTTCTCGCCGGCAATCAGGCCGGGAAAGCCGCCGCAGTGGAGAAGTCTGCCGGGAACGCTCGCCTCGCCCACAAAGTCAAATCCCCTCATATAACCATGCAAACGCCCGCCGCGCTGAAGGGTGCCGTAAACAAACAGCGGCATGGGCCTGTCCTGATCGCGTACCGCGCACTCCAGTTGTTCCAAGGGCAGACCATGCGCCTCGTAGCCGGCGGCGATGGCCCGCTGATAGTGGATGTTCGGGCGGATGAAGGTATCCGAGGGCGGCAGGAGATAGGTTGCGCACAGCATGGGTTCCGTAAGACCCGGACCAGTTTCCGCAAGAATGAGGATGTCCGTTTTGGAGTACCGGCTCCGGCCAGCACGGCGCCGATGACCTCGCCCACAGCCCTGCCGGATTCGGCAAGGGCGGAAAACTCGTCAGATGTCAGCCTGACCGGCTCAAACAGTTGGGTGATCCATTCCCAGACGCCTTTCACCGCATCGGCGACGGCGTTGAATACGTCACCGACAGGCGCGAAGGCGGCAAAGCCTTGGCCGATGCCTTGAAACAGTCCGCTGAAGAACGCGCCGAGCGGTTCCCAGTATTTGTAAATGAGGACGGCGGCTCCGGCGATGGCCGCGCCGATCCAGACTATAGGGTTGGCGTACAAGGCAGTATTCACGGCAAAGATGGACGGCAGAAGCGAACGCAGAGCATTGCCGAGACCCCCAAACTTCACCGGCCCGCCTTCGGCGGCCAGCGCGGCCAGCGCCATTTGCGCCCGCAGACTTTGTAGCAGGGTGTTGGCCGACAGGAACGGCGCTTTGCTCACAGTCCAGGCATACCCAAGAGCTTTCCAGGCTATGCCCAAAGCCAGAGCCGCCGCGACGCCGCCAAAAAGCACACGGGACAGAACCGGGAACCGCTCGACCAATCCTGTGGCAAAATTGGCGAGAACGGTCACGTTTTTTGCGGTATCGCGGATGCTCGGCGATAGCGCGTTGCCGATGGCGATGGACAAGTCCTCAATGGCGGAACGCATGACCCGCAGGGAGCCGCCGGTGATATCTTCCATGCGTGTGGCCACCTGCGCGGCAAAGCCGCCCGCGTCCATGTTCCTGTTCAGCCGGTCTTGGAGCTTGTTGCGGGTCTTGATGCGGTACTCGGCGATTTTCTCCTCGGCCACGCCCTGAGCCCGCATATTGGCGATCTGTTCCTCAAGGTACTTCTCATCATTTTTCAGGGACGCCAGCACAGCCAGGCCGCCTGCCAAGGCGGGCTTGCCGAAGATGGCCGTCGCCGCCGACAGGCGTTCCTGCTCGGAGAGGTTCTCCATTTTGACGGACAGTTCCGTGAATCCATCCAGTCGCGGAGGTTGCCTTGCTCGTCCGCGACCTGGATGCCCATTTGTTTGATGTGCCGCGCCGCGGCCTGCGTTTCCGGGTCGGCCATTATCTCCGCCATCTGCTCGGCGGTGATGTCCATTTGGGCCATGTGCCTTTTGGCGTCTTTGGCGGGAGCCACCATGCGGGTGAACATGCTGCGCATGGCCGTTCCGGCCATTGTGCCTTGAATGCCGGCATCGCCCATAACTCCGGCCATCGCGGAAACAAGCTCTATGCTCGCTCCGGCCGCTGTTGCCACCGGCGCCCGGAACAGCCGGGGTGGGTGGACTATTGCTGACTTGATCAAAGGTAATCTGCTCTAAGAGTAACAAAGCACGCGGGATTGGCGCAGTCGAGCTTTGTCCGTCGTCAAGCGACAATTTCAGGAAGACGCCCGGGTACGGCGAAAATAAATTCCGCCGTACCCGAAGCTTACCGGCGGTACTCCGCGCCATGGTCGCCGGAGTACCTTTACAATGCCGTTGTTCTATCGGTGCGGCATGGACCAGTCGTGATGGTCCGAATGCAGCAGGTGGTGCGCTTTATGGGAAAGAGGCTTTTCCAGGTACTTGTCGTAAACCGCCTGTACTGAAGGGTTCTCGTGAGAATAGCGCAGGGCGGCGGTGGCATCCAGGCGGAACAGATTGTTTCCGCGCGTTTCCGCCAGTTCCTCTCCCATGGCTATGGGCTGGCCTCCGCCGCCCGAGCAGCCGCCGGGGCAGGCCATGATTTCCACAAAATCGTAGTGCGCCGTGCCGGCGCGGATGGCTTCCATCAGTTTTCTGGTGTTGCCAAGACCACTGGCGACCGCCACTTTGACGGTCGTGCCGGCAACGTCGAATGCAGCGCTTTTCCAGCCATGCATGCTTCCCCTCACTCCTTTAAAGGCGTCATCGCTGGGTGGTTTTTTGCCGGTAATGATGCAGTATACCGTGCGTAGCGCCGCCTCCATGACGCCGCCTGTCGCGCCGAAGATAATCCCCGCGCCGCTGGCTTCGCCAAGAGGATCGTCAAAGACTTCTTCCTTCAGACTCGCGATGTTGATATTCTCGGATCGGAGGAGTCTGCTAAACTCCCTGGTGGTGAGCACTATATCTACGTCTTGGCCCGCGCCGGCGCTGTTCATGGTGGGCAGGGCCGCTTCATGCTTTTTGGCGACGCAGGGCATGATGGAAACCACGAAAAGCTTTTTGGGATCGATATTTTTCGTTTCCGCAAAATAGGATTTGGCAACCGCGCCGAACATTTGCTGGGGCGACTTGGCGCTGGAAAGACAGTCGACCATGTCAGGATATTGGCTTTTTATAAAGCGCACCCAGCCCGGACAGCAGGAAGTGAACATGGGATACCTGGGTTTTTCTTTCGCATGCAGCACCCTCTCAAGGAATTCGCTGCCTTCCTCCATAATGGTCAGGTCCGCCGCGAAGTCGGTGTCGAACACGTAGTCGAAGCCGATACGCCGCAAGGCCGCGGCCATTTTGCCGGGGGTGGCATCTTCCCTGCTGGCGCCCAGCGCTTCCGCCCATGCGGCGCGCACTGCCGGCGCTACCTGTACAAGGGTAATAACATCGGGATTCGCAAGGGCGTCAAGCACTTTTTCCGTGTCATCCCTGGCGGTCAGCGCACCGACCGGACAATGGGTAATGCATTGGCCGCAGAGAGAACAGTCCGTTTCATGGATTTTTTTATTGCCGCTTACGTCCACATCAATATGGGAGCCGAAGTTGACCAGATCCCACACGTGCAGATCCTGAATATTGTCGCAAACCTGAATACAGCGCATGCACTGTACGCATTTTCCCATATCCCTGATAAGAGGAAAGCTTGCATCCCAATCGGCGGGAATGGTTTCGTTTTTATAGACCCGTTCCACTATGCCTAAATTGTTCGCCAGATTCTGGAGAGCGCAATTGCCGCTACGGGCACAGGTGAGGCATTGGCAATCGTGCCGGGATAACAGCAGGTTGACGTTGACTTTTCTTGCCTGGCGCACTCTCGGGCTGTTCGTGAGAATTGTGAGGCCATCTTCCACGGGAGTATTGCAGGCGGCCACCAGACGATCCAGTCCCTTGACTTCCACAACGCACACTCGGCACGCGCCGATTTCATTGAGTCCCTCAAGATGACAAAGAGTGGGGATGGCTATACCCGCGGATTTAGCGGCCGCCAGGATGCTCTCGCCTTCCTTGGCCGTGATTGCTTTGTTGTCGATCATAAGTTTTACCATTGAGCGTTCCTCCCTCCCCTGAATGATCCGTAGCCGAAGCGGTCGCAACGCAGACAGCGCCCGGATTCTTGTATGGCCTCCTCGCGGCTCATGCCGAATTCCATAATATTGAAATTGTCTTTGCGTTCGGACGGCTCTTTTTCTCTCATGTTCACCCGGCCCCAGTATTTTTTGTTTGTCAGCCCGGGTTCGGGAATAGCTACGTCGACAGATATTTTATGATCAAAGCCCAGATAGTGATCGATATTGGCCGCGGCTACTTTACCGGCTTCAATGGCCCGAATCACCGTGGCCGGCCCTGTGGCGCAGTCTCCGCCCGCAAAAACGCCCGGCATACCCTCTATGCTGACATCGCTCCGGGTTTGAAAAATGTTTCTTTTTGCTTTGACGCCGAACGGCACAAAGCTGTCCGCCTCTATATCCTGCCCGACGGCCAGAATGACAAGATCGCAGGGAATGCGCTGCTGGGGCTTATCCGCATTGAGGGGCTTGGGTCTGCCGTCTTCAATGGGGCCGATGATCTGGGGCTGGGTCAAAAGGGCGGTGACATTGTCGTCCCTGTCCCCCTCAATGGCGACAGGGGCCTGCAAGGCCAGTATTTCACAGCCTTCCGCGATAGCTCCTTCAATTTCTTCAGGCAGGGCGGTCATATCGTTCTGGCGGCGACGATAGGCCACGCTTACGTTAGCCGCCCCCAGTCGTACCGAAGAGCGGGCAACGTCCATGGCGACATTGCCGCCGCCTATGACGATTACCCGTTTTCCTTTGAAGTCGGGCAACTGGCCGTCGCCGATAGCCCTGAGCATCTGCACCGCGGACATGGCTCCCCGCAGAGTTTCCCCTGCAATGCCCAATCTTTTTTCCGTATGAGCGCCGACGGCGATGAACATGGCGTCATATTGCTTGCGCAACCCATCAAGGGAATCCTTACCCGCGATATCCGTATCAGGGTGGATTGCAACACCTGTTGAGAGAATAGCGTCAATATCCCGCTGCAACTCCTCCCTGGGCAGGCGATAACTCGGAATGCCGTAGCGCAGCATACCGCCGAGGTATTTTCGTTTTTCGTAAACCGTCACCGCATGGCCCATCAACTGTAGAAAATAGGCTGCCGACAATCCTGCCGGGCCGCCGCCGATAACGGCCACTTTTTTTCCTGTTTGGGGCGCCGAAGCGGGGACAGGTACCGAGCCGCGGCAGTTATCCGCGGCAAAACGTTTAATGCCCCGGATGTTGAGGCCGATATCAAGGATATTCCGTCGGCATCTGGTTTCGCAAGGGTGCTCGCAGATAAGGCCGCAGGCCGTAGGGAAGGGATTGTCCTTTCTGATGAGTCTGATTGCGTCCTCGTAACGGCCACTCTCCACCAACGCGATGTAGCCGGGGATATCCACATGGGCGGGACAGCGGTTGACGCAGGGTACGGAACCACCCTCATCGGGAGAACATTTGCCGTTTGCCACATGGTTTTCGTAATCGCCCCGGAAGTTTCTTAATCCTTTGATCACCGTGTTGGCCGCTTCGTAGCCGATGGCGCAGTCCGCGGATTCATAAATGGAAAGAGCGGTTTTCTCCAACAGATCCAAAGTGTTAGAGACAGCCTTGCCTTTGAGTATGTCTTCAATGATGTTAGCAAGTTGAGAAAGCCCTATCCTGCATGGGACGCATTTCCCGCATGATTGGGCGTGGCACATTTTTAGGATGGAGGCGACCAGATTGACGTGGCAGTTACCAAAAGGGCTCACGTATAAGCGCCGTTCGATATCCGACATCACGTCGTCAATGGCAGCCTGGGCCGCGCTTTCTTTAAAAAGGTTCAATCTGGCCAAGGTCGTTTCTCCTTTACCGTGAAATTGTATTCGATTGCCGGAGCGTCGTTGCTGTTTGCGCGGTCGCTTCGGCGACTGCGCCGGAGATGCTGTCTTCAAAACGTCACATAGCTTCCCTGCGCGAGGGATGATACGCGTCTGCCTTGGTGAGACAGGCTTTTGCAACGCGCTTGCGGCGTTGCCGCCGCGTTACGCGGCTGTAAAAACGACGCCAAAAGCCACTCAAAGTCGCAATGCGGCCTTTGAGGTGGCTTTTCCATCGTCTACGGAGCATATACCACACCTCAGCTCTTTGTCAAAGGCGCTGTGTCGGTTTTGTCAACGGCTGTGTCATAGGAAATGATTGACAATTTTATTGCACCTTGACCAAAATTGCCTCTCATGCAATAGATTCTTCGTTACAGGCGGCGCATGGCATGTGCGGAGCGCGATTGTTGTACGATAAAGAACGCTTTTAAGCGGCTTAACAGTTATAAATTCAGATTGTTATGGAAATAGTTACGCATTTTATAGATATGTTGCTGCACATAGACGTCTATTTGCGCGATGTGGTGGAAACATACGGTGTGGTCGTGTATGTATTTTTGTTTCTCATAGTATTTTGTGAAACGGGTCTGGTGATTACTCCTTTTTTGCCGGGAGACTCCCTGCTTTTTGCCGGAGGAACCCTGGTGGGAGCAGGGCTGCTGCATTACTCCGCTCTATGCGCTGTGCTGCTCAGCGCGGCCATACTTGGCGATGCCGTTAACTTTCGTATCGGCAAATATGTCGGGCCTGCCGTATTTCAGAAGGAGTATCGCTGGCTGAAGCGCAGATATTTGGAACAGGCGCGTATTTTTTATGAAAGGCACGGCGGCAAAGCGATTATTCTGGCGAGATTTGTGCCGATTATCCGTACCTTTGCCCCCTTTGTGGCCGGAGTGGCGGATATGAGGCAAGGGCGTTTCCTGTTCTTTAATGTCATCGGCGCTCTACTTTGGGTATTTCTTTTGGTGACGGCGGGTTTCTTTCTCGGCGGCCTGAGTTTTGTGCAGAACAATTTCAGCCTGTTCATCTATCTGATTATTCTCCTTTCCCTTTCCCCCATGATTGTGGAGGGAGGCAGACAGATGGCGCGCAAGCGTGAAAAGGGCGATAAGACGGTATCTTCAAGCTGATGTGGACCGCCGTTTTACGGCATGGTCGATTTTCCCGTTTCTCTGTTTGCCGCCGGCAAACTTGCGTATGTTCGTCAAAGCGCGTTTTGGAGCATTTTCAAAATGAAAATGCTCTGTCAACCGGCAGCGTAAGCGCCGGTTACGTGCACGAGGAGTAGGCGAAACTTGTTTTCGCCGAGGGCGACGAGTGCAACGTTTCAAAGATAATCTGCTCTAGGCGAATAAAGCGTCTCAAGGTACAATACTTCAGGGGGTGTCTATGCGTCTTATTCTATCGCTATTGTTGGTATTATTATGCACATCGCGAGCGGACGCCTTTTTTGGCGACATGTTCGGCGATTCGGTGAAGACGGTTATTGCCCGGGACGGCAGAATTATTATTGATGTGGCTGATCTTGAGCCCTCGCGTTCCCGTCATTATCTTTACGATGACGGGAGGACGGCGGTGCGGTTTTTTATTGTGCGTGATAACAAAAAGGTTGTTCGAGCGGCTGTGGATGCGTGTGAGGTATGCTGGCGAGAGAAAAAAGGATATGTGATGCAAGACGGAGCAATGGTATGTTTGAATTGCGGGCGTAAATTCCCCATGGATCGTATAGGCATGACGGCGGGAGGATGCAATCCGCATCCGCTGAAATTTGACATGGACAATGCCTCTGTTGTCATCTCCGCGGATGAGTTGTCGCTTGGAGCGAAATATTTTTTCTGAGAAGAGATACCGGAGCGCCCCGCACTCCGTATTGCCGCTATGAGATACTGTGAAAAGTTGTATCTCCCTCTTTACTTGATCCGGCAAGCCCTCTATACTCTTGCCTTTACTCTGTCACTTCTTCCAGCCTGGGAACGATTTTGTGAAAGCTATACAACCGGTCATTCTCTGCGGCGGCAGCGGAACGCGACTGTGGCCTTTATCTCGATATCTGTATCCTAAACAGTTCATGAACTTTCACGGAGATACTCTGTTTGCCCGCGCCATCGCCCGCGCGAGCGCCGTGCGGGATGCTCTGCCGCCTCTGGTAATCTGCAATAACGAGCATCGCTTTCTGGCCGCGGCTATTCTGCAGGAACAGGGAAGAATTGCCGGTCGGGAATACGCTGCCGGAGCGAAGATTCTGCTTGAACCTATCGGCCGTAATACCGCTCCGGCCATTGCTTTGGCCGCTTTAACCGCCTTGGAAAAAGACGACGGAGAGGGTGGAGACCCCTGTTTGCTGGTACTCAGCGCGGATCATGTTCTTTCGCCGCAGCAGGTATTTGTCGATGCCGTTACGACAGCTGCCGCCGGTGCTGATGCCGGCTATCTGCTGGTTTTCGGACTCGCACCCTCGCGGGCTGAAACCAGCTTTGGTTACATTCGGCAAGGACTGGAGTTGGCGCCGGGGATATTCGCCGTTTCCCGTTTTGTGGAAAAGCCCGATATATGCGCGGCGGAAGCCATGCTTGAACAGGGGGGAGTCTGGTGGAACAGCGGTATTTTTCTCTTTCGCGCTTCAATTTTTTTGGAAGAACTGGCCCTCCATGCGCCGACAGTCCACGACGCCTGTGTGGAGATTCACCGACGCAGGACGCGGGATTGCGATTTCATTCGATTTCCTGAAGAGGCATTTGCCGGATGTCCCTCCATATCCGTCGATTACGCGCTTATGGAACATACCAACAAGGTCGCAATGACGCCTCTTGCAGCCGACTGGAACGATATGGGTTCCTGGGAGGCTTTTTATGCGGTCTCGAATAAGGACGGCGCGGGTAACGCTTGCGTCGGCGATGTGCTGCAGCTTGATAGCCGCGATTGTTATCTGCATGCCGAGCACAGGCTGGTGGCTGCCGTGGGGCTTGAC
Source organism: Desulfovibrio sp. (assembly GCA_031279825.1). Lineage (GTDB taxonomy): Bacteria > Desulfobacterota > Desulfovibrionia > Desulfovibrionales > Desulfovibrionaceae > Frigididesulfovibrio. The sequence goes on along the minus strand of JAITHT010000078.1, from coordinate 13,930 downwards.
AATATAAGCGTGGTGGAAACCGCTGACGCCGTTCTTGTGCTCAAACGGGAGCGCAGCCAGGATGTAAAGCTTTTGCTTGAAGAGATGCAACGCCGGGGTAGGACGGAGATCTCCATGCATGCGCGAGTCTACCGTCCTTGGGGTTCTTATGAAGTGTTGGCCGTCGGCGATCGCTTTCAGGTCAAACGGATCATTGTCAGTCCCGGGGCTGTCCTGTCGTTACAATTGCACCATCATCGGGCCGAGCACTGGGTTGTGGTGCGCGGTACTGCCCAAGTCACTGTGGGCGACGGGGATATTTTGTTGCAAGAAGATCAGTCCATGTATATTCCCTTGGGTACACGGCACCGTTTATCCAATCCTGGGCGCATACCCCTTGAAATAATTGAAATTCAGACAGGGAGCTATCTTGGCGAGGATGATATTGTCCGGCTTGAAGACAACTATGGAAGGATCCCCGGCCTCCTGCCCGGTACACAGTGAGACGGGACGCTTTGACTCCGCTGATGCGGCAGTATGATGTAATGAGGAGAACAAACAGTGCGTAACGTACGTATCGGCATACGGCTTGCGGCATTTATCTTTTTTTTGAGTAGCACAGGCGGCGCGTATGCCGAAGGCTTCGCCTTGTACGAATACAGCGCGCGCGGCGTGGGGCTTGGCGGCGCACTTATGGCGCGCGAACCTGATGCTTCAGCCGTGGCGTATAATCCGGCGCTTATGACCAAACTGACCGGCATCCGGATCATGGGCGGCGTAAGCGCCATAGCGCCGCAGGGCAAGATGGATCTCTCCGACTCCGCCACTAATCGCAGGGAAAGCATCCGCTTGAAGTCCTCTGTCTGGCTCGTGCCGCACCTGTACTATGTCCAGCAACTGAACGAGTCGTTTACGGCGGGTGTGGGCGAATTTTCCCGCTTCGGTCTGGGGCTTGAGTATCCCCATGACTGGATGGGCCGTTTCAACATTTACGAGGTCGCGCTCCAGACGGCTTCCCTTAATCCCAACATCGCATGGGCGGCCACGGACAAGCTCTCTCTGGCGATCGGCCTTGAGGTGATTTATGCGACGATAGATTTGAAAAAGCGGGCGCGGTTTCCCGTTGTGCCGGGTAATCCTATGGGTACGCTTGAAGCCGACAGCAATATACAGGATGCCGACGGCTTCGGTCTTGCCGCCAACCTTGCCGGGCATTACCAGTTTAACGAACAGTGGGCCGTCGGCTTACAGTATCGTAGCCAGGCGCAGATTCGCGCTGACGGAAACGTGGAGTATTCGTATATTGGCTATGAGGGAGATCCGGCAGGAGCTGGAGCCGCTCCGGCCGTATACGGCAATGTCTTCAAAAACGGCGATGCGCATGCCACTGTGGTCCTGCCCGATTCTCTCGCTGGCGGCATCGCTTGGACACCGTTGCCGAAGCTTTCTCTGGAGGTCGGTGCCGTTTGGACACGTTGGAGCACCTTTCGCTCCCTCAATATCCATTTGCCCGATCCTATTGCCGTATCTGAGAATCCCAAACACTGGAAGGATACGTGGCGCCTTAACGCGGGGCTGGAATACAAGGCGCTGGACTGGCTCGCTTTGCGCGTGGGCTATGTATACGACCAGTCGCCCATGACCAGGCGTTACGCGGATTATCTCGTGCCTACCGGCGATCGGCATATGATGAGCTTGGGGGCGGGTTTCAATTGGGATGCCTGGACTCTGGATGTGGCTTTCTCCTATATCAAGCCTGAACGCCGTTCATATAAGGCAAGCGCCGAGACGCATGTGCTTGATTCCAGAACCCGCGACAGCTCAACAAGTATTCTTTCCCTTTCCTTGGGCTACCGTTTTTAAACGGGAGAGCGTCTGCCTCCTCGGATTGAAGATGCGGGCTCATACCGGCGTTGCGGGAGGAAAAAAGCTGTGAAGGCGCATGTCGAGACTTTTTTCACCCGTCGTCATGAAATGGGGCAGGATCGCTTGATGCGTATCCAGTGCATCTGCAACTGCCTGGAGGAGTCTGCCGTCATTCATGCGGATATGCTTGGTGTGGGCCTTGAACGCATGGCTGCTGATAATCTGGCCTGGGTGTTGGCCAAAATGCGTCTGCGCCTATACCGCCGTCCCGGTCCCGGCGAGCGTATAACGGTGGAAACCTGTCCCGTAGGCATTGAGCGTTTGCATTTTCGGCGGGATTTTGTTCTGTATGATCAGGCGGGGCAAATTCTGGCCACATCCGTTACCCAATGGGTGGTTATGGGGCTCTCCTCACGCCGTGTGGAGCGTCTGCCCGCTCATATGGCGGCGCTTGCGACGGAACATTCTCCCCTGGTGGATGAGGGTGGGGATATACGTATTCCGAGGGCAGGCAAGGGGCAGGCTGAACTCTTTTTCCCCGTGCGGCTTGCCGATATTGATCAAAATCAGCATCTTAACCATGTCCACTATGTGGATTTCGCCCTGGAAGGGGCCTGTCTCGCCGGTAAAGGAGGGCTCCCTAAGCGGATCGATTTGCTTTTTCGGGCGGAGGCGTTGTACGGTGATGTTATAGGCTGCCTGACTGCGAAGGAGGAAGGCGAGGCGCATACTCTCATCCATAGCTTGTTTCGTCAGGCGGACGGCCAGGAATTGGCCAGAGCCAGGACCGTGCACGCCTGATGCGCCGGAGAGCCGCCGATGGAAAACGGACAACGTCGCCGTAAAGCGTCGAGCACAACCTTTCATGATTGTAACATGTGATACTGCAACTGCGCCGGCTGTTTTTCCTCTGGGAGAGGGAGGCGTTGCGGCGGGCCATTTACAGAGAGCGGCTTATCCCTCTTACCGTTAACAAAGGATGCCCGGCCGTGTCGTTCTCTGATTTGCAACCCGGCGCAAGGAGAATATCCACGTCAAGGCCGGCGGCGGCCGCTTGTTTGAGCAGCATATTCAATCTCTCAACCCGTTTTCGTATGGTATCCGCGAGTTCTTGATCGCTCATGCTGATCAGTGCGTATGATGGAGACGGCGTACGGCTGCCTGCCTTATGGGAGGAATGTCCGCACCCGACGTGTCCGTGATGCCCGTGTCCGCGGGCGCGGCTATGCCCGGCCGAGGCAGAGGCGTCGTCCCGTCTTGCCTCATGGTATGATTCGCGTTCCGGCACCCGTTTTGCGTTGTGTGCCGGATCCGCTTTGTCCATGATGATGAAAACGGTTCCGTCGGCGTCAATGCGCAGTACGCCGGAATCCGAGCGATATTCTTCCGGCAGGGCGGCAAACAAAGGCTCCCCGTGCGGCGAGGTAAAGCGGATGCGGGCGCCGTCCATGCGCATATCCGCAAACCATTCCTCATACAATGTCGGGATGGTCATGGCCAGCCTATTGTCGGCATGGATTGCGAAAGAAAGAGGAATCAGCAGATATTCACGATCTTCATGGGTGAAGCCGTAGATGTCGCGGCCGGTGGCATCCGTACGCAGAAGACTGAATCCGCTGCCGCACATCAACTGGAGACGCCCTGAGGAGTCGGGATGTTCAATATCCACCAGCAGTGTTGTGATGCTGTTCATGTGTCGAGACCTGTTTTAAGTTTCATGATACGTTTGTACGATTCCTCAATCCGTTTCGGCGGGATATGTCCGGCGCGTACCATGTCCATAACTATGGAGTGAATGACGGCGCCTTCTTTGGAATTATATTTTATATTGTTGCCGAATAACAGAATATCCACGCCGGCCGATATTGCCAGTCTGATAGTTTCTTTCGTGTGGTATCGTTCCGCGATAGCGCCCATTTGCAGATCGTCGGTAATGACGACTCCTTTCCATCCCAGATTGCGGCGCAGCATGCCGTTGATCACGTTGCGGGAAAGCGAGGCCGGCAGACTGCCGCTTTTCTGCCGGAGTACTACATGCCCCACCATAATCATTGCCGGCGGTTGTGACGCTAGTGCTATGCGGTATGGTTCAAGCTCCTGCTTGCGCCATGTTGCCGATACGTTGGCAAGGCCGATATGAGTGTCGTCCGTCGCACTGCCGTGGCCGGGAAAATGTTTGTAGCAGCTCAGTACTCCGGCCTTGCTTAACCCTCGGGCAAAAGCGAGAGCATGTGCGGCCACCTTGAGGGGATTATCGGAAAATGAGCGGCCGAGAGCGCCGATAACCGGACTCAACGGGTTGCTGTTCACGTCGAGGGAGGGGGCAAAGTTAAGGTTAACACCCAAGGAATGCAGAATTTTTCCCATGTGCAGGGCATCTTTGAAAGTCTCCTCGGGAGTTCTGCGGCCAAGTTCCTGAGGTGAGGGGGTATACGGCATGCCGTGGGCTTCCTTGAAACGCCGTACCCGGCCGCCTTCCTGATCTACAGCGACAAATAAAGGTAAGGGTGCGGCTGCTTGCAGTCGGGCTATAAGCGCTTTGCTCTGTTCAAGGGAACGGATGTTGCGCCTTGCGTTTTTATCCGTGATATCATGATCAAAAAGAATAACGCCGCCTATGCGGCCCATGCGGATATCGGCAAGCATGTCCCGCAGATCGTCTGACACGGGCTCCTCGCCCGTACCGCGAAAACCGATCATAATCATCTGGCCGACCATTTCTTCAAGACTCGGATACGCTCGTTTCGCGGATACACGGACTGTTTTGCCGTAATGTGCGGCATGGGCAGTTTTACTCGTAACGGACTGCCATACTCCGGCGCAGAGCCAGAGCGCGATCATAACCGCCAAGCCGACACCCTGCGGACGCAATCCGAGTAAAAGAGGTACGGCAGACTGCACGCGTGCTGCTCCTTGTTTTTTGTTTCGCTACGGCAATATTTTGAGTTCCGCCTCAAGGTCCTGTCCGTTGAGAGAATCCCGTAGCCGCAAGAGTACATAACCTCCCGCTTGTACTGTTCCTGGATTAATAACCAGGGTTTTGCCTATACGGTCCTGCGCTCGTGATTCATGAATATGACCGCATATGCAGATATCGGGCTGACGTTTCTCAATAAATGCGCGTACCGCCGCGCTACCTGCCAGAAGTCCGGAGCGCAGTCTGTCGCAGGCGGAGGAGTACGGAGGAGTATGGGAGACAAGAATAAGGCGGGGCGTCGTGGCTTTTGCCCCGGGAAGTTGAGGATTGCCCGCCAGTATATGCTTTGCTTCCGCATAGGCGCGTTCCAGGTATTCCTTCAATTGTTCCTCGGTAAATTCGCTGGGGGTTCCAAAGGGAGTGGATGGCGACCCTCCGACGCCCAAGATCAAAATATCCGGAAACAGTTCTCTGGCCCTGGCATGCAGATTCCACTCTTTTTTTTCAAGCCAGCCGGTTATTTCTTCTTGGTCCATATTGCCGATTTGAGCCAACAGCAGGGGGACGCGCTTGGCAATAGGCTCAAGTACGCGTCTAGCCTGCTTAATGCCGCCGGCCAGAGTTATATCGCCAGTGATAATAACGCCGGCGGCGTTTTCCAGTTCCGGAATTTCCTCCAGGCGAGAGATGTCGTCATGGATATCGCCGAGAGCTAGCCAGTAAGGAAGAGCGGACACGATTTTTCTCCATTCTCAGAGTGGTTTCACTGTGCAATTGCTCCGGCGCTGTGAATCCCAACGCAGCGCCGTCTGCGGATGCTCACGGGTGAGCTTCGCGCACCGTAAAACAAGCGTTTCAAGCGCGCAATGCCCGTATACTGCCGTGAAGCATATTGTGTGATGGAATTCTATTCACAAGTCTGCCGTCAGATTCTCCCATAGGCTTGCCAATACGGGCATTTTCGCTTCTCGCATATAATTGCCGGCGGTTATTTTTCCCATTCGGACAATGAATCTGTTCAGCCATGGCCTTGTTTTTACGAGGCATCCAGGCAACGCGTATCGGTTTCGCCGGTCGCGCAGAGGCTCCCTGCCGTATGCCCGGACTCAAGGCATTCGGGCAACTTTCCGGAATGATCCAGATGTCCGATGGGGAGGGCGGGAGTTTGTTCCAGGGTAAGAAGGCGAATTCCGACTTTCGCATATCACTGAGAGCGACGGCATTGTCGTCGGGGCAGACAAGGGCTACGTCATAGTTGAGTTCGCGCAAATCGCGGGCGGTCTGACAGAGATTTGCCAGCCCGCCGCTTATCTGGGAAAGCGGGGGAAGAAACAGGATGCTTCGCATTTCTTATATGAAAACGGCGTCCACCAGTTTTTTTGCTTCTGTCTGAAGTTGCCGGAGATGAGCGTCGCTGACGAAACTTTCCGCATAAATTTTATACAAATCTTCCGTGCCGGATGGTCTAGCCGCGAACCAGCCGTTTTCCGTCACCACCTTCAGGCCGCCGATAGCTTCATTGTCGCCGGGGGCATGGGTGAGCACCCGGCATATGGGGCTCCCTGCCAGTTCTTTATACGTTACCGCGGCGGGAGAGAGGTTCTTGAGGATTTTTTTCTGTTCCGGAGAGGCGGCCGCATCAATGCGGGCATAGTGAGGTTCGCCGAAGCGCGCGGTGAGTCCGGCGTAGAGTTCCGCCGGATTCTTTCCGGTTACGGCGGTCATTTCCGCAGCCAGCAGGTTAAGGATAATGCCATCTTTATCCGTGGTCCACGGTCCGCCTTCCGTACGCAGAAAAGACGCTCCTGCGCTTTCCTCTCCGCCGAACAACAGGCTGGAGTCATGCAGGCCGTTGACAAACCATTTAAAACCCACCGGTGTTTCATAGACGCCATAGCCCAGAGATTCACAGATCTTATCCAGCAGGCCGCTGGTGACGGTGGTTTTGCCGATAGCCGCTTTTTGGGGCCAGCGGGGCCTATGGGTGAGCAGATACCATACGGCCGCGCTCAGGTAATGGTTGGGGTTCATCAGTCCCCGAGGCGTAACAACGCCGTGCCTGTCAGCGTCTGGATCGTTGCCGAAGGCGATATCGTAGTTTTCGGCAAGAGATATCAACCCGGCCATGGCGTGGGGAGAGGAGCAGTCCATACGGATTTTTCCGTCATGATCCGGCGGCATGAAGCCGAAAAGCGGATCAAGAGTTGCGTTCACGACGGTAAGGGAAATGCGGTATTCTTCGGCAATGGGCTGCCAGAAGGGCAGGGAGGAGCCACCCAAGGGATCTGCGCCCAGACGCAGACCGGAACCGGCTATGGCTTGCATGTCGATGACGTTTTTCAGGTCCAACACGTAGGGACGGATATAATCCATCGTTTTAATACAGGCAGCTTTGCGCGCATTTGTCATCCGTCGTACCTGTCTGTTTTTGTCGGACAGATAGTCGTTGGCGCGCTCTTCGATCCAGCCTGTCACCGCGGTTCCCGCCGGACCGCCGTGAAATTCGTTATATTTGATGCCGCCGTCCTCCGGGGGGTTGTGCGAGGGAGTGATGACGATGCCGTCTGCCGTGCCGCCGGAGTCTTTGCGGTTATGCCTCAGAATAGCATGAGAGATCACCGGAGTGGGAGTAGGCGCCTCATTGTCCTGGATGTGGGCTGCCACGTTATTGGCCGCCAAAACTTCAAGAGCCGTTTCCAAGGCAGGCGAGGACAGAGCGTGGGTGTCGGCGCCTATAAAAAGTGGTCCGGCGATATTACGGCTTTTACGGTAGTCGCAAATCGCCTGGGTCACAGCGAGAATATGGCTTTCGGTAAAGCTGCCTGCAAAGGAGGAGCCGCGATGTCCGGATGTGCCGAAGGCTACCCGTTGGGACGGGACATCCGCATCCGGAATCCTGTCAACATAGGCTGCAAGCAAGGTATGCAACGATATTTCAGGCATATGGTACCTCTTTGCGGTAAAACGATGTTGTCCGGATTGACGAGAAAGGTTTTTCTCGGTTTTTCAATAACTATTGGGTATTGTTGAGTTTGAAGATGGCGGAGGAGTCAATGTCGCCGTAACCGGCCTCCACGGCCTTGGCCAGTATTTCCAAACCCATTTCCGACAGCGGCGCCTCAAGATACAGTTCCTGGATTATATCATGGACAATGCCCATATCTTTTTTATGCAACGCGGTTTTGAAGCCGGGGGTATAGTCGCCGGAAAGCATACGTTTGCCGTGGATGTCCAGAATTTTACTGCCGGCAAAACCGCCAAGCAGGGCCTCGCGGATAGGAATAGGATTCACGCCAGCGGCCTTGGCGAACTGAAAAGCTTCGGCGACAGCCATAATATTCCCGGTAACGATAATCTGATTGCAGCTTTTGGCGACCTGTCCGGCACCGCTGTCGCCGATACGGGTGACGGTTGTGCCCATATGGAGAAGCAGGGGCTTGACGCGATCAAAAATTTCCTCGCTCGCTCCTACCATAATGGTGAGGGTTCCGTTGACAGCGCCGATGGTGCCGCCGGAAACCGGCGCATCCACAAGTTCAATGCCGTGCTCTTTGAGGCGTTTCGCCATATTGCGGGTGGCGATGGCGGAGATAGTGCTCATATCCACGACAATGAGCCCTTTTTTGCCTCCTTTGATGACGCCGTTGTCGGCGAACAGTATGTTTTCCACATCGTTGGAGTTTGTGACGTTGAGAAAAAGCACTTCCACCCGGGACGCGACTTCGGCGATAGTGCCGCAATACCTCGCTCCTCGTTCCACCACTTCTTTGGCCGTTTCTGGACGGCGCGCCCATACATGCAAACTGTGCCCGGCTTTAATGAGGTTGAAAGAACACGGTTTACCCATGAGGCCAAGGCCGATGTAGCCTATTTTCATAGCTGTATTTCCTTGCTTTGAAATTGCGCTTGCAATGATTCCGGCTCATATTATGGCTGTTTATCCTTGTTCCCATGTAAATCGCGTCGCAGGGTCATTTGCGGCTCTCAATACAGGTGCGGGCAAAAGCGATGGCCTCTTCACGCGTAGTCACCTCTCCGGTTATTTGGGCTGTGAGCAATGCATGGCGAATATGCCCTACAAGCGGGCCGGGGGATAGTCCCGTGAATTCCATAATTTCGTTGCCGTTGAGGAGGGGTTCAAGCATTTGCTCCGGCATTTCCGCCCGTTCCAGATATTTGGTATTATGGTTGAAAGCCGTGTAATTATCTTCCCTGGCCTTAATGTTGGCACGGGACATTTCAATGAGGCGGGGATATTCATCTTGCGCTCTGAAACGCCGTATGCCTTTGTCTGTCATCATGAATTGAAAACGCATATGATTGCGTACCAGATGGCAAATAAGCTCGATGTCTTCAGGCAGCATGTGCAGACGGCGCAGAATCTTCCGGGTAATTTTGGCGCCCACGCGGTGATGCTCATAAAACGTCCAGCGCCCTTGGTAGTGTTCCGCCGTATAGAGCTTGCCCACATCATGAAAGAGCATGGCGAAGGTGCCGTACCAGTCGTGATGGAACTCTCCTTCAGGGTAATAGCGGACGCAGTTAATACTATGTTCAAGAACGGTTTCTTCCACACCCGAGTCGTTCTTGGTCTGACGTACGCGGGCCAAGCCGGCGATCTCCGGCAGAATACCGTGCATAATCTGGCTGTCAAAAAGCATTTGTACAAATCTCCACATGTTTTCCGCAGCGACTTTACGCCATTCTTCCATAATTTGTTGAATCGGCACATAGTCCAGAATGCTTTGGGAGGATCGTACGATGCTCATCCATGTATTGGGCTCAATGGGCAGATCGTAGTTAGCCGCGTGACGAAAGGCGCGTATGCTTAAAAGATAGTCGCTACGCAGGGTTTCTTCCGGCAGCCCTTCCAATTTGATTTCCTTTTTGGAAAAGTCGTCAAATCCCTGAGAACTTTTGGAGCAGGAGGGCGCGAGAGACGTCATGCCGCTGACAAGCGAACCCGGTAACGGACCGAGTTTTCTCATGCGGCTGAGAATGGTGGGGGTGAGGCGCGTCAGGCTGCTGTCCGGCAACGAGGCATCGGCAATATTCATACAATAAAAGCGATACATCGCTTCATTCTCGCGGAGTAAGGCCATAAGGCCCGGAGCGTCTTTGTCTTCAGCACGGATCAGGTTGGGAAATATTTTTGCCAGTTCATCACAAGGGGCATCGGTGGCCAGATCTATTGCCACATCGTGTAAAGCGATTATGAGATCATGCTGCAATTGGGTGTTGACGACATGCGCGTCAAAACCGTTACGCATGATGGACTTGCAAATGGTGATGGCATCCTTGAATGAAGGCTGCGTCATCAGTAGTCCCTCCTCATGATGGGTTTATCAAAACGGGATGTCGGAACAACCGTACTCCCTCCATGCGCGGAATTTCGTTCTGAAATCTCTCTCGCGGCGATAGCTCCGCGCGCCGCACGCCCATAAGGCACAGGCGAAATTCATTTTCGCAGGCCACCATGCTACGCTGAATGGACCGCCTCAAGGTTAACCTCCTATCGAAGATGGCAAACACGATACTTCATTCCTGCATCCGTTGCCATCAAATAATGCGGCGGCCGCCAATCCAGTGAGCCGTCACTTTGCCGCGTAGCGTCTGGCCTAAAAAGGGGGTATTGAGGCTTTTTGAATGTAAAGTTTCGCGACTCACCTTCCATTCCATATCCGGATCAAAAAGAAAGAAATCCGCAGGATCTCCCGGCATAAAAGTATTGATCCGTATGCCGAAGATTTCCGATGGGCCGCTGTGCCACATCCGAATCAATGTCTGTTCGGAGAGCAAGCCTTGCCGGACAAAGCCCCAAGTAAGGGGCAGAGCGGTTTCCAAGCCGATGAAACCGTTAGGGGATTCATTAAGCGGATGATCTTTTTCATGCGGCGCGTGGGGAGCGTGGTCGGTCACGAACATGTCGAACAGGCCCTCGCTGACGCCTTTTTTAACGGCAAGGACATCTTCAGGAGAACGTAGCGGCGGAGAGACTTTGGCTGAGGCGTCGTACCGTTCAAGCCGCGTTTCATCCAGAGCGAGATAATGGGGACATGTCTCCGCCGTGATTTTAATGCCGCGTTTTTTAGCAAAAGCGATAAGTTCCACGGATTGCCGGCAGCTTATGTGGGCAAGGTGTATCGGCAGATCCAGATATTCTGACAGCAGAATATCGCGCGCCACATGCAGGGCTTCGGCCACTGTGGGCTGGCCTTTGACTCCCATGCGGGCGCTGCTTTCTCCTTCATTCATATGCGCGCCCTTGGCCAGAAATTCGTCTTCACAATGGTCGATGACCAGACGTCCCCATTGGGCCGCGTATTCCACTGCCCGACGGAAAATTTCCGTATTGGTGACCGGACGACCGTCGTTGGAAAAAGCCACGCAGCCAGCCTCAGCCAATTCTCCCATGGGAGCGAGTTCAGCGCCTTTCAGCCCCACGGTCAGAGCGCCCACCGGCAAAAGGCGGGGGCCGTGGGGATGATACAAGGCCGCCTTTTCCAGCATGTAGCGCGTGACAGAGGAGGTATCGTTTACCGGTCGGGTATTGCCCATCGCCATGACCGTACCGAAACCTCCATAAGCGGCGGCGTGAAGACCCGAGGCTATATCTTCTTTATATTCAAAACCCGGTTCACGTAGATGCGTGTGAGCATCAATCAGACTGGGAAATAGCAGTTTACCCGTTGCGTCCACGCGCAGAGAGGAGGATGCGTCATCAGCGGAAAGCTCAATGCCGCCGGTTGGCGCGCAGGCAACTACGCGGTTTTCCCTTACCAGGATATCGCGGGTGATAGTTTTGCCGAGAAACGGAATGATCGCATTGGTCAGCAGAATACCTGAAGGGGAGGGATCAGCCGGATCAATATGCAAATCTGTCGGGTGCATGAGGAACTTCCTGTTCATTGTCGGGAACGTGGCGATACGTTGCAGGATGGGGAAAAGTCAAAAAAGGAGAGGGCCTCCAAAGGTCAACAAGCATGTCCGCTTGGAAATTTTTTTATAGCCGGCGTACAGCATGTGTCGGAGATATGCTCCGCCTTACGGCCGGCGAATGGTGCGCAATCCTCACAGCGATGATTATTTGATATTCCCTCTGCGGAACCATACGATCAATTCCATCTGGTTCCCAAAATGAAGAGTACGGCCATGCGTACGGCTACTCCCGCCGTTACCTGATCCAGAATGCGGCTTTGGGCTGCATCGGCTATGTCCGAGGCTATTTCCATACCACGATTGATGGGGCCGGGGTGGAGAAGAGGGGCACCGGAAGCGGCCATTTCGAGATGCCGGCGAGTAAGGCAGAAGTATGAGGCATATTCCGTCAGATCAGGCAACATGCCTGCCTGCTGGCGTTCCAACTGCAAACGCAGACACATAATGGCGTCCACTCCTTCAACCGCTTTATCCAAGGTATGGTAGAGCGTTACAGGCCATGTATGGATGCCCTTGGGAATCAGGGTACGTGGAGCAAATATGCGTATGTTGACCCCCAGTTGCGTCAGTAAATGCACATTGGAACGGGCAACGCGGCTGTGGGTGATATCTCCGACAATAAGAAGCGATTTACCGCGTATGGCTCCCTGCCAGTGTTTGCGTAACGTGTACGCATCAAGTAACGCCTGAGTGGGGTGCGCATGCCAGCCGTCTCCGGCATTAACTACGGAACAGTCAAGCCGTTCGGCCAAATATTGCGCGGCGCCGCTCGAAGAGTGGCGAATCACGATAATATCCGGAGCCATGGCCTGAAGGGTCAGGGCGGTGTCTTTCAGGCTTTCGCCTTTTATCAGACTGCTGCCGGAGGCGGATAGGGAAAATGTGTCGGCGGAAAGACGTTTGCCCGCAATATCAAAGGAAGTTTTCGTCCGAGTGCTGGGTTCGGCGAAAAAAAGAACGATGCCCTTGCCTCGCAAGGTAGGTACTTTTTTAACGGGTCTGGTGTTGATTTCTTGAAACTGTTCCGCAGTATCCAGAATATACGTGATTTCCGAAGGAGATAAACTTTTAGTGTCCAGCAGATCTTTATGACACCAGGAGACATTGGACATTGGAGTTCACCTGAGGAAAAATGGTGCGAGACAGGTTCCCTTACGTTACCGGGCCGACATCCCTCGTGATGTCGGCATATCTTCGCACAGGAAGCATATGGAGTCCAGCACAGAATGAGATGTGCGATTCCGGGTTGAGAGTGTTTACCTAAAGATATACATCATTTGAGATCGCCATAGCAAAAATATTTCAAGCTTGCTTATGGCGCACCACAATCTATCTATAAGTCAACACTATCCAAAATCCCAGATACTCTGACATCATCTGTCGGTTATAAAGCGTGAGTCTATATTGGACCAGACAGTTTGATAGACAAGTTTTATCTGTAAATTGTCAGAGTGCAGATTTTAATATATCTGTGATTTGATGTGGATTTGGATGATGAAAAATAGAAATCGGCCCTTTATTAACTAATTCTAAATCAAAAGTATGCTGTTCAAATTGAACATTTCTTTTTTGAAAGACATAAGGAATAGTCGGTGGTATATTTTTTCTTCTGTTGAATACAAAAAAATTTCCATATATTTCTTTAGCAAAAAGTAGAGAAAAGAATGCTGAGCCGTCAGATCCAGCAACAACAGCAGATGTACTAATCAATGCAACTTGTTCTCGCAAAGATAGCAATTCTGGATATATTATTTCGTATCCAATTTTCTTCAAGTCTTCTTCGACAATCTGTTCATTATCTAATTTCCCATATTTTAACCGTGCTCTAGATAACCAAATTTTCTTTTGAGTGCCCCCCCCATAGATTTATCAAAATAAATCAGTGACTTAATTTGATCATCAGACATAAAGACTGGATCTACTGAACTCATTGGTGAAGAATATATCAAATTTTCAACAGATGTTGGATGTTGTATAATATGAATAGTATTTTTTACTCCTATTGACCTGAATGTTATATTAAAGAAACTATTTTCTGTATTTGGACTTATAAAAAGAATTGGATAATCTTTACATTGTCGTATCGCATATAATCTTGATAAAGATTCCCATTTGACATCCTCCCCTCCCTAAAGTGAGGGGATTCCTATCGGATGCGCTCTTTCGAGCGTCCCATAGGCGGGTTCCTGCTTCATCACGGGCGCTTGAGCCTTTCCCGCTCCACAGGCT